>CAZGXF010000013.1:0-36074 GCA_964529575.1 uncultured bacterium
GAGTTCCTGGCGAGCTGAGCGCGGGGCTGATGCCTGCTCGTACTGGGGCCGTCCGCGAGGGCGGCCCCTCGCCCTGGAACGGGTATGGTCGCACTACAGGCCACGCACGTTCACGGGGAGGCGGAGCGAGGTAATGGCCCACGAACGACCCATCCCACCCGGTTACCTGGAGCTGACAGGCATGAGCGACGAGGCCGTCGCGGCGAAGACCGGCCGGGACTGGCCCGAGTGGGTGCGCTTCCTGGACGCGAAGGGAGCGCACGAGCTGCCGCACGCCGAGATCGCCAAGCTCGTCCTGGCCGAGACGGGGCTGGGCTGGTGGTCCCAGTCCGTCGCTGTGGGCTACGAGCGCATCCGTGGCTTGCGCGCCGTGGGCCAGCAGCGCAGCGGCGAGTTCGAGGCCAACCGCAGCAAGACCCTGCCCGTGCCGGTCGAGCGCCTGTACCAGGCGTTCGCCGACGACGAGGAGCGCGCCCGCTGGCTCGGCGCCGACGTGACCGTCACGAAGGCGACGCCCCACAGGTCGGTACGGATGCGGCTGGCCGACGGCACGCCCGTAGAGGCCTACCTGACCGCGAAGGGCCCCGACAAGTCCTCCGTGTCGGTGCAGCAGCGCAGGCTGCCGACGAAGGAGGCGGCCGACGCTGCGAAGGAGGCGTGGGGGGCACGCCTCGACGGGCTCGCGGCGCTGCTCGGTTGAGCTGCTGACGGACGCTGCCCGCGTCCCGCCCGCGACGGTCCCGGGCGCGGCGTCGGCCGGGCGCGGCCGTGGCCGGGCGCGGCGGTGGCCGGCCGACCCGTCGAGCCCTCCTCACGACCCTCGAGCCAGTAGCCCCCCAGCGGGATACCAGGCAGGAGGGCCTCGGGAGCCAGAAGCGCTGCCCCAGACGCGCGTCATCGCCCCCTGCCTCCCGCTGCGCAGTAGACCTCCAGCGGGATACTGACGTTAAGGGGTCGCGAGCGCTTCCACCATGCGACGGCGCCTATGGACCGGGCCACGGGCTCGGGCCCACGCTGGCGCTCCGTGCGGTCGCGCTTGCCACGCGGACGCGAACCCCTTACCGTGTCTCCAACGCAACCCGAACGACCCCTGTCGGCCGCGCCCCGAACGCGCGGCGACCACGGGGCTTGGCGGACACGTCGTCCCGCGCGTCCTCCCTCCGCCGCGAAGGAGGTAGCGACCTGCATCTCGACCCGGAGCCGGAACTCGCCCAGTGGGCCCGCAAGGGCTGGCAAGCAACGCTCGGAAGGGATGGGTGGACGTATGAGCCCTCTGCTGCGGTTCGACCCGTTCAAGCGTCGCATCACGCGCAGGTCTTTCCTCAAGTACTCCGGCGCCACGGCCGCGGCCACGGCGTTCGGTCCGTCGCTGCTAAGGGCGCAGGGCGGGCGGACCCTGAGGATCCTGCAGTGGAGCCACTTCGTGCCCGCCTACGACACCTGGTTCGACCAGTACGCGCGCGAATGGGGCGCGGCCAACGGCATCGACGTCGTCGTGGACCACGTCAACCTCGCCGACCTGCCGGCGACCGTCGCGGCCGAGATCTCGGCAGGGTCGGGGCACGACCTCATCGAGATGGTCGGCGCCGAGGCGGGCCAGTTCGAGCCCAGCCTGCTGTCGCTGAACGACGTTAACCAGGAGGCGCAGAGCCGCTTCGGCGAGCAGCTCAGGGTCGCTCGCAACTACTCTTACAACCCGAGGACCGAGAACTACTACAGCTTCTGCGTCGGCTGGACGATCGACCCGGCCAACTTCCGCCGCAGCCTCTGGGAGGCGGCGGGGATGCCCGACGGCCCCAGCACGTGGGAGGACCTGGTCACGGCCGGCGGGCGCATCCGCGACGAGCAGGGCGTGCAGCTCGGCATCGGGTTGGCGCAGGAGATCGACTCGAACATGGCGCACCGGGCGATCCTGGCCTCGTTCGACGCCATGGTCCAGAACGAGGACAGCGAGGTGGTCCTCGACCAGGGCGACAACTTCGAGCGCGTGCTCGAGGCCGTCCAGTTCATGCAGCGTCTCTACGAGGCGGCCATGACGCCCGAGGTGTTCGCCTGGAACGCGGCCTCGAACAACCAGGCGCTGATCGCCGGCAGGGCGTCGTACATCATGAACTCCATCTCCGCCTACCGCTCCGCGCAGGACGACGTACCCGACATCGCTCAGGACGTGTTCTTCGGCCCGGCGCTGCAGGGGCCGCGCGGCACCGCCTGGGCGAACGCGCACGTGATCTACAACTACATCGTCCCGAACCACGCGCAGAGCCCCGACGCCGCCAAGCAGTTCATCCTCGACCTCGCGGAGAACTACGACCTGGCCATGTACCACTCGAAGCTGTACAACTCGCCCAGCTTCTTCGACTCGCCCATCAGCGGCAACGGCGACTACCCGACGGTCGAGGGCGCCAGCACGTTCCGCGACCTGCACGAGGCCTGGTTCGAGAACGACCCGTTCAGGCTCGAGGGCGAGGCCGAGGGCAAGCTGCGGCCGCTGCTGAACGCGGTCGAGTGGACGACGAACGTCGGTCACCCGGGCGTGTGCAGCCCCGCGGTGGCGGAGGTCTACAACACGTTCGTGATCCCGAACATGTTCGCCCGGGCGGTGCGCGGCGACGAGTCGCCCGAGGACTCGATAAGGACGGCCGCCGCCGAGGCCCGTGCCGTGTACGACGCGTGGCGCCAGCGCGGCCTGGTCTGACGGGAGGCGAGACCGCGGGCGGCGCCGGGACCGAGCGCCGCCCGCTCCGTGAAGAGGAGGCGCGCCAGCGATGGCGAAGCTGACCGTACGCGACCTGCATACCCACTTCGGTGCGGTGAGAGCCGTCGACGGCGTGAGCCTAGACGTCCGCGACGGCGAGTTCCTCGTGCTGCTGGGGGCCTCCGGCTCGGGCAAGACGACCCTGATGCGCACGATCGCCGGGCTCGAGAAGGCCAGGAGCGGCGAGGTGGTCATCGGCGACAGGGTCGTCAACGGGCTGCCGCCCAACGACCGCAACATCGCCATGGTCTTCCAGAGCTACGCGCTCTACCCCCACAAGAGCGTCTTCAAGAACATCGCGTTCCCGCTCGAGGCGGTCCGCACCGACAAGGCCCGCATCAAGGAGCGAGTCGAGTGGTCGGCGAACCTGTTCGGCATCGGCCACCTCCTCGACCGCAAGCCCCGCATGCTCTCGGGCGGCGAGCGCCAGCGCGTCGCCCTCGCCAGGGCCCTGGTACGAGAGCCGAACCTCTTCCTCCTCGACGAACCCCTGTCGAACCTCGACGCCAAGCTGAGGCACCAGGCGCGGCACGAGCTGAAGAAGCTCCACGCCCGCATCGGCATCACGACGATCTACGTCACGCACGACCAGGTGGAGGCGATGGGCTTGGGCGAGCGCGTGGCGGTGATGAACTTCGGCAAGATCGAGCAGATCGGCAAGCCGAGCGACATCTACCGCGAGCCGGCGAACACGTTCGTGGCGCGGTTCATGGGCTCGCCGGCGATGAACCTGCTCCTCAGGGACGGCGTCGTCCTGGGCTTCCACCCCGAGAACTTCCTGCCCGTCAGCGAGTCGTTCCAACCCGGCCCCGACGCCCTGCGCCTGCCGTTCGCGGTCTCGGGCCAAGAGGACCTGGGCGCCGACCTGCTCCTCTACGGCCAGGTCCCCGGTGCCGACACGTCGCCGATGGGCGAGGCCAACGAGGTCATCGCCAAGCTGCCGGCGCGGCTGTCCGGCGAGCTCGAGGTGGGGCGCGAGCACGAGTTCTTCGTGCGCGAGCGGTTCGTCAAGCGCTTCGACCCCGTCACGGGCCGGCGCGTCGACGCGCCGGTGGCGGCGTGAGCGCCTCGGCGCCCGTCGCGGCCCGCCGCGCCGGCACGCGCGCGGAGGGCGCCCACGCCCGTCGCGAGACCCTCTTGGCCGTCGGCATGCTGGCGCCGGCCGTCCTGTTCATCCTGCTGCTGGTAGGGGTGCCCTTCGGGCTGGCGATCTACTACAGCCTCCACGACGTCACCACCGGCGGCACCGAGGTGCGCTGGGTCGGCCTGAGGCACTTCTCGGAGCTGCTGCGCGACCGCGTCTTCCTGCGCTCGCTGGGGAACACGTTGCTGTTCACCGCCAGCACGCTCGTCGCGGTGTTGGTGCTGAGCACGGTCCTGGCGGAGCTGCTGATGCGCGACTTCCGCGGCAAGTGGGTCGTGCGCTTCCTGATCCTCCTGCCGTGGACGGCACCCGTGGCGCTGGGGCTCATCGGCTGGCTGTGGATGCTCGACTCGGTGTTCAGCCCCATCGACTGGCTGCTGCGCCAGGTCGGGCTCCTGGGCGGCCGCGGCGCGCCCCTGGGCGTGCTGCCGAACCTCTACTGGCTCGGCGACCCGGTGCTGGCGAAGGTGTCGATCGTGCTCGTGAACGTCTGGCGCATCCTGCCGTTGGCCACGGTGATCGTGCTGGCGGGCCTGAACTCCATCCCCCGCGACGTCATCGAGCAGACGCGCGTCGACCGCGCCGGCTACCTCAGGCGCCTCTTCGACATCACCCTGCCGATGCTCTCCCCCATCCTGCTCGTCGCGGTCCTGTTCACGTTCGTCTTCACGTTCTCCGACATGATCGCGATCTTCGTCCTCACGCGCGGGGGGCCCGCGAACATGACGCAGACCCTCGCCAGCCACGCGTTCTTCACCGGCATCCTCGGCGGGAACCTCGGCAGGGGCGCGGCGATCGCGCTGTTCCTGCTGCCCGTGCTCGCCGGGGTGAGCGCCGTGCTGCTGAGGCTGATCCGCCGCAGCGAGGTGACCTGATGACGACCTCCGCCGCGACCCTGCCCCCGGCGCCGGCGCGCGGACGCGGCGTGGGACGCGTCGCGAGCCGCACGGTCTTCTACCTGACCGTCGCGATCTTCACGCTGTTCGCGGCGCTGCCCTTCTACGTCATGCTCATCACCGCGTTCAAGCGGAACTCCGACCTGTTCAACCCCAACGCGAACCCGTTCTGGTTCGCGCAGTCGCCCACGTTCGCGCACGTGCGGCTGCTGTTCACCGACACGCTCTTCGTGCGCTGGCTCCTCAACTCGTTCGTGGTGGGCGGCCTGGTCGTGCTCATCACCCTGCTGCTGGCCGTGCCGGCGGCCTACAGCCTGGCGCGGCTGGCCGGGAGCTGGGGCGAGGTGCTGGGCATCGGCATCTTCCTCACCTACCTCGTACCGCCGACGCTCCTCTTCCTGCCGTTCGCCAAGGTCATCGCCGCGCTGGGCCTCCAGAACTCCATGTGGGCGCTGGTGATCGCCTACCCCACCTTCACCGTGCCGTTCTGCACCTGGCTGATGATGGGGTTCTTCAAGGGGATACCCAAGGACATCGAGGAGCAGGCGATGGTGGACGGCTACGACCGCCTGGGCGCCTTCTTCCGCGCCGTCCTGCCGCTGGCCGTGCCGGGCATCCTGACGATCGTCGTGTTCGCGTTCACGCTCTCGACCAGCGAGTTCGTCTACGCGCTGACGTTCGTGCAGGACTCGGCGCAGAAGACGGTGTCCATCGGCGTGCCCACCGAGCTGGTGCGCGGCGACGTCTTCCGCTGGGGACCGCTGTTGGCGGGCGCCCTCATCGCCAGCATCCCGGTGGCGGTGCTGTACACGTTCTTCATCGACCACTTCGTGGCCGGGCTGACGGCCGTAGCCGGGGAGTGAGCCGCGGGCGCACGTCAGAGGGGCGCGGCGCCCGGACGCATGGCCGAGCGAGCGCGGCACGCGGTGGCCGGGCCGCGTAGAATCCGCCGGTGGACTTCGACACGCGGGTCGGCGCCTACGCCGTGATCGTGCGGGACGGGCACGTCCTGCTAACCCATTGGGTCGTACAGGAGAGCCAGCGCCAGGTCGCCGGCGGTCTCCAGTCCGGCTGGACCCTGCCCGGCGGCGGGCTGGAGGCCGGCGAGGACCCCGAGGCGGCCGCCGTGCGCGAGGTGCTCGAGGAGACCGGTTACGTCGTAGAGCTGACCCGGCTCCTGGGCACGAACAGCCTCCACTTCCGCGCCGAGGACCGTCTGCCCAGCCAGCCCCGGCGGCCGTTCCACTCGCTGCGCCTCGTCTACGAGGGCCGCATCGTGGCGGGGGACATGCGCGTGGAGACGGACGGCTCGACGGACGACGTGCGCTGGGTGCCGCTCGACGAGGTCGCGGCGCTGTCGCGCGTGAGCCTGGTCGACGTGGGGCTGCGTCTGTGGCGTCGCAGGAGCGGCCGGACCGAGTCCGCGGGGGCGCACCTGTAGGCTGTTCCGCGTGGCGGACCTGCACCCTCTAGAGCTGCTCACGACCCTGGGGGCGCTGCTGGTCGCGCTCCTCACGGTCGTGCGCCCCGAGTCGCGCGCGCGACTGGTAGCCGCCTGGACGCTCGTCGGCGTGGCCGCGGCCGCGGCGGCGGCGGTGGGCCCTCGGCTCGAGACGTTCGGCGTCTACGCCGCAGCGGTACTGCTGGCGCTGGCGGCCTGGGCCGTCAGCCGCCGCGTGGCTGCCGCTCCCGTGCGCGAGGTCTGGCGCGAGGGCCGGGGCATGGTCACCGAGCACGTCACCCGGCCGGAGAGCCCGTGGCGGTGGGTGGCTAGGGTCCTGGTCCTTCTGCTCACCGTCGCCGTGGCGGCCGTGGCGCTGGGGCTCGTAGAGGCGCCGTGGACGATGCTCGTCGGCCCGCAGGGCTAGCCCACCGGCTCAACCCGCCAGCGCCGCGGCCACGCTCCTGAGGTCGCCGACCAACCGCTCGAACTCGGCCGCACGGTCCTCCTCGGAGGGGCGCCTGAGCACCGCGGACGGGTGCAGCGTCGAGGTGGCGAAGGCGGCGCGGTCGAACGGCACCGGCTGGCCGTGCTGCAGCGAGACGCGGTGCTCAGCGCCGAAGAGCGCCTTCGCGGCCGTGGCGCCCAGGGCGACGACGGCCTCTGGGGCGACGCGAGCGATCTCGGCGTCGAGCCAGGGGACGCACGCGCCGACCTCCCAGCGGTTCGGCGTCTTGTGGAGCCGGCGCTTGCCGCTCGGCTCCCACTTGAAGTGCTTGACCACGTTGGTGAGGTACGCGTCCTCGCGGGCGATGCCGGCCTCCGCGAGCGCGCGGTCCAGGAGGCGACCGGCCGGCCCCACGAACGGCCGTCCCTTCAGGTCCTCCTCGTCGCCGGGCACCTCGCCCACGAGCATCAACCGGGCCTTGGCCGGTCCCTCGCCGAAGACGGCCTGCGTGGCGTCGCGGTAGAGAGGACAGCCGCGGCAGCCCTGCACGGCGTCGCGCATGGCCGTGAGGCTCAGGGAGTCGGGCATGAACCTCTCGGCGCCGGGGTACAGGACCTCACGCTCGGCCGCGGTGAGGCGGGGCATCAGGAGCGCCCTCCACGTGAGCGACGCCCTGGCACCAGGAACCGCACGTGCGCCCCCGCGCCATGCGGCCCCGGTACGTGGCGCCGGCCCGCACGCGCCGCTCCGCCGCTCGTCGTCGCCACCAAGGTGGGCCTCCTCCCGCCCACGGTGCGCTCCGGGGCCATCGGGAACGTTAAGGTCCGATGAAGAACGCGCCCCGGCGGCTCCACATACGCCTCAGCGAACGTCGGTGGTGAGGCGAGCGAGCCGGCATGTGAGCGGTACGCCGGTCCGCGGCACTGGAACCGTAGGACCGGGTCGTTCGGCCGCGCTCCCTGGCACGGCGAGGAGGCCGCATGGACGTCGAGGCGATCGTCGAGCTGATGCGCCGGGAGCTGCCCGGCCTGGACGTGCTGGAGCACGAGGGGAACCGGTTCTTCTACTACCGCCCCCTGGCCGGAGAGCCAGACCATCGCCTGCCGTTCGCGACGATCGTCACGGGCGACGACCCGCACGAGGGTGGCGTCGCGCGCCTGGACCGGCCGGGCGTCTTCCGCTTCAACGTGGCCGCGGGGCGGGAGGAGTACGAGAGGCGCTTCGGCCCGTTGCCGGCGCCGCGGCCCGACTGGGGCGTCCTGGACACCGGGCACGACCACGCGGCGCTGGACACGCTCATGCCGCACCCGGTCTACGCGCCCATGGGTTGGGTGTGCGTCCTGAACCCCGGCGAGGGGACCTGGCGCGAGGTGTGGCCGCTGGTGGTGGCGGCGTTCGAGACGGCACGGCGCCAGCGCGAGGCGCGCGACGGCCGCGCCGCCCGGCCCTGACGCCGGTCCGCTGCCGGGGCCGAGGGCGAGACCTCGTGAGGCCGCCCCGCACCACTGACCGCGCACTACCTCACGGCTCGATGACGAGGGCCTCCAGCTCGCGGGGGTAGGGCGTCAGGCGCTCGATCCCCGTCTCGGTGACCAGCACGGTGTCCGAGTGCCGGAAGCCGCCCAGGCCCGGGACGTAGAGGCCCGGCTCGACGGAGAGGACCATGCCCGGCTCGAGCACGTCGTCGTAGCCCACGTCGAGGAACGGGCTCTCGTGTATGCGCTGCCCGAGCCCGTGACCCACGTGATGGCGCCACGTCTCCATGAGACCCTCGCGCCGGTAGTAGGCCTGGACCGCGGCGTCCACCTCTGACGCCCGGGCACCCGGCCTGATGGTCTCGAACGCGATGTCCTGCACCGCCATCATGTGGTCGAAGTAGCGGCGCTGCTCCACCGACGGCTCGCCGATGAACATCGTGCGCTCGAGCTCCGAGATGTAGCCCTGCGCGTCCGCCGAGGCTCCGGTGACGAGGGTCTGCCCCACCTCGAAGGTGGCGTCGATGGTCATGGCGTGGGGCAGGGCGCTGTTCGGGCCGATCTGCCCGCGGTAGATGGCCAGCGCGCCGTCGATCCAGCGGTTCACCTTCCTGTAGCCGCCGCGCCACTCGCGCATGCGAGAGGTCGCCTCGCGGCAGGCGCGGCCCACGACCTCGGTCTCGGTGAGGCCCGGTCGCGTGTACCGCTGCAGCAGCCGGTGGGCCAGGTCGCCCCACCAGGCGCTCTCGCGGACCAGCGCCAGCTCCGTCGCGCTCTTCAGCGCCATCTGCCTGTCCACCTGCGGCGAGACGAAGGTCACCTCTAGCTCGCCCGACAGGGGGTAAGGGCGGTAGCCCATCACGGGCGGGTAGCCGTCGTGGTCGACACCCACGCTCCTGACCCCTCGCGCCCGCAGGTGGTCGGCCAGGACGCGGATGGGGTGCTTCTCGCCCGGGTACTCGGGGTAGACGAGCAGCTCCTCCACCACGCAGGTCTGCGCGGCGTGCTCCTGCTCGAGGCGCGGCACCAGCAGCGTACGGGCACCGTCGCGCGTGATGGCCACGCCTACGGGCCGCTCGGTGGGGATGAACACGAAGCCCGCGTAGTACTGCACGTACTGTTCGTCGAACAGCACGACGGCGTCGAGGTGTTGCGGGACGAACTCGAACAGGCGCCGTGCCCGCTCCTGCCGCTCGGCGTCGGCGATGGGCGGGGAGGGCGCGAAGGGCGGGGTCGCGTCGAGGCTCGTGACCGTGCTCATGGGCGTGAAGCCTACCGCGCGGCAGGCGGCGGGCGTGATGTACTGGCCTGGCAGCGCCCCCGAGGCGCGACCCTTAGGAGCGTTGGATGATCGACGACATCTGGGTGCCCAGCAGCGTGCACTTCGCCGTCGGCACGGCCGTCGTGCTCACCACCTTGGCGTCGCTGGTGACCGCCGCCGTCCTGGCGTTCAAGCGGCTCCCGCTCACGACGTTCGCCCACGGCCTCTTCATCGTCACGCAGGTGGTGCTGGCGGTGCAGCTGCTCATCGGGATCAAGCTGCTGGACCAAGGCCTTGGCCCGCTGCAGCTCTTCGTCCACTACCTGGGCGGCACGGGCACCCTGTTCTTCTACCTGCTCCTCTACTGGCTGCCCGCCCGCACGCGCCAGGCGCGCTGGGTCCCCACCCTCCTGACCGGCCTGTCGTTCTTCTTCGCCCTGATGTCGTTCACGATCGGCGAGATGTACACGCCGGAGGCGTGAGGGGCGCTCGCCTCCACGCCTGCTGGCACGGGCGCGGGAGGTGATCGCCCGGCGCTCCACCGGGCGCCAAGGGCGCGCCGCAGGGGTCCTGCCTGGCGGCGGCCCCCGACCGCTGACGCCCACGGCCCCGTGCGTCCCTCGCGGGAATCTGATATCAAGGGGCACTCGAGTAGGCAGTCAGCTGCGGGAGGTGGACCACATGCGCGGTATCACGAAGGCACTGCTGGTGCTCGCCCTGTTCCTGGCCGGTTCGGCCCTGGCGCAGAGCACGTTCCGGATCGCGATCGGCGTCGACGCCGACTCGCTCGACCCCGTCCAGGGCACGACGACCACCATCGACAACATCGTCGACTACATGGCGCAGACTCTCATCGGCATCGACGAGTCCGGCGGTCTGGTGCCGCTGCTCGCCACCGAGTGGGCCACGTCCGAGGACGGCCTGACGATGGACATCACGCTGCGCGAGGGCGTGGTCTTCCACGACGGCACGCCGCTCACCGCCGACGTGGTGGTGTGGAACTTCGAGCGCCTCCTGGACCCGAACGTGAACGTCCCGCGCCGCGGCCCCTACGCGCCCATCGAGAGCGTCGAGGCCGTGGACGACCTCCACGTGCGCCTGCACCTGAGCCAGCCGGCTCCCTACATGCCGGGCGCCCTCACGCAGTCCACCGCCGCCATCGTCTCGCCCGCCTCGGTGGACCTGGAGGGCAACTCCTACGAGAACATCACGCGCCTCGTGGGCACCGGGCCGTACGTGTTCGAGTCACGCGCGTTGGGCGAGCGGATCGTGGTGCGCAAGTTCGCCGACTACTGGGGCGAGGAGCCGTACTACGACGAGGTCGTGTTCCAGGTCGTGCCCGAGGCCACCACGCGCGAGAGCCTCCTCCTCGCCGGCCAGGTGGACATGATCATCCTGCCGCCGGCCTCCGACATCCCCGCGCTGCAGGCGAACCCCTCGGTGGAGGTCGTGTTCGGCCCCAGCAACAGGACGATCTTCATCGTCATCAACACCAGCAAGCCGCCGCTCGACGACGCGCGCGTGCGTCAGGCGCTGAACTACGCCGTCGACAAGGAGGCGATCGTCCAGGGCATCCTGTTCGGCGCCGCCGACGTGATGGACGCGCCGATGGCGTCGAGCCTCTTCGGCTACACCTCGATCGGCGCCTACGAGTACGACCCCGAGCGCGCCCGCGAGCTGCTGGCCGAGGCCGGCATCGAGCCCGGCGAGCTGACGCTCGACTTCATGTCGCCCACGGGCCGCTACGTGCAGGACTTCCCCGCCTCCCAGGCCATCGCCAACTACCTCGCCGACGTGGGCATCAGGGCGAACGTGAGGACGATGGACTGGCCCACCTACGTCGGCACGATGACGCAGCCGGTCGAGGTGAACGAGACGCAGCTCCACCTCCTGGGCTGGGCGCCGGCGTTCATGGACGCCTCGCAGCAGATGCTGCAGTTCCAGCAGTCGCAGCACCCGCCGGCCGGCCTGGCGACGTCGTTCTACACGAACCCCGAGGTCGAGGAGCTGATCGCGCAGGCGAACTCCACGGTCGACGACGCGCAGCGCGCCGACCTCTACGCCCAGGCCGCCCAGCTCATCTGGGAGGACGCCCCCTGGATCTTCCTCTGGGTGCAGCGCTTCCCCATCGTGCACTCGGCCGACGTGACGAACATCTCCGGCCTGCCGAACGAGAAGTTCTACGCGCTGTACGCGCGTCCGGCGAACTGAGCTCCCGACGGGCGCGGGGACCCTGCGTACCCCGCGCCCCGACCCCAGGCCGCCCGTGAGGCGGCGCCACGCAGGGCCGAGGTCTCGTTGACGTCCTACCTGTTACAGCGTCTGGTCGGGGTGGCGGTGACGGTGCTCTTCGTCGCCGTCACCGTCTTCTTGATGGTGCGCCTGCTGCCCGGCGACCCCGCCAGGGTCATCGCCGGCGTGCTGGCCTCCGAACAGGAGGTGGAGCGCCTGCGCACGCGGCTCGGTCTCGACGAGCCGCTGTGGCGCCAGGGCGTCATCTTCGTCGGCGACCTGGTGCGCGGCGACCTCGGCACGTCCGCCCGCACGTCGAACAGCGTCACCCGCGAGATCGGCGCCCGCTTCCCCGCCACCCTCAGGCTGGCGGTGGCCAGCACCCTGCTGGCGGTGGCGATCGGCGTGCCGCTAGGCACCTTCGCGGCCGTCCGCGCCGGCCGCTGGCCCGACCTGCTCGTCTCTACCGTCGTGCTCTTCGGCATCAGCATGCCCGTCTACTGGCTGGGGCTCATGCTCATCCTCGTCTTCTCGATACAGCTGCGCTGGCTGCCGGCGGCGGGCTCCGAGGGGTCGCTGTCGCTGGTGCTGCCCGCCGTGACGCTGGCGTTCTTCTCCATGGCGTTCATCGCCCGCATCACGCGCTCGAGCATGCTCGAGGTGCTGCACCAGGACTTCGTCAGGACCGCGGTGGCCAAGGGCTCGAGCCCGCGCGCCGTCGTCTGGCGGCACGCCCTGCGCAACGCGCTCGCGCCCGTAGTCACGGTCATCGGCCTGCAGTTCGGCGAGCTGCTGGGCGGCGCCATCCTCACCGAGACCGTCTTCGCCTGGCCCGGGCTGGGCCGGCTGCTCGTGGACTCGATCTTCGCGCGCGACTACCCCACCGTGCAGGGCCTGGTGATCGTGTTCGCGCTGCTCTTCGCGCTCGTGAACCTGACCGTGGACCTGTTCTACGGCGTCATAGACCCGCGGGTGCGCTATGGCTAGGGCCGCGCTGGGAAGGTTCGACGAGGCGAGACCGTCGGCTTCGCTGGGCCGCGACACGCTGCGGCGTCTGCTCCGCAGCCCCAGCGCGGTGACCGGGGCGGTGATCGTGGCGCTGCTGGTCCTCGCCGGCACGCTGGCGCCGCTGCTCACGCCCTGGGACCCGGTGCGTCAGGACCTGCGCGCCGTGCTGCAGGGGCCCTCGCTCTCGCACCCGCTCGGCACCGACCAGCTGGGCCGGGACATCCTGGCCCGCATCCTCTACGGCGCCCGCCTGACGCTGTCCATCGGGGCCATCGCCGTGAGCGTGGGCCTGGTGGTAGGCGTGCCGCTGGGCGTCGTGTCGGGCTTCTACCGCGGCGCCCTGGACCTGGTGATCCAGCGCGTGATGGACCTGATGCTCTCGTTCACCACGTTCCTGCTCGCCCTGACGCTGGTGGCGCTCCTCGGCGTCGGGCTCACGAACGTGATCGTGGCGGTGGGCATCTCGACGATCCCACGCTTCGCCAGGCTGGTGCGCAGCTCCGTGTTGTCGATCCGCGAGGTCAGCTACATAGAGGCCTCCTTGGCGTTGGGCGCGCCCAGCCGCCGCGTGCTGTGGCGGCACGTCCTGCCGAACGCGCTGGCGCCGGTGATCGTGCAGGCGACCCTCAGCATGGGCTCGACGATCCTGACCGCTGCCGGCCTGGGCTTCCTGGGCCTGGGCGTGCAGCCGCCCACGCCCGAGTGGGGCGCGATGCTGGGCGAGGGCCGCAACTACATCTTCACGCAGCCGTCCGTCACGACGTTCCCGGGCTTGGCCATCTTCCTGGCGGTGATCGGCTTCAACCTACTGGGCGACGGCCTGCGCGACGCCCTGGACCCCCAGCTCCGCGGCAGGCGCTGAGCGCGGCGCCCGCAGGTCGCGCCGGCGGCCGCGTGGCCGCAGACGAGGAGGGAGCATGAGCGAGGCTCCGGACCGCTCCGTGAACCGCCCCATGCCGGCATGCGCCGTGGGCCCCGAGCCGGCCGAGGAGACGTACGCCAGCGCGCTGGAGGCCGGCGCGCGGAGCCTGGCCGAGCCGGCGGACCTCCCGTACGGCGAGAGGCAGGCCACCGCCTACGACCCGTGGGGGCACGTCCGGACGCTCTCGCGGACCGTCGCGGACGTCGACCCTGCCGCCTGGGGCGGCGAGCTGCTCGGCGCAGAGGGGTAGCTTCACCTCCGGGAGGGAGCCAGATGCGCACGACTCGCAACAAGGTCTCGCTTGGCCTCGCCGTCCTCGTCCTCACGCTCGCGCTCGCGGCCTGCTTCCCCGGCGAGAACCCCGCCGTGCGGACGGCTCCGCAGGGAGCGGCGCCGGCGGGTTTCTTCACGGGCCTCTGGCACGGCTTCGTCGCACCGTTCACGTTCGTGGTCTCGCTCTTCACCGACACTGTGAACGTCTACGAGGTCCACAACAACGGCAACTGGTACGACTTCGGCTTCGTCCTGGGCGCCGGCATCCTGTTCGGCGGGGGCGGCGCCGGGGCGCGACGCCGGCGGCGGTAGCAGGTGCAGAGGAGTCGCCGGCGACAGCCGCGGGGCCGGAGCGCGCCGAAGATCCTGTAGCGGGGCCGGAGCGCGCCGACGATCCTGTAGCGGGGCCGGAGCGCGCCGCGGTAGGCGGCGGCGGGACCGGAGCGCGCCCACGGCCGCCGTGGCCGGCCCGACCGTCTCACACCGCGCGCAGCGGCGTGACGTACGCCTCCACGGCCTTGACCCGCATGCGCCTCAGCACCGAGACGCGGTGGTGCCCGTCCTCGACGTAGTACTCGCCGTCCAGCTCCACGAGTTCGACGGGCGGCAGGCCCTCCTGGCCCTCCAGGGCCAGGTAGACGTTCACCCAACGCTCCTCGTCGCCGCCGACGAGCGGCAGGAAGCCGGGCGTGAAGTCCTCGGCCCGGTCCAAGCTGCCGACGATGCGGTCGATCGGCACCTCGGTCAGGCGCCTGACCCCGCGGACGAGCGCGGGGCGCCTGTCGCTAGCGCGTGAGTCCGTCAGCTCGGGGAGCGCGTCGGCGATCGTGCACAAGCGGTAGCACCGGCGCAGGAGCCGGGAGACGAGCCCCCGCGCACGCGCGGCGGCGTGGGCCCTGCGGAACTCCGACCTCGCCTGTACCCGACCCAACGCCCCCTGTACGTACGAGCTCATGGCGCCTCCCTACTGGCCGCCGGCCGGCTGGACCTACGAGCAGAGCCGCTTCTGAAACGATTCTGCTCTGAATCGATTCAGTATGTAGACTGGCCCCATGCCTGTCAAGAGCCGGAGAGGCGGGCGCGGGACGTCCAGAGCGAAGGGCTCGGCCGGCGGCTCGTCATCCGGGAGGCCATCGGACGCTCCCGCCAAGCGCGTGACCATCAAGGACGTCGCCGCCGCGCTCGGCGTGGCGCCGTCGACGGTGTCGAACGCGTACAACCGCCCCGACCAGCTCTCGGCCGAGCTGCGGGAACGAGTCCTCGCCACCGCCGAGGAGATGGGCTACCGCGGCCCGGACCCCGCGGCGCGCAGCCTCAGGCGGGGCGTGAGCAACGTCATCGGCGTCGTCTACCCCAGCGAGCTGTCCTACGCCTTCACCGACCCCGCCGCGGCGCTCTTCATCGAGGGCATCGCCCGCGAGGCCGAGAGCGCGGGCTACGCCCTCATGCTCATCGGCACGCCGCCCCGCGACGACGAGGCCCTCGAGCCGGTGCGGACCGCGAACGTCGACGGCCTGATCGTCCACTGCTTCGCCGACGGCGACCCCAGCTTCGAGGTGGCCATGGCACGGGGGCTGCCCATGGTCATGGTCGACAACACGGGCGTGGTGGGCGTCCCGCACGTGGCCATCGACGACGAGGGCGGCGCTCGCCTGGCCGCCGCCCACCTGCTGGAGCGCGGCCACCAGCGCCTCGCGGTGGTCTCCCTCGACCTGGCGCTCGACGCCGAGCGCGGCGTCGCCAACGCGGAGCGCGTGGCGAACGCGAGCTACGCGGCGGTGCGCGCCAGGCTGGCCGGGTACCGCGCGGCCGTCGAGGCGGCCGGCCTCGACTGGGAGCGCGACGTCGTGGTGTACGAGACGCCCGACAACGTGCCGCGGGAGGGGGCGCTGGCCGCGGCCGAGCTGCTCGAGCTGCGCCCGCGGCCCACCGGCGTCCTGGCGATGAGCGACCAGCTCGCCTTCGGCGTGCTCGCGCACCTGCAGGAGGCCGGGGTCGACGTGCCGAACGAGGTGGCGGTGGTGGGCTTCGACGACCTGGCGGCGGCGCGGCTCACGACCCCGCCGCT
This sequence comes from uncultured bacterium, assembly GCA_964529575.1. Lineage (GTDB taxonomy): Bacteria > Deinococcota > Deinococci > Deinococcales > Trueperaceae > DASRWD01. Next base: position 15,924 of record CAZGXF010000013.1, read on the forward strand.
CACCACCGTGCACCAGCCCACGGTGGAGAAGGGTCGCCAGGCCGGCCGGGTGCTCCTCGCCCAGCTGCGCGGCGAGGAGGCACCGAGCTCCGTGGTGCTGCCCACGCACCTCGTGGTGCGCGAGAGCAGCTAGGCGTCAGGCGGCGGTCCCAGCGCCGCCATCGCGGCCGGCGCGAGCGACCCTCGCCGCCCTCAACGCCTGAAGTCCGTCAGCACGTCCTCCAGCGTCAGCTTGCGGCGGCCCGCCGGCACCTCGGCAGCGCGGCCGTAGAAGAAGACCCCCACGACCTCCTCGCCCGGGTCCTGGTCGTGGCCTAGCAGCGGCCAGAAGCCCTCGTGGCGCCACACGGCCGAGGTCGACCACTTCGTGTGGACGCCCTCCGCCCAGAGGTGGAGCATGAAGTTCTGCGCGGCCGCGACGACGGCGGCGTAGTCCTCGCGGCGCATGACCTCGTCGGCGTCGGGGGCCGACCTAACGGTGATCACCACGACCCCGGGCACCCCGGCCCACTGCCGGCGCTTCAGCTCGACCTTGTCGGGGCTCGAGCCGTCGCGCGCCAGCAGCTCGGCGTTGATGTCGGCGAGGCGGCGGATGCGCTCGTCGTCGAGCAGGTAGAAGCGCCACGGTTCCGTGCGCTTGTGGTTCGGCGCCCAGCGCGCCGACTCGAGGGCCTCACGCACCACGCCGTGGTCCTCGACCACGGTGCCGGCCAACAGGGGCTGTCCCACGCTGCGGCGGCCGCGCAGGACGTCGACGGTCTTGGGGTTCTCAGGCATCCGGTGGCTGTCTCCTACGGTCCGGCTCCAGGTATCGCTGTACCGAGCCGCCGCCTGAAGATAACCAACCGACCGGCCGAGCCCTCACTCCCAGGACCGCGTCAGGTCCCAGGTGATCGTGACCGCCGTCTCCACGCCGTCCTCCGTGACGCCGGTGAACTCGGCGCTGCCGGCGAGCCGGTCGGCGTCCTCGCCGCGCTCCACCGTGCCGGAGAGCTCGTACGGCTCGCCGGCCTGGACGCCGCCCGACCACGGCCCGGACTCGACGTCCTCCCTCTCGCTGCCAGGAGAACAGTTGTCGACGTGGTACTCGCGCCGGTACATCGTGCCGCTCAGCCCCAGGGACGTGTGGGCGAAGTAGAACGAGTAGGTGCCGTCCTCGTGGAGGTGGACGACGGGCTCCGCCTCCACCCCGTCCACCGCGCCCGAGAGCTGCGTCTGCTCGACGTACTCGTCGACGTACCGCAGGACCTCCGGCCCGCCGGTCACGCAGTCGTCCCAGTGCTCGTAACGGAAGTAGGAGTCCAGCGTCTCGGCGGCCTGAGCCGACCTGACGCCCGACAGGCGGTGGTTCCCCTCGACGCCGCTGGCGACGAAGCCCGTCAGCTCGAGGGTCTCGGTGAGCTCGAACGTGCGCTTCCTCTGGCTCTCCGGCGTCGCGCGCGGGTCGTCCGAGCGGGTGACCAGCTCGCCCCTCTCCACGTACGTGATGCTCCCGCTCCACGTCTGGCCGCAGCGCAGCGCCGCGTCGAAGGGGTCGTGCGCGGCGGGGTCCACGCCGAGCAGGGCGAACGCCCGGGCCAGCTCGAGCGCCCGCCGCAGCCGCTCGCCGTCCTCCACGTCGAGGCACGGCTCGACCACCTCCTCCCAGCACCGCTCCAGGCCCGCGACGACGCTGTCCCACACGGCCTGGGCCTCGGCCGCGAAGGCGTCGGCCAGCCCCAGCAGGTGGGTGAGGCGCACCCAGGCCAGCACCTCGGGAGCGCGCGCCTCGGCGACGCCGCAGCTCGCGGCGATCGCGGGCAGCAGGGACGAGATCGCCCGCTGGTAGTGCTCCGACAGCAGCTCCTCGAGCGCCTCCCCGAACCCCGGGTCGCCCGGCTCACCCCTGAGACGTGCGTCGCGCTCGGCGCGGAACAGCTCGTGCAGGCGCTGCTCCAGCGCCGCCTCGGGTCGCAGCGGCGACGCCTCCGCCGTCACCTCGAGCGCCGGTCCCAGGTAGACGACGTAGCCGCTGAAGTGCAGCAGGTCGAGGGTCAGGTCGGTCGGGTCCGGGCGGAGCGGGTGGCCGTGGAACCCCTCGCCGTCCCCGCCGTACCCGAAGGCCGCGGCCGGCACCGCCACGTCGCCGCCCGGCGGGGTCACGGTCAAGGTGGCGGCCGAGAACAGGCGCAGGCCGTCGGTCTCGAGCTGGACGCCGTGCGCCGAGGCCCCCTCCACGGGCGCACCCTCGACGCGCGCGACGGGCGTCATCGTCACCGTCGTCTCGCTCAACAGGGCGTCGGGAGGGATCGTCAGGGCGAACACGGTGCCGTCCGCGGCCACGGCCACGAGGCTGCCGCCCTCGACGGGCATCACCGCCGTGACGGCGCGCGAGGCGTCCAGCGTGACGACCACGTCCAGCTTTGGGCCCCCTCCGCTCGGAGGCGTAGGTCCGCCGCACGCCGCCAGCAGGCCCGCGAGCGTCAGCGCGAGCAGCGGACGGGCGCGGCGCGGCTCCACTTCCACCACGACCACCTTCCTTCCACGGCCGCGCGCAGCTTGCGGGTCTCGGCGTGAACGGGGCGTTAACAGCGTGAGGGACGCTGACTATAGTGACGCATGCACCTGCGGACCCTGGGGGGCCTGCGGTTGGAAGCGTCCGACCTCACGAGGCCCAAGCCGCTGTTGCTGCTCGTCTACCTCGCCGTCGAGGGACCCCAGCATCGCCGCCACCTCAGCGAGCTGTTCTGGCCGGGAGCGGCCGCGCCTCTCGCCAGCCTGCGCACCGCCCTCGCGCAGCTGAAGCGGGGGGCGCCGGGGGCCGTGGAGGTGCGGGGTGGGCGCCTGGCGGCGGCGGTACCGTCCGACGTCCGCGCGGTGTTGGACGTCGGTCCTGCCGCCGCGGTCGCTTGGTCCGCCTACAGGCTGCCCGGGGCCGCTCCACCCACGCCTGAGACGCTCGAACGAGCACATAGGCTGCTCGTCGCGGGCGGCGGCGACCACGCGGCGACGCTGCGGCGCGACGCGGCCGAGTACGGCCTCGAGCTGCGGTCCGCGCCGTCAGGGGCAGCGGACCGAACGGACCGGCCCGCGCCACCGACGAACCTGCGGCCGCGCGCCACGTCGTTCGTGGGCCGGGACCTCGAGCTCGTCGAAGTGGCGCGCCTGCTGGCGGACCCCGAGACCAGGCTCGTGACCCTGACCGGACCGGGGGGCGTCGGGAAGAGCAGCCTGGCGTGGGCGGCGGCGAGGCAGGAGCTGCGGACCGGTACCTACCCGGGCGGCGTGTTCCTGGCCTCCCTCGAGTCCGCGCCGGACGGGGCGGTGGCCTCCACGCTCGCGGCCGCGATGGGGCTGAACGGCGTGGAGACGGTGGACGAGCTGGCGGCGGCGAGCGGCGCCGGGCGCACGCTCCTCGTGCTCGACGGCTGCGAGCGGCTCGTCGGCGCCCTCGGCGCCGTGAGCGAGCTCCTCGCGGCGTGCGAGGGCCTCAAGGTGCTGGCGACCTCGCGCGAGCGCCTGGGCCTGCCCGGCGAGCAGCTCTTCCCCGTCGACGGCCTGCCGCTCCCCGCCGAGGGCGAGGACCCCATGCGGACGCGGTACCTCGACTCGGTGAGGCTGTTCGAGCAGCGCGCCAAGCGCGTCGACCTGGGCTTCACCCTCGACGCGGGCTCCCTGCCGCACGTCGCGGCCGTCTGCCGCACCGTGGCGGGCTCGCCGCTCGGCATCGAGCTGGCCGCGGCCCTGGTACGCCTGCTCCCCCCGGCGGAGCTCGCCGCCGAGCTGGCGCGCGACCTCGACCTGCTGGCCTCGGCGGACGCCGCCCTCCCGGACCGCCATCGCAGCCTGCGCGCGGCGTTCGACCACTCCTGGGGACTCCTCGGACCCCGGGAGCGCGCGGCGCTCGGTGCGCTGGCGACGTTCGCCGGCGGCTTCACGCGCGAGGCGGCGGCGCGGGTCGCCGGCGCGTCACTGCCCGTGCTGGCCGCCCTCGTCGACAAGTCGCTGGTGAGCGTCATGCCTGGGGGGCGGTACGAGACCCACCCCCTGGTGAGGCAGTACGCGCGGGAAGAGCTGGCGACGGACCCGGAGCGCGAGGCGCTGGTGCGCCGCCGGCTCGTCACGTACCTCCGCGAGGTCGCCGACGAAGCGCGGGCCGCGGGGGGCGCGGAGGACGGGCGCCGGGACCGCCTCGACGCCGAGCACGAGAACGTCCGCGGCGCCCTGGCGCAGGCGCTCGGGTCGGGCGACGTCGCCGCGGCCCTGACGCTGGCGGCAGCGGTCTGGTCCGCATGGCACGACCGCGGGCGGTGGCGCGAGGCCAGGAGCTGGCTGGAGCGCGCGGTGGAGGCGTGGGACGCGAGCGAAGCGCGCGCCGCCTCGGCCGGCCTCGCCGGCGCGGCGTACGGGACGGGCGACGAGGCCGAGACTTCGACCGGCGGCGTACGGAGCGCTGCCGGCGAGGACCTGTCGGAGGCGCTGGCCGAGGCCCTCTACGGCCTCGGCGTGCTGGCGGCGGCGCAGGGCGACCTGGAAGCCGCGCGGCGCAGCACCGAGCGGAGCCTGGCGGTCTGCGAGCGCCGCGGGGACCGCGAGCGCGTGGGGGCGCTGCTCAACCACCTCGGCGTGATCGCGCTGAACGCAGGCGACTTCGAGGCGGCGGCCGCGTGGCTCAGGGAGGCGCTGGCGGTGAGGCTGGAGGTCGGGGACGAGCGCGGCCGGGCAGCCACCCTGAACAACCTGGGCGCCGTGGCCGGCAGGCAGGGCGACGTGGCGGCCGCCAAGCGCTACTACGAGGAGAGCCTGGCGACGTTCCGGCGGCTGGACGCCGGCACGGCCGTGGCCATCACCCTCGGCAACCTCGGCGACGTGGCCGAGTACGAGGGCGACCTGCCGACCGCGAAGGCGCGCTACGACGAGAGCCTGACGCTCCATCGGCAGCTCGGGAACGAGCCGTACGTCGCCTTCTCGCTCGTGCGCCTCGCGGCCTTGGCCCGGCGGTGCGGTGACGCCGACTCGGCGTGGTCGCTGGGCGCCGAGGCCCTGCAGACGTTGCGGGACCTCGGGGACCTGGCCGGCGCGGCCGAGTGCCTCAACGAGCTGGCGCTGGTGATGGCCGGCACCGGCAGGCACGAGCCCGCCGCCGTGGCGTGGGGAGCGATGTCGGTCCTCCTGGAGCGCGCGGGGGCCCCCTTGCAGCCCAGCCTGCGCGCCGAGCACGACGCGGCCGTGGCCGCCGTCCGCGAGGCCGCCGGCCCGGCGGCGTTCGAGGCGGCGTGGGAGCGCGGTCGCCGGCTCACCCTCGACGCGGCCGTCGCCTTCGCGCTCGAGGCGTCGGGTACCGCCCGCGAGGGGACGAGGAGGGACTGAGCGCACGGGCGCCGCGCAACGGCGAGGCGAGCCCGCCGTCCCGCCCACCGGCGACGCGAGCCCGCGGTCGCGCCCACCGACGCTAGCCGCCCCGGCCGGTCGTGGAGGCCATCACGGACCCCGTCGCGGCGCCGGCCTCCACGATGACGTCCAGCTCCACGGACACGCGCTCCGACGACCAGGTCGCCTGGAACGAGCGCCGACCGGCCTCCCCTCCCGGCCCCACCCCCGGGCTCGGGGGCGGGGCCTCGACGAGCCGCGACGGCGGCCCCAGGACCTCGGACGTCAACACGACGAGCTGCCGCACGGCGAACACCAGCTCCTCGTCGCCGCCCCGCTGGTCGAGCTCGAAGGCCACGCTCGCCAACCGGCCGTCGACGAAGCCGAAGCGGGCGCGGCCCGAGACGCCGGCCACCTCCACGTCCTCGTGGCCGGCGAGCACCGCGTGCCCTTCGGTGCGCCCGGCAGGCGGGGCGTAGACCGCCGTGCCTGGTACCGCCGCCAGCACCTCCTGGAGCGACATCCCCGCGCGGGTGCCGAGGAGGAGCCTCGGCCCGTGGCCCCCGGCCCCGGCGTCGACCGGCGGCTCGGCCACGCTAGCCTCCCGACTCGTCCGTGGGCGGGTAGGTCACCTCGGTGCCCGCGACGCGCGCGAAGGGGGTGAGGCGGTGAGGCGTGGCCTTCCCCGCCGACATGATGTCGAGCACCTTCGCCCCGCGGACGAGCAGAGCGTCGCCGACCAGCGAGCGGTGACAGCGCCACGGCACGGCCTCGGAGCACATGATCGCCAGGTCGTCCCCCTGCGCCAGGGCCAGCAGCTCGTCCACCGCCGCCGCGAACCCGGCCGTCTGCATGTGGTCGGCGAAGCCGCGGAACGACTCGTTGCGCCAGCCGGTGTTGGGGCTGTCGGGACGCGGCCGTCGCAGGCCGCCGAGCTCCCTCAGCCAGCGGTACTCGATGCCTGCAGCCGGCAGGCTCTCTACGAGCGCCTCGCGCGAGAAGTGCGGGTGCCGGCGCGACCGCGGCACGGTCCTCACGTCCACCAGCCGCCGCACGCCGTGGGCCCGCAGCAGCCCTACCAGCTCCTCGAACGAGCGGGTCGAGTGCCCCACGGTGTAGACGGTTGGGCCCGACATCGCTCCAGGGTAGCCGCCGCCGCAGGTCTCATCTCGGCGCTACCGACAAGGTGCCCCAGCCGCCCCCATACTGCGCCCAGAGATGGCGGTATTGCGGCCGCCTGGTCGGCCGAAGACACTACCCCTGTCCGCCGCCCTGCGCAGCGCCTTCCTCGGCTACTGCCCCAACTGCCTCCTGGGCCGGATCTTCAAGGCCCCCTTGAGGCCGAAGGAGGCCTGCGACGTCTGCGGCATGCTGTTCGAGCACGAGGGCGAGACGTGCACCGCCACCGCCGTCATCCTCTACTTCCTCATCTGCTTCGGCCTGGCCGTAGAGGGGCTCGCCGTCGGGCTCGTCTTCGGCATCTTCCCCGGCTTCATCCCGCTGCTGATCCTCAGCGCGGCCGTGATGTTCCTCGTCCTGCACCGGCCCGTGCGCGGCATCTGGGTCTGGTGCCTATGGCGGATGGGCTTCCTGCGGTAGGGCGCCTGCGCGACGACCGCCAGTCCGTGCCGACCTGCCGCTATGCTCGGTGGCGCGCCCTACACGGACGACGCCTGACCGGTTCACCTGGGAGCATCGCTCATGACGGAGAACGCCAGTGAGTCGACGACCAGCCCCTTACGCGCCGCCTTCGCCACGTGGCCGCGCCTGAACGCCAGCCTCCGCGAGACGGTCCTGCGGCTCACGCCCGCACAGCTGGCCCTGCAGCCGTCGCCGAGCCAGTGGCCGCTGTGGGCGACGGTCGGCCACCTCGCCTGCCAGCGGGTCTTCTGGCTCTGCGACTTCGCCGGCGAGCCCGGCGCCGACACCACGCCGTTCACGAACGCCGCCTTCGACTGCCCCGGCGACGACGACCTCGAGAACGTGCTCGGCCCGGAGGAGCTCGCCGCGGCGCTCGACTCGACCTTCGCGATCGTCGAGCGCTGCCTGGACACCTGGGAGGTCGGCTCGTTGCCCGAGTCGATCCGTCGGCCCGAGTTCGGCCCGGACTGGGTGATGGGGCGCGGGGAGGTCCTGGGCCGCACGTTCGCGCACGACGTCTGGCACGCGGGCCAGCTGTCGCTCACGCTCAGCGCCCATGGGCTGGGGAGGGTGGACGTCTGGTCGTGAGCCCGGCGGCCTAGCCGGCCTGACCGCGCTCCTTGCAGGAGCGCTTGTTCTCGTACATGCGGGCGTCGGCCACGAGGAGGAGGCTCTCGGGGACGACGCCGTCCTCGGGGAACCAGGCGGCGCCGACGTCGATCGCCAGCCGGTAGCCTCCCACCTCGACGCCCGCCACGGCGCGGCTGAAGCGGTCGGCTACCTCCAGCGCGTCGCGGCCGGAGGTGCCCGGCAGCAGCGCCACGAACTCGTCGCCGCCCCAACGGCCGATGGCGTCGCCAGGGCGCGACGCGCCCTCGAGGGCCTGCGCCACGCCGGCCAGGGCGGCGTCGCCCGCGGCATGGCCCAGCGTGTCGTTCACGGTCTTGAGGTTCGCCAGGTCCATGACCAGCACCGTGTAGGGCTCGAGCGAGTGGGCGCTGCGCGTGTGCTGGCGGTCCAACAGGCGGACGAAGCCGGCCCTGTTCACCAGCCCCGTGAGCGGGTCGGTGCGGCTCGCCCGCACCAGCTCGTCGCGGTGCTGGGCCGCCGCCAGCAGCGTGGCCACGGGCGGCGCGAACAACGCCAACGTCTGCAGCGAGTCACGGCCGAAGGCGTCCTCACGCGTGAAGTTGTCCAGGTTCACGACCGCCATGACCTTGCCCTGGTAGACGACCGGTAGGCAGACGGTGCTGCGCAGGCCGCGCAGGTCGCCCGCCCTCGCGGGCTGCTCCGAGCCGCCGGCCTCGCGGCTGAACTCGTGGAGGTCCACGTCGCTGCGGCGCAGCACGCGCGCGCGGCCGGCCTCCCAGCCGCCGTCGACGCTGCGGTACCAGGCGCGCATGTCGGCCTCGTTGAACTCGGTGTCCTCCAGGACGGCCATGTCGAAGCCCGTGACGGCCACGTACCGGAAGCGGTCCCACTCCCCGCGCCGCACCAGCAGGCTGCCGGCCTCGGAGCCGGGGACGTGCTGGATGGCGGCGTCGAGCACCTGCTGGTAGAGGCCCTGCGTGTCGCTCTCCAGCGCGCGCGTGTAGAGCTCGAGCACGCACCCCTGCAGGGCGGCGGCCTTGGCCGCCTCCAGGATGACGGCGAGCTGCTGGCAGACGCTCGAGAGCAGCGCGACGTCGGCGGCGCTCACGTGCGCCCCCTCGGGGAAGTGCAGGCACAGCGCGTGGCGGTTCACGCCGTGACGGCCGATGGGCAACGCCAGCACCGTGGGGCCCACGTGGCCCCTGAGCTGGTGCACGGCGCGCGGGTCGTTCACGTAGTCGCGCGTGAACCAGGGCTCGCCGCTCAGGCAGGCGCCCCACGCGAAGCCTAGCGGGAAGGGCGTGCCGGCCTGGAGCACCGCGCGGTCGGCGTCGCTGGTCAGCCCGAGGTCGGCCACGCGCACCATGCGAGCGCGTTCCTGGCTCATCACCACGCCGGAGCCGGCACCCACGGCCGGGACGATGATGCTCAGCGCCGTCTCGGCGGCCTCCACCAGGGTCGTCCCCTCGGCCACCTGGGCGTAGAGCTCGGCCGTGATCCTCGCCTCCAGGCTCCGCGACGCCAGGGTGAGCTGCCGGCTGACGCCCGAGGCGAACACCTCCAGGGCGCTCCGCTCGTGCCGCGAGAGGGGGCTCGAGCGCTCGACGTTGAGGACGGCCACGACCTCCTCGCGCTCGAACACCGGCAAGGCCAGCTCGACCGGGTAGCCCTGCGCCGTGAGGACGCGGTAGTCCGGGTGGGTGAGCGCGTCGGTCACGTAGACCGGGCGCCTTTCGGCCGCGGCACGTCCCACGATGCCGTCGCTCGGCACCTGGAGGCCCGGCTTCAGACGCGGGTCGTTGCTCGAGGCCAGGCTGAGCGAGCCGTCGGGGTGCCTGATCGTGACCGTGGCGTGGCCCTCGCCGTTCTGCGTGAGGACCTCAGGGAGCACCGCCAGGGCTTCCCTGCGGTCCTGCGGCAGCTCGGCCAGCGCGGCCAGCAGCTTCCCGCGGTCCAACCTCCGGTCTGTCTCGATGGCTACCAACCCCGGGCGTGCCCCATGAAGCAGGCGACCGCTCCCTTCAGCCGGATTCTCCACCTCCGGCTATGACGGGTTCCTTACGCGGGAAACGGCACTTTCTCGGCGCGGCTCAGGACACGAGACGCAGCCCCACGATGCAGCCTATGAGCCCCAGGAGCAGCAGCACCTTCGCCAGGGACACGGGCTCGGCGCCCGTGAGCATGCCGTAGGCCACGGCCAACGAGGCGCCCACGCCCACCCAGACCGCGTACGAGGTGCCGGTGGGCAGCGTGCGCATCGCGTACCCCAGCCCGCCCATGCTGATGGCCAGCGCCACCACGAACACCACGCTGGGGACCAGCCTCCTGAAGCCGTCGGACGCGCCGAGGGCGGTGGCCCAGACGGCCTCGAACATCCCCGAGACGATCAGCACCAGCCATGCCACGTGAGTCACCTCCACGCGACGTCTTGTCTTCACCGGGTACGTCGCCCTCGTCCGAGACCGCGCAGGGTCCCGCCGATGTTACCGCCTGGGTGCGGGCGGCTACGATGTCCGGGCATGTCACGAGGAGGGGTCCCGCGCCGCAGGGCGCCGGTCCACTGGCCGCACGTCCACGGGGTCCTCCACCCGGCCGTGGCGCTGGCGGCCCGGCGCGCCGGGGCGGACGCCGTGGCCCTCGTGGACGTGGGGGCGAGCGGCCTGAACCTCGTCGTCGACCGGGTGGCCGTCACCTACAGCGACGGCACGGTGTTGGGCGACAGGTCCTCCCCGGTGCACGTGCGTTGCAGGCTGGCCAAGGGGAGGCCCGTCCCGACCGAGCCGTTCCCCCGGGTCGTGGCCCGCGTGGTCGCCACCACCGCACCGTTCGACCCGACCAGCGCGGAGGACGCCCGCCGGACGCTGGCTTCGCTGGCGCCGGACGACCCCGACGCGAGGGCCCGGCTCGAGGCGGAGCTCGCCCTGACGGCGGCGGACCCGCCGCGCCTGGTGCGCGGCCGGCTGCCCGAGGCCCTGGCCGCGGCGCTGGCGGGGCTGCTGCCCGGCGCGTTGCCCGTGGTGATCACCACCTGGGCCCTCTCGCGCATCCGCGCCGAGCGCCGCGAGCGCTTCCTGCGGGTCCTCGACGAGGCGGCGGTGGACCGACCCGTAGCGTGGGTCTCGGTGGAAGGCGTGGGGGTGGCGCCCGGCGTGCCCACGTTGGGCGACCGGCCCGCGTCGGGCCACAGCATCGTGGGCCTCGCGTCGTTCGGCCTGCCTCGCCCGCGTGCGGAGGCCGTGGGGAGGTGCTGGTCGCGCGGCGCCGTCCTGGAGTGGCTGGCAGGCGGGTAGCGTCCTACCTACCGCCTGCCGCCCTGCGCCCCCAGCGGACCCGCCCACAGCGCCGGATGGGGGCCCGCTGTGGGCCAAGGGCGCGCACGCGGATGGTAGAACTCGGGGGCGACGAGCGCTCGGCGGATCACGCGCGCCCGTTCACGCGACGCGCCACCAAGCCAGAGAGAGGGCGACCTGAGGCTCCTGCTCACCTCCGCCGGCATCAAGAACCCCAGCATCGAGGCCGCGCTCCGCGAGCTCCTGGGCAAGCCCGTCTCCGAGGCCAGCGCCCTGTGCGTCCCCACCGCCAGCTACGGCATGAGGAACGGCGCCCTGAACGCGTGGAAGTACGTGACCGGCCGCGAGCCGCAGACGCCGATGGTCGAGCTGGGCTGGCGCTCCGTTGGGCTCCTGGAGCTCACGGCGCTGCCCAGCCTCGACCACGACCACTGGGTGCCGCTGCTGCGCGAGACCGACGTCCTGCTGGTCGGGGGCGGCGACCCGATGTTCCTCTGCCACTGGGTGCGCGAGTCCGGCCTGGCCGACCTGCTGCCGAGCCTGACCGACACCGTCTGGGTGGGCCTCAGCGCCGGGAGCATGATCATGGCGCCGCGCATCGGCGAGGAGTTCGTGGAGTGGCGGGCGCCCGGCGGGACCGACGAGACGCTGGGCGTCGTGGACTTCGCCATCTTCCCGCACCTGGACCACCCCGACCTGCCGGACAACCGGCTGCCCGTCGCCGAGAGGTGGGCGGCCAAGCTGGCCGGCCCGGCGTACGCCATCGACGACGACACGGCCATCAAGGTCGTCGACGGCGCGGCGGAGGTGGTCTCGGAAGGGCAGTGGCACCGGTTGAGGTCGTAGGCGCCTGTTGAGGTCGTAGACACCTGTCGAGGTCGTAGTCGCCCCCGCGTTAGCGAGCGGCCACCAGGCCGCGCGCGCCGTCCCCCACGGCCGGTGTCGCACGGCCACACGGCCGGCGTCCCGTGGCAGTACACTCTCCCGCACTGCCGACCGGCCCGCGCCGGCGGACAGCCCGAGGGCGTCAGGTGCGGGGCGGCGCGCAGGTGACCCCAGGAGAACGAGGTAGAGGTATGTCGACTAAGGCCGCCACCGGTCTCAGCACTGAGCAGCGCGTCTCGCCGCGCGACTGGCGCACGATCCTCGTGCTGTTGGTCGCCGCCTTCGTCGTCGTGCTGAACGAGACGATCATGAACGTCGCGCTGCCGCGGCTGATGGTGGAGCTGGACGTCAGCGCCACGACCGTGCAGTGGCTCTCCACGGCGTTCCTGCTGACCATGGCCGTGGTCATCCCCATGACGGGGTTCGTGCTGCAGCGGCTGACCACTCGCTCGGTGTTCGTGTTGGCGATGTCGCTCTTCAGCGTCGGCACGCTCGTCGCCGGCCTGGCGCCGAGCTTCGTGCCGCTGCTCGTGGGCCGCGTGGTGCAGGCCGCCGGCACCGCGGTGATGATGCCGCTCCTCATGACCACGATCCTCAGGCTCGTGCCGCCGCACATGCGCGGGCGCGTGCTGGGCACCGTGAGCATCGTGATCTCGGTGGCGCCGGCGCTGGGCCCCACCGTCTCCGGCCTGATCCTCCAGGCGCTGACGTGGCGCTTCATGTTCCTGCTGGTCTTGCCGATCGCGCTGGTCGCGATGATCGTCGGCACGCGCCTCCTCGAGAAGGGCGGCGACGTCCGGCCCGGCTCGATCGACCCGCTCTCGGTCGTGCTCGCTGCGGCCGGCTTCGGCGGCTTCGTGTACGGCGTGAGCGTGGCCGGCGAGGCGCCCGGCGCCCTGGGCAGGCCCGAGGTCTACGGACCCATCGTCGTGGGCGTCCTCAGCCTGGTGGCGTTCGTCCTGCGCCAGCTGGACCTGCAGAGGACGGGCTCCCCGCTCCTCGACCTGCGCGTCTTCCGCTACCCGATGTTCACGCTCAGCGTCGTGCTGTTCGTGATCGCCATGATGGCGCTCTTCGGGTCCATGATCCTCCTGCCCATCTACCTGCAGAACGTCCGCGGGTTCAGCTCGCTCGCCACCGGCCTCTTCCTGCTCCCCGGCGGGGCCCTGATGGGCTTGGCCGCGCCGTTCGTAGGCCGTCTCTTCGACCGCAAGGGGCCGGTGCCCATGACCACCGTCGGCGCGTCGCTGATCGCGCTCATGCTGTGGCGCTTCAGCACCATCGGCACCGACACCGCCGTACCGCTGCTGCTCGCCTACCACCTGGCACTGAGCGCGGGCATGGCGCTGCTCTTCACCCCCCTCATGACCACGGGGATGAACCCGCTCCCGGCGCGGCTCTACTCGCACGGCAGCGCGATGATGAGCACCCTGCAGCAGGTCGGCGGCGCGATCGGCGTGGCGCTGCTCGTGACGGTCATGAGCAGTCGCGCCGCCTCGCTGGGCGCGACGCTGGCGCCACAGCTCGCCCAGGCGGCCGGACTGCGCACGGCCTTCGCCGTGGGCGCCGCGTTCGCCGTCGTGGCCGGGGTGCTCACGCTCTTCCTGCGGCGCGACGCGCCCGCCGAGGACGAGGCGGTCGAGGGCTCGGTCGTCGAGGCGGTCGAGGACCAGATGGTGCCGGCTCACTGAGGCCGCTGCGGGTCATCGTCCAGCGTTCACCCGACGCGGGGCCCCGTCTCGGCTTGAGGCGGGGCCCCGCCGCGTGGTGAAGTCTGGCCCCATGGCCCTGGTCGGTCTCCTCCTCGGCGGGGCGCTCGGCACCGTCGCCCGCTACCTCGTGGGCCTGGCGTCGCACGCGCTCTTCGCCGGCGCGTACCCGGTGGGCACGCTCGTCGTGAACGTGCTGGGCTGCTTCCTCATGGGGCTGCTCTCGGGCCTTCGGCAGACGGGCCCGGTGTCGCCCGCGACGTACCTGGCGCTCGGAACCGGGTTCCTCGGCGCGTTCACGACGTTCAGCACGTTCGCGCTCGACGCTCACACGCTCGGTCAGGAGGGCGGCTGGAGCCGCGCCAGCCTCTACGTGCTCGCCAACCTCGTCCTCGGCTACCTGGCGCTGCTGCTGGGCCGCGCCACGGTCCTGCGTCTGGGCGGCGGAGCGGGCTGAGCGTCGAGGGGGCGGCCGTGGGCCGGGAGCAGGCGCCCGCTCATGAAGCTCTGAAGCGGGTACTCCGCGAGCTGGAACGGCGGCTACTCGAACAGGGCGTTGGCCTCGTCGTAGCCGAGCTTCACGTCCTGCACCCAAGACATGTCGCCGCCACGCAGCGCCACCGCGATGTCCCGCACGAGTCCCAGCGCCGCCCTGACGGGCGCCGAGCCCATGCTCAGCCGGGCGACGCCCAGCTCCCGCAGCTCCTGCAGGGGCGGGCAGGCGGGCGAGGCGATCACGTTTAGCGGGCCGGCGAGCTCGGTGACCAGGGTCGCGATGACGTCGGCGCCGAAGCGGCCGGGCACGAAGACGCAGTCGGCCCCGGCATCGAGGTACGCGTTGCCCCGTGCTATGGACGTGCGCAGCCGCGAGCCGTCGTCGCCCAGACCGAGCCAGTAGCTGTCGGTGCGCGCGTTGATCACGAAGGGCACGCCGGTCCGGGCCTTGAGCTCCCGCAGGGCGGCGATGACCTCCACCTGCAGACCCGCGTCGGCCAGCGCGCCGTCACGGCCGTCTTCGACGTTCACCCCTACCGCCCCGACCGCGACGACCCTCGCCACGTTCGCCGCCACCTCCTCGGGGGTGGCCCCGTAGCCGGCCTCGACGTCCACGGTCAGCGGCACGGTAAGCCTCCTGGCGATCGCCGCCCCCGCCGCGAGGAGCTCGTCGAACGCGAGCCTCTGCCCGTCCGGGTAGCCGAGGCTGTACGCGATGCCGGCGCTCGTGGTACCCACGGCCGGGAACCCCGCACGCTCGAACAGCACGGCGCTGCCGGCGTCCCAGGCGTTGGGCAGGACGAGCACGTCCGGCCCCTGGTGCAGGTCGTGGAACGAGCGGGCACGGCGCACCTGCTCCGAGGTGGCCTGGGCTCCACCGGTGGTCGTGGCTGCGGTGGTGGACCGCGGGTCCATGGCTCCTCCCCAGAAGCCTAGACGAGGAGCGCGGCCGGAGCCAACGGTCGGGCAGCTTGACAAGATGGGTAACACCATGGCCGCACGCGACTGGACACCGCAGGTGGGCGCTCGCTCGTTCGTGGCCGAGCTGGGCGAGGACCTGGCCATCACCTGCCTGACGAGGCTCCTGGTGGGTGAGGTGCGGCCGTCGGAGCTGACCTCGGAGCCGTGGCCATACGTGCTCGTGAACATCGGTGACGGCCACGCCGCCCGGCTCGACACCGAGGACCCCTCGCAGGCCTACTGGCAACGGTGCTGGGCGGCTCGGGCGCTGGCCTACGTGGGCGACGCGGGCGTAGCTCCGTGGCTGGTGCGGGCGTTGGCCGACGACCACTGGCGCGTGCGCATGACGGCCGTCCAGACCATCGGCCGACTCGAGATCGGCGGGCTCGAGCCGGAGGTCGCACCGCTCCTCGACGACCCGCACGCGAGGGTGCGGGACGCCGCCGCGCTGGCGCTGGGGCGCCTCACACGCGCCGCGCTGCCAGGCCGAGAACGGCCCGGGCCCTAGCCCACCTGGCTCTCGAACAGCTGGGCCCTGTCCAGGTACCGCCGCAACGCCAGCAGCATCAGCAGGTCGACGACGGCGAGGCCGACGCCGATGGCCGCGATGACCGGCGTGCTGAGGAACAAGAGCCCGGTCATGTTCCCCACCACCAGCACCAGGACCGGCAGCACGAGCACCCCGCCCAGCTGGTAGGCCGCCTGGAACGTGGAGACGCGCGCGCTGACGAACACGGTCAGGAACACGGTGGCGAGGCTGAGCAGCGGGATGACCAGGAGCAGGAGGGGCAGCCAGTTGGGCGTCGGGAAGAAGACGCGGCCCATCCACGGCCAAGCCACCGCGTTCACGGTCAGCGTGGTCAGTAGGAACGTCCCCCACGTCAATGCCGTGGCCGGCAGGAACGCCGCCAAGACCTTCGCCAGGAACAGCTCGCCCACCGGTACCGGGCTGAACAGCAGCGACTCGAGCGTGCCGCGCTCCTTCTCGCCCGCGAAGCTGTCGGCGCTGATGGTGCTGGAGGCCATCAGAGGGATGAGCAGGAAGAACGGCGCCAACAGGTAGTTCGCCAGCAGGAACGCCGCCCGCGCGCTCGGGTCGGTGAAGCTGGCCAGGGCGCCTGTCAGGCTGCCCACGGGGACCCGCTCGAGGACCCGCATGAACTCCTCCAGCTCGCCGCTGCTCTCACCGAACCGCAGGAGGGCCCATACCAGGCCGCCTGGCATGAGGACGCCGAGCACCAGCGGCACCACCAGCATGGGCAGGAACACCTGCAGGTTCGCGCCTATGGCGCGCATGTCCTTGGAAGCCATCGCCCACACCGCGCGCCGGTTCACGAGAGCCTCTCCTGCCGTATAGCGAAGTAGAGCTCCTCGAGGCCCTGCTCCACGACCCGGGCGCCGTAGACGTCGGCCGTGCCGACGATCGACCGCAGGAGGCCCGGCACCTGCGCACGCTCCTCCAGGCGGAACGTGAGCAGGCGGCGCCCCTCCCGTTCCGTCACCGTGAACGCGTGGCCGTGGAAGGCCGTGCCCTCGGGCGCCAGGTCGGTATCCACCTCCAGCAGGACGGTCCGCTGGTACCTGGCCTTGAGCTCCGCCAGCGTCCCCTGCTCGATGAGCCGCCCCGAGTCGATGAACAGGTAGCGGTGGCAGACGGTCTCGAGCTGCGGCAGGAGGTGCGAGCAGACGAGGATCGTCGTGCCGCGCGCCTCGTTCAGCCGCCGGATCTCGGTCAGGACGTCGCGCGTGCCGTCAGGGTCGAGCCCGCTGGTCGGCTCGTCGAGGAAGAGCACGCGCGGGTCGTGGAGGAGCGCCTTGGCGAAGCCGAGCCGCTTGCGCATGCCCGTGCTGTACGTCCCCACCTGGCGATGCATGTCGTCCCCGAGCCCGACCTCCTCCAGCAGGCGACGCGGCCTCTCGGGGTCCGTCACCCCGTACAGGTCGGCGAAGAACCGCAGGTTCTGCAGCGCGGTCATGTGGCGGTAGAACCGCGCCGTCTCGGTGAGCACCCCTGTCGCGCGCCTCACGTCGTCGCCCCGCTCGAGCGGGTCGAGGCCGCCGACGGTGACGCCGCCGGCGTCGGGCCTCAGCAGCCCGTTGAACATGCGGACCATGGTCGTCTTGCCGGAGCCGTTCGGCCCGAGGAGACCCACCACCTCGCCCTCGGCCACGCTCAGCGACAGGCCGTCGATGGCCCGCTTGGCGCCGAAGCGCTTGCTCACGCCCTTCGCGGTGATCACGGTGGGCGCAACTGTAGCAGCCAGCCGCCCCGGGGCCGCCCTACCGTCGGCGGCCGCCGGTAACATCGCTACCGCGCGGCGCGGGTGGCGACCGACCACGTCCGGGCACCGGCGGTCCCGACCCCGAGGTGAAGATGTCGAAAGGAGCAGACGTCCACGACGGACCGGGTGAGACGACCCGTCCCCTGCACGTGCTGGTGGCCGGGTCCACCGGACACCTGGGCAGAGAGGTCGTGGCGCACCTGCTGACGGAGCCAGGCTCGTACCGCGTCACCCGGCTCGTCAGGCCGCGCGGCGCGTCCGACACGCCGGTCGCGAGCGACGTGCGCACCGGCGACGTCACGAGGCCCGCGACGTTGCGTGGTGTCTGCGACGGGATCGACGTGGTCGTCTCCTGCGTCGGCGCCTCGGTGAGCCTCTCGCCCACGCCCGGCCAAGGCTCCTACGACGACGTCGACGCCGCTGGCAACCTGAACCTCTTGAGCGAGGCCGAGCGCGCCGGCGTCTCGAAGGTCGTGTACGTCTCGGCCGCCCTGGCTCCGGGCATCCTGGACACCGCCTACGTCAGGGCGCACGAGAGGGTCGTGGCCGCGCTCAGGCAGCGCGGCCTGCCGCACGCCGTGGTGAGGCCCACCGGCCTCTTCTGCGCCCTCCTCCAGTTCCTGGACATGGCGCGCTCGGGCTTCGCCCTGACCGTCGGCGAGGGCGACGCACGCACGAACCCGGTCCACGAGGCGGACGCGGCACGGGTCGTCGTGGAGGCTGTACGCGGCGACCGCGAGGAGTACGCGGTCGGCGGCCCCGAGGTGATGACGCGGAGCGCCATCGTGTCGGCCGCCTTCGGCAGCGTCGGCAGACCGCGCAGGGGCGTGGCCGTGCCACCCGGCGTGATGCGCTTCGGGTCCAAGCTCGTGCGGCCGTTCGACCGGCGGCTGCACGACTTCCTGGAGTTCGCGCTGGCGGTGAGCACCTGCGACGTGATCGCCCCACAGGTGGGTACCAGGCGGCTGGCCGACTACTTCGCGGAGCGCGCGGGGCTCACTCCACGAGGTCGGGATGCGGCACCACGACCACCAGCACCGCCTCCTCATCGTCCGACGGCGCCACGCTGACGAACCCCGGCATCGGGCCCAGGCCGAGGTAGCCGAGGCCCGAGTCGGGGGCGCCGCGAGACACGATCGACGACTGCCCGTAGAACGCGATGTCCCACAGCGGTCCCGTCATCATCGGGTTGACCGCGTACGCGAAGCGCCCGTCCACGGCGGTCTTCTCGTGGCTGCCGCGCAGCCAGTCGCCCTGCTGCCACTCGTCCCAGGGGCCGGGGTTCGCCGACGGCTGCACGAGCACCTGGGCGCCCAGCTCCGCGAGCCGGTCCACGACCTCCGGCATGAACGCGTCGAGGCAGATGGCGATCCCGACGCGGCCGACCGGCGTGTCGAACACCTGCAGGTCGGCCAGCGCGCCCGGCTCGAGGTCGAGCGCCGCTTCCCGCTCCAGCTCGATCAGCTCCACCTTGTCCTGCTTGCCGATCACGCTGCCGTCGGGCCCGAACAGGTACGAGGTGTTGCGCACCCGGTGCCGCGTCGGTCCTCGCTGCCACAGCACCTCGCCGTCCTCGATGCGGTACGGCGGCAGCGGCGCCGAGCCGGCGACGAGGTAGACCCCGTAGTCTCGCGCCGCGGCCGAGAACACCTCGAAGTACGTCTCGGCCATCTGCCGGTTCTTCCGGAGGAGGAGCGCCGGCACCCAGCTCGTCCGGCGGACGAGGCGCGTCCACAGCAGCGAGACGGTGTTGGCCCGCACGGCCGTCTCGATCGCGGTGGCGATGGAGTCCATGCCGGCCAGGCGCTCCTCCATCCCCTGCACCACCAGCATCAGGCCCACGTCCTCGGGGAACACCACCAGCGTCGGCAGCGACGGGTCGATGACGGCCGCCACGGCGTCCATGCGCTCGCGGACCTTGCGCTCGAACGCCTCCCTGGTCCAGTAGTCGTCCAGGTCGAGGCGCATCTGCACGGCCACGAGCTGGACCCGGGGTGCGGTCGCGGCGCCCTCCTGGGCGCGAGCCGCGCCGCCTACCAGCCACAGGGCCAGGAGGCCCAGCGCCAGGAGGGCTGAGCCGAGGGGGCCCGACGCGGAGAGCTCGAGGTGCCGCAACGCGTCATTGTCGCCCATCCCGATGCCGGCGTGGAGGGGCTGAACAGCAAGCCGGTCCTGTGGGACCGTTGGAGCGGGCGGCGCGAGACGCCACCTACCGCCGCGCGCTCGCCAGCTCCTCCAGGTACACGATCGCCGTCGCGATGCCGCGCTGGAACATGTCGATGCCGTAGTGCTCGTTCGGCGCGTGCAGCCCGTCGCTGTCGAGGCCGTACCCCATCATCACGACCGGTACCTTCATGAGGTCGACGATGTCGGCCACGACCGGGATGCTCCCGCCGCCGCGCGTGAACACCGGAGTGTGCCCCCAGCCGCGCTCGTAGGCGCGCACGGCCGCCTGCATCTCCGGCAGGTCGAACGGGACGAGCGCCGGCCTGCCGGTCGTCAGCAGGCGTACCTCGACCTCGACGGTGTCGGGGGCGCGCTCCTGGAGGTGAGCCTCGAGGAGCTCGAAGACGCGCTGGGGGTCCTGGTCCGCGACCAGCCGCGAGCTCAGCTTCGCGCCGGCGCTGGCCGGGATGATCGTCTTCGGCCCGGGTCCGGAGTAGCCGCTCCACAGGCCGTTGATGTCGAGGGTCGGCCGCGCCGACACCCGTTCGCGGACCGTGAACCGCTCGTCGCCCCAGGCGGCCGGCGCGCCCGTGGCCTCCAGGAGCTGCGCCTCCGACAGGTCGGTCCTCGCGATCATCGCCCGCTCCTCGTCGGTGAGCGGGACGACGTCGTCGTAGAAGCCCGCCACCGCCACGGTGCCGTCGGGGGCGTACAGGCTGGAGAGGAGCTCCACCAGCGCCACGGCCGGGTTGTGCACCGCCCCGCCGAAGAACCCGCTGTGGA
>CAZGXF010000014.1:0-35319 GCA_964529575.1 uncultured bacterium
GCGACGCCGGCTGCACGGGTGCGCCGGACCCGAAGGCTGCCCTATCGCGGCCCGTGCAGCGAACGGGCCCCTGGCCTCTGGCCAGCGCCGCGTCCCGACCACCGTGGGCGAGGCGGAGCGTTCGACGGGGACCGGGCTGGCGCGCCGGCGAGGACGGAGCGGGCACAATAGATTTGATAACTCGTAAACGGTGCGCGGGTAGGGCGGGGAGCCCCGCCCGCTTGCGCTCGCGCGCCCGAAGCTGTCTCATGCGCACATGACCGCTTCCTCCCGCGACGCCGCCGAGACCGGCGGCCTGGCGCCGCTGCTGACGCGCCTCGGCGAGGCGCTGGACGGCTACCTGCGCTTCGAGCACCCCGACGCCCTGGTGACCGCCGACGAGTGGCGGGCCCGCCTCACCGAGCCGCTGCCCGAACACGGGGCGGGCATCGAGGCCGTCGCCGAGGAGCTCGCCCGCACCGTGGTCCCCAACGGCTCGCCGGTGCCGCGGCCCGGTTTCACCGGCTTCATCACCACGGGGGGAGTGACGGCCTCCACCTTGGCCTCGACGGCGGCCAGCGTGGCGGCGCCGCAGCGCTACGGCCTCACGGCCTTCAACCTCCTCGAGGAGCTGAGCCTCGAGTGGCTGGCGCGGATGTTCGGCGTGCCCCACCTGCGCGGCGTCTACAGCAGCGGCGGCTCGACCGCCAACCTGGTGGCCTTGGGCGCGGCGCGCCAGCACGCCTTCGAGCGCGTGGGCCGCGACGCCGGCGCCGACGGGGTCGACCGGCCGACGGCCGTGTTCGCCACCGCCGAGGCCCACCACACCGTGCAACGCGCCGCCGGCGTCCTGGGGCTGGGCCGCCGCGCCGTGCGCCTGGTGGCCACCGACGACGAGGGCCGCATGGACGTCGCCGACCTCCGGCGTGCGCTGGAACGCGCCGAGGCCGAGGGCGCGCTGCCGGTCGCCGTCGTCGTCACGGCGGGCACCACGAACACGGGGGCCGTGGACCCCCTCGAGGAGGCGGCCGACGTGGCCGCCGCGCACGGCGTGTGGTTGCACGTCGACGGCGCCTACGGCCTGCCCGGCGTCCTGGACGAGCGGAAGGCCCACCTCTACCGCGGCCTCGAGCGCGCTGACTCGGTGATCGTGGACCCGCACAAGTGGCTGGGTGCGTCGGTGGGCGTGGCCGCCACCCTGGTGCGTGACCGCGCGCTCCTGGAACGCGCCTTCACCCAGACGCCGGCCGACTACCTGGAGGGCAGCGCCGCCCACCTCGACCCGGAGCCGGCGGTCTGGCACTCGATGGACGACTTCGGGGTCCCCTACTACGACTACGGGGTCGAGCTCAGCGCCCCGCCGCGCGGCGTGGTGGTGTGGGCCCTGGTGAAGGAGGTCGGCGTCTCGGGCCTGCGCGAGCGCGTGCGCCGCCACAACGACATGGCCGCGCGGGTGGCGGACGCCGCGCGCGAGCACCCGAACCTGGAGCTGCTGCTGGAGCCCACCCTGTCGGTCTGCTGCTTCCGCTACGTCGACCCCAGGGTGGAGGACCTCGACGGCCTGAACCGCCGGCTGCACCGGCGCCTCGTGCGCGAGAACGTGAACATCCCCTCCACCACGCGGGTGCGGGGCAAGCTGGCGATCAGGCCCTGCTTCATCGGCGCCCGCACCGGCTTCGAGCAGGCCTACTCGCTCGTGGAGGACGTCCTGCGCCTGGGCGCCCAACTGGCCGCCGACATGGCGGCGGCTTGACGCCGACGCGGGCACGGCGCGTGGACGTCTAGGCTGGAGCGGGCGCGGCCAACGCGCCGCTGACGAGAGTCGAGGTCACGCCATGGCCGAGCAGGTGTCCGAGCGGGTCCTGAAGGAGCTGCTAGCGGCGTTCAACCGCCACGACCTGGACGCGATCATGGGCTACTTCGCGGACGACTGCGTGTTCTACATGCCGCGCGGCGCAGGGCCCCGCGGCGACCGTTACAGCGGCAAGGCCGAGGTCAGGGCGGGGCTGGCCAAGCGCTTCGAGGGCATCCCGGACGTGCGCTACGGCGACGACAGGCACTGGGCCTGCGGGCGCCTGGGCGTGTCGGAGTGGACGCTGACCGGCACCGCCGCCGACGGGGCTAGGATCGAGGTGCGTGGGGTCGACCTGCTGGAGTTCGAGGCCGGCAAGGTCGTGCGCAAGGACTCGTTCTGGAAGATCGTCGGCTGAGGAGGGCGCGATGAGGTTCCTGCAGACGCTGCTGGGCGTGGTCGTGACGGCTGTGCTGATCTACCTGGCGTTCATCATCGGCGGCATCGTGCTGCGCGTGCTGTTCGGCCTGCTGGCGATCGGCGTGATCGCGGCCGTGCTCTCGCGGCTGTTCCGCTCCGGGAGACGTGGCCCGCGCACCCCGTACTGACGCCGGGGCGCCTACAGCAGCGTGCCGGTGAGCACGGCCTTGGCGATGAAGAAGAACACGACGATGCCCACGACGTCCACGACCGTGGCCACGAAGGGGGTGGACGACGCGGCCGGGTCGGCTCCCAGGCGCTTGAGGGCGATGGGCAGGAGCGACCCGACCAGCGAGCCCCACAGCACCACGCCGACGAGCGCGAGGAAGACGACCAGGCCAATGAGCGGCCACTCGGGCCCGTAGGCGTCGAGGAACGCGCCCCACACCGCCACGCGCAGGAAGCCGAGGCCGCCCAGCAGCACGCCCAGCGACAGGCCGGCCACCAGCTCGCGCTTGGCGATGAGCCACCAGTCGCGCACCGTGACCTCGCCCAGGGCGATCGCGCGCGTCACCAGCGCGGCGGCCTGCGAGCCGGAGTTCCCGCCGGAGGAGATGATCAGCGGCAGGAACAGCGCCAGCACCACGGCGCTCGCGATCTCGGACTCGAACAGGCCCATGGCCGTGGCCGTGAGCGTCTGGCCGAGGAACAGCAGCACCAGCCAGAAGGCCCGCTTCCTGATGATCCCGCCCAGGGAGGTCTTCAGGTAGGGCTCGTCGAGCGCCGAGACGCCGCCGAGCATCTGGATGTCCTCGGTGGCCTCCTCCTCGGCGACGTCGAGCACGTCGTCCACCGTGACGATCCCCACCAGCACGCCCTGGCTGTCGGTCACCGGCAGAGCGGAGCGGTCGTGCTTGCGGAACTCGGCGACGGCCACCTCCTGGTCGGCCGCGGCCTCGAGCGCCACGAAGCGCTCGTCCATCAGGTCGGCGATCTTCGTCTCGGGGTCCACGAGCAGCAGCTCGCGCATGCGCAGGTCGTCGACCAGCACGCCGCCAGGTCCGGTGACGTAGACGACGTTCAGCGTCTCGGAGTCCTTGCCGTACACGCGCACGTGCTCGAGCGCCCTGGCCACCGTCCAGTGCGGTTTCACGGCCACGTAGTCCGGGGTCATCAGGCGCCCGATCGACTCCTCGGGGTAGCCGAGCAGCTGCGTCGCCACGCGCCGCTCCCGCTCGTCGAGCAGGTTCAGGAGCCGCTTCGTCACCGCGCCGGGGAGCTCCTCGAGGAGGGCCGTGCGGTCGTCGGGCGACATGTCGTTCAGGATGGCCGCGACCTCGCTCTCGGCCATGCCGCGCATCAGGGCCTCCTGGTCGGCCAGGTCAAGGTACTCGAAGACCTGGCTGGCCAGCTCGCGGGGCAGCACGCGGAACGCCACGGCCTCCACGTCGTAGTCGAGGTGACGGAACGCCTCGGCGATGTCGTGAACGGTGAGGTCGGCGAGGAGGGCGCGCACCTGCGCCAGGCGCCTGGCGCCGACCAGGTCCCTCACGCGGTCGGCGAGCGCCCTTGTGTCGATGGCCACGTCCTCCGGCATGCCGACGGGTATGGTAACGCCGTCGCCGGCCCTGGCCGCCCCGCTGCGCGGGTGGCGTCCTGGCGGGCTATGAAACAATGCATTGACCCGGCGCGGGGCCGTCCATACGCTCTGCCCTAGGAGGACATAGTGAAGCGTCTCGCCTGGTTGACCCTCGGCCTCGTGGCCCTGGCCGTGAGCGCCTGCGCACCGCAGACCACCGTCCGCAGCGACGTGATTCCGACCCTCATCTCGGTGACGGTGCCCGCCGAGCCCGGCGGGAACGTCGTCCTGCAGGGCCGCTACTTCGGCGACGGCTTCGGTGGCGGCGCCGACGACTCCTTCGTCCTCGTGGGCGCGAACATGAACGGCGAAGGCGGCGTCCAGGCCCAGGTGACCACGTGGTCGCCCACGCGCATCGAGTTCGTGGCGCCCGAGCGCTCCGGCTCCGGCTTCGTGTTCGTGGTCGTGGGCGGCGTGAGGAGCAACGGCCTGCCGGCCAGCCTGCCCTGATACCCCGACCCCATCGCTGACCGGCGGGCGGCCTTCGGGCCGCCCGCTTCGTCTCGGGCCGCGGGGGCCGCGGTCCCACGCCGCCGACCGCGCAGCCGTGCCTCGGCCCCGGAGCGCCTCGACCCCCGGCCGGCCGGGGACCCCGCGCGCGCCCGAGGGCGTACACTCGCACCTCATGAAGCTGCGATCCGTCAAGGGCACCAGCGACGTCCTGCCCGAGCAGCAGGCCGCCTGGCGCCGCGTGCGGGAGGCGGCCGAGCGGGTGCTCGGCAACGCCGGCGCCGGCCAGATCACCGTGCCCCTGTTCGAGTACGCCGAGGTGTTCGAGAAGAGCGTGGGCGAGTCGTCCGACATCGTCGTCCAGAAGGAGATGTACGTCTTCGAGGACCGCGGCGGCCGCACGCTGGCGCTCAGGCCCGAGTTCACCGCCGGGTTGATGCGCGCCTTCGCCGAGCACGGCCTGCACACCCGGCCGCTGCCCGTGAAGCTGTGGTCCATGGGCGCGGCCTTCCGCGCCGAGAACGTTCAGCGCGGGCGGTACCGGCAGTTCCACCAGGTCGACTACGAGGTCGTCGGCACCGAGTCGCCGCTCGCCGACGCCGAGGCCGTGCAGCTCATGCACCGGCTCCTGGCCGAGTGCGGCCTCACGCGGCACGTGATCGTGCTCGGCTCGGTGGGCGACCCCGAGGACCGCGCCGCCTACAACGCCTACCTGCGGCAGCAGCTGGAGCCGCGCAAGGCGGAGCTCTCGGCCGTGAGCGTCGAGCGGTTGCGTCTGAACCCGATGCGGGTGTTCGACAGCAAGGACGAGAAGGACCAGGCGGTGGTAGCCGAGCTCGACAGGCCCCTGGACAGGCTGGGCGAGGCGTCGCGCGCCCACTTCGAGCAGGTGCGCCGCTACCTCGACGCCTGGGGCGTCCCCTACCGCGTGGACCCCAGCATCGTGCGCGGCCTCGACTACTACCGCCGCACGGCGTTCGAGGCGCACTACGAGGGGATCGGCGCGCAGTCGGCGCTGGGGGGTGGCGGCCGCTACGACGGCCTGTTGAAGCTCCTCGGCGGGCCCGACCTGCCCGGCATCGGCTTCGCGTTCGGCGTCGAGCGCGTGCTGGACGCGATGAACGAGGAAGGGGTCCTGGGCCCCGCGGCCCGCCGGCCGCACCTCTTCCTCGTGCCGCTGGACGACGAGGCGGTCGCGGAAGCCGCGACGCTGGCCACGCGCCTGCGCGAGGCGGGCACGGTCGAGTTCGCCTACCAGCGCCGGGCGCCGGGCAAGGGCCTCGCCGACGCCGACAAGCGCGGCGCCACGCACGCCGCCTTGCGCGGCGAGAGCGAGCGCGCCAGAGGCGTGTGGGAGCTGAAGGACCTGGCGTCGGGCGAGCAGCGGCCCGCCTCCGAGGACGACCTGCTCGCCCTGCTAGAGTCTTCCGCATGACTCGCACGAACCTGTGCGGAGAGCTGCGCGCTTCCCACGTCGGGCAGCGCGTCGTGCTGCAGGGCTGGGTGAACCGCCGGCGGGACCTGGGCGGCGTCGTCTTCGTGGACCTGCGCGACCGCGCCGGCCTGGTCCAGGTGGTCGTGGAGCCCGACGCAGGCGAGGCCTTCGAGGCGGCCTCGGGCCTGCGCAGCGAGTACGTCGTGACCGTCGAGGGCGTGGTGCGCGAGCGGCCCCCCGGCCAGAAGAGCGACGCCCCCACCGGCCTCGTGGAGGTCGTGGCCGACCGCGTCGAGGTGCTCTCCACGGCCAAGACCCCGCCGTTCCTCGTCGACGGCAGCGTCGACGCCTCCGAGGTGAGCGAGGAGCTGAGGCTGCGCTACCGCTACCTCGACCTGAGGCGACCCGAGGCGCTGCGCCCACTGCTCCTGCGCCACCGCGCCACGAAGGCCGTGTGGGACTACCTCGACGCCCGCGGCTTCGTGCAGGTCGAGACGCCGCTCCTCACCCTCTCGACCCCCGAAGGGGCCCGCGACTTCGTCGTGCCCGCCCGCCAGGCGCCGGGGTCGTTCTACGCCCTGCCGCAGTCGCCGCAGCTGTTCAAGCAGCTGCTGATGATGGGGGGCGTAGACAGGTACTTCCAGGTCGCCAGGTGCTTCCGCGACGAGGACCTGCGCGCCGACAGGCAGCCCGACTTCACCCAGGTGGACATGGAGATGTCGTTCGTGGACGTCGACGACGTCCTCGAGCTGAACGAGGGCCTGATGGCCCACGTGGTGAAGGAGACCCTGGGCGTCGAGGTCGAGACGCCCTTCGAGCGCCTCCCCTACCGCGACGCGATGGACCGCTTCGGCTCGGACAAGCCCGACGTCAGGTTCGGGCTGGAGCTGGAGGACCTCACCGCCGCCTTCCGCGGCTCGGCGTTCCGGGCCTTCGCCGGCGCGGTCGAGGCGGGCGGCGTCGTGAAGGCGCTGGCCGTGGGCGCCGCCGACGCCGAGCCGGTCACGCGCAAGGTCCTGGCCGAGCTCGAGGAGCTCGCGAGGTCGCACGGGCTCGGCGGCCTGGCGTGGCTGCGCCGCGGCGACGAAGGCTTCACCGGCCCCGTGGCGAAGTTCCTCGGCGAGGCCGAGCTGCAGGCCGTCTCCCGGCTCGCGCCGCGGACCGGCGACCTCGTCCTGCTCGCCGCCGGCCCGTGGCCGACCACGTGCGGCGCGCTCGGGGCGGTGCGCCTGCGCCTGGGCGGCCTGCTGGGCCTCAGGCCGGGCAGCGACGTGCTGCGCTTCCTGTGGGTCGTCGACTTCCCGCTCCTGGAGCGCACCGAGGAGGGCGGCTGGACGTACATGCACCACCCGTTCGCCCGGCCGCACGACGAGGACCTCCACCTCCTCGAGACCGACCCGGGGGCCGTGCGCGCCTACGCCTACGACCTCGTCCTGAACGGCAACGAGGTGGGCGGCGGATCGCTGCGCATCCACAGGCAGGACGTACAGGAGCGCATGTTCGCCGCCATCGGCATCGGGCCGGAGGAGGCCAGGCGGCGCTTCGGGTTCTTCCTCGACGCGCTCGCCTACGGCGTGCCGCCCCACGGCGGCATCGCCTGGGGGTTCGACCGCGTGATCATGCTGCTGGCGGGCGCCTCCTCCATCCGCGACACCATCGCCTTCCCCAAGAGCCAGCGCGGCCAGGACCCGCTCACCGGCGCCCCCGCGCCCCTCGCTCCCGAGCAGCTCGCCGAGCTGGGTCTGGCGGTGACGGCGTCGTGACGGCGTCCGGCCTAGCCAGGGTCGGGGGCCCCGCGGCGTGATCCCGCTGGTCGTCCTGGACCTGGACGGGACCGTCATCGGCGCCGACGGCCAGGTCCGCCAATGCGTGTGGGAGGCGGCGCAGCGCGCCCGCGACGCCGGCATGAAGGTCGCCGTCTGCACCGGTCGGCCCGCCTTCGGGGTGGCGCTGAGGGTCGCCGAGCGCATCGGCCCCGACAACCCGCACGTGTTCCAGAGCGGGGCGCACGTCGGCTACCCGGACGGCCGCACCATCCAGGTGACCGCGCTGCGCGAGGCCGACGTGCGGGTGCTGATCGCCACCGCCCGCGACCGCGGCGCGGTGCTGGAGCTCTACACGCCCACCGAGCTGTTCGTCGAGCGGCGCACCGAGCTGTCCGAGCGCCACGCGAAGCTCCTGGGCGTGACCGCGATCGTCCGCGACCTCGAGGACGTGGCCGAGCACGAGCCGGTCGTGCGCGCGCAGTGGGTCGCGCCCCTCGACGGGCACGAGGCCCTGCTCGAGGGCCTGCCCGACGGCATCGCCGCCGCCACGGCCACGAGCCCGGCGCTGCCAGGCATCGCGTTCGTGAACATGACCCGGGCAGGGACGTCGAAGGCCAGCGCCGTCGAGCAGCTCGCCAAGCACCTGCGCGTGCCGCTGGCGGACATCATGGCCGTGGGCGACAGCGCCAACGACGTACCGATGCTGGACATCGTGGGCCACCCGCGCGTGATGGCGAACGGCTCCCCCGACGTGCTGGCCCGCTACGAGCGCGTGGTGCCGTCGGTCGAGGAGTGCGGCGCGGCCGAGGCCATCGACGAGGCCATCGGCCTCCCCATCGCCTGAGCCGCCGCCCCGGCAGCGTCGTAGACTGCCCCTCATGTCGCATACCCCCATCGCTGAGCTCAAGGCCCACGTCGGCGCGGAGGTCGTCGTCGCGGGCTGGGTGACGGGCGTGAGGTCCAGCGGGAAGATCGCCTTCCTGCAGCTGCGTGACGGCAGCGGGTTCGTGCAGGGCGTCGTGGTGAAGAGCGAGGTGCCCGAGGAGGTCTTCGACCTGGCCAAGGGCCTGGCGCAGGAGTCGAGCGTGAAGGTCACCGGCGTCGTGCGCGCCGACGACCGGGCACCCAGCGGCGTCGAGCTCGGCCTCACCCGCGTCGAGCTCGTGGCGCCGGGCAACGAGTACCCGATCACGCCCAAGGAGCACGGCGTCGACTTCCTCTTCGAGCACAGGCACCTCTACCTGCGCCACCGGGGCCCGTGGGCGGTGATGCGCGTGCGCGACCTCGTGGAGCGCGCGATCCACGACTTCTTCGCCGAGCGCGGCTTCGTGCGCTTCGACTCGCCGCTGTTCATGCCCACGGCGGTCGAGGGCACGACGAACCTGTTCGAGATCGACCTCTTCGAGGAGGACAAGGCCTACCTCTCGCAGTCCGGACAGCTCTACGCCGAGGCGGGCGCGATGGCCCTGGGCCGGGTGTACACGTTCGGCCCCACGTTCAGGGCCGAGAAGAGCAAGACCCGCCGCCACCTCCTGGAGTTCTGGATGGTGGAGCCCGAGGTCGCGTTCCTCGACCACGAGGGCAACATGAGGCTCCAGGAGCAGTTCGTCTCCTACCTCGTGGGCCGCGTGCTGGAGGAGCGCTCGACGGAGCTGGAGATGCTCGGGCGCGACCTGGACAAGCTGCGCCCCGCCGCCGAGGGCGGCTACGAGCGCATCACCTACGACGAGGCGCTGGAGTACCTGAAGGGCCGCGGCGAGGAGCTCCCCTGGGGCGAGGACTTCGGCGCGCCGCACGAGACGATGTTGGGCGAGCGCTCGCCCAAGCCGGTCTTCGTGGAGCGTTGGCCCACCGCGGCGAAGGCGTTCTACATGGAGCCGGTGCCGGGCGACCCCACGCGCGTCCTCGCCGCCGACCTGATCCTCCCCGAAGGGTACGGCGAGGTCATCGGCGGCTCGCAGCGCGTCCACGACCTGGCGCTGCTGGAGCAGCGCATCGCCGAGCACGGGCTGCCCAAGGAGGCGTTCGGCTGGTACCTCGACCTGAGGCGCCACGGCAGCGTGCCGCACTCGGGCTTCGGCATGGGCCTGGAGCGGTTCCTGACCTGGCTCGTGGGCGGCCACCACCTGCGCGAGGTCATCCCCTTCCCGCGCATGCTCACGCGCATGTACCCCTGAGCTCGGCCGGGCGGGCCCGCATCAGCGCGCCTCCCGGAGGCCCTGAGGCGTCGCCTCACAGCGCGGACGGCACGGCGACGTGGCCCAGCAGGGTCGGCGCCGGCTCGCCGTCGCGGAGGAACGCGACCGTCTCGGCGCCGGCCAGCTCCGCCGTGCCCACGATCGCCCGGTAGATCGCCCGCTCCTGCGCCACGCTCACGCCCAGGCCGGGCGGTGGACGCACGTCCACCACGGCGACGGCGCGTCGCTCCACGGTCTCCAGGTACGCCCGCGGCGCCGGCAGCGCCTCGGGCCACACGCCCTCGGCGACCAGCGCCTCGCGCAACGCCGCCAGCACGGCCGTCAGCCGCGCCGAGGCGCCGGGGGGCGCCATGACCCGCTCGGCCTTCTGCCACTCCAGACCGGTGGGGTCCACCAGCACCAGCCGCACGTCGGCCGCCACGAGCCCGTCGTCGGCGCCGGCGACGTCCACCGTCGGCGCCGGCGGCGAGGCGGGGGGACGCGTCGAGAGGAACAGGGCCAAGGCGCCGCAGCAGGCCAGCGCCGCCACCAGCACGTGCGGGGTCAGCAGGGCGGCCAGCAGCTTGCGACGGAGCCCGGCGCTCACCTGCCCCCCTGGACCGCTTCCCGGGCCAGCAGGTCGGCCACCGCCTCGGCGAGGTACGAAGGCAGCGCGTCCGACGCGAGGTCGGCCGGGGAGAACTCGAGCAGGACGCCCCGCCCCGCCGCGCCGCCGAGCACCTGCAGCGGCGCCGCCGCCACCTCGCCGGCGCGGTAGTCACCGAGCGTGAACAGCCGGGCGCCGATGCCCTCGGCGTACTCGCGCCCGGCGGCCAGGTCGGGCACCAGGCCGAGCAGCAGCTCGCGGCGCAGGCGGTCGGTCTCGTCGGCGCCGGCGCCGGCGGCGTTGCGCCTGATCGCCATGGCCAGGCTGTCGACGTCGGCGGCCTCGCCCAGGTAGTAGGCGTTGAAGGTCCCATCCTGCAGGTCGGCGGCGTGGAGCGAGACGAACAGGTCGGCGCCTATGCCCGCCGACGACCGCGACGCGACGGGCACCGAGAAGTCGCCGTCGCGCGTGAGCGTCACGTCGAAGCCGCGCTGCCTCAGGGCCGTCGCCAGGCGCTGGGCGGCCGTCAGGGTGAGGCTGCTCTCGCTACCCGCCGCGCCCACCAGGCCGGTGTCCTGCCCGCCGTGGCCGGCGTCGATCACGACCCGCAGCCCGGCGGCCAGGGGGCTCTCCCCGGCGGTGCCCAGGACGATCACGAGGCGGAAGCCGCGACCGTCCGGCACCTGGTAGAGGTCGTAGGTCGCCCCCTCGGAGAGCTGGACGCGCACGTCGGCGCCGCCGCCGGCCCCCACGGCGTTGGCGACGATGAACCTGTCGCCCTCGACCGGCGGCAGCCTGACCTCGACGTCGGTGCGCTCGAAGTGGACCTGCAGCGTGTCCACCGGCTCGTTGAAGAAGGCGCTGTAGCGCACCGGCGCGCTCACCTGGAGCTCGATGCGCTCGGGGTTGGTCAGGCGCCGCATGCCCGTCAGCCGGGCGCGCGGCTGCACCACCAGCACCGTGTTCTGGCCCTCGAGGAACGTCACGCTGGCGCCCAGGGCCTCGGCGACCTGCTTCACCGGCAGGTAGGCGTCGCTGCCCGACAGGACGGCGGCGGGGCCCGGGACCACGGTGCCGTCCAGCCGGATGGCCCCCTGCACCGACGTCGCCTCCGCGGGAGAGGGCGCCACCAGCAGCTGCAGGAAGCGTCCGCCGGCGTCCAGCACCACGACGCCGCGGCTCAGGTCCACGGCGGCCGTGGCGCCCAGGGCGGCGGCGAGGGGCGCGGCCGGGGCGTAGCTGGCGCCGGGGACCAGCGCTGTGGTGTTGCCCGGCACCTCGCGCCCGTTCACGACCAGGGCGGGCTGGGCCGACGCCGCCTGCAGCGCCGGGAGGAGCGCGACGAGCAGGAGGGCGAGGCCGGCGCCGCGCAGCCGCCACCTCATCCGTCGAACGAGCCCTTCAGCGCCCGGTCCATCTCGCGCTTGGCGTCGCGAGCGGCGGCGTCGCGCCGCTTGTCGTGCAGCTTCTTGCCGCGCCCCACCGCGATGTCGAGCTTCGCCCAGCCGTCCTTGAAGTAGAGCCTCAAGGGCACGATCGTGAGCCCCTTGCGGCTCACGGCGCGCTCGAGCTCGGCGATCTCCTTGCGCTTGAGGAGCAGCTTCCGCGGCCGCTTCGGCTCGTGGTTGTTGTAGCTGGCGTCCTTGTAGCGCGGTATGTCCATGCCCTCCACGAACACCTCGCCGCCCTTGACCATGGCGAACGCCTCGGCGATCGACCCGCCGCCCTGCCGCAGCGACTTGACCTCGCTGCCCGTGAGCTCGATGCCGGCGGTGTACCGCTCGAGGAGCTCGAACTCGTGTGACGCTCGCCTGTTGACCAGCATGCCGAGGCCGATGTTACCCCTCGCGCCCGGCTCACTCGAGGAGCTCTCCGACGTCCACCGGGTCGACGTCCACCGCGACGCGCGCCCCGGAGAGCCGGTCGGGAAGCGCGGCCAGCAGGCTCTCCAGGCGGGCCTCGTCGGTGACGCGCAGGAGGAGCTGGAAGGTGTAGCGGCCCTTGACGCGCGGCACGGGCGCGGCCTCGGGCCCGAGCAGCTCGCCGTCCAGCGCCCCGGCCACCCGCAGCCTGTCGGCCGCCGCGTGCGCGCCCGCGTGGGCGCCGGCGCGGTCGCGGGCGGTCACCTGCACCTTCGCGAGCGTCGTGAACGGCGGGTAGCCGAAGCGCCGCCGGCGCTCGAGCTGCGAGGCGAGGAGCGTCTCCACGGCCACGTCCGGCGCGTCCGAGGCGGCGGCGCGCAGCGCCGGCGAGCCCGGCGCGAACGTCTGGACGAGCACGAGCGGCCGGCGAGCGGCGCCGAGCTCGGCCACCTGGAACAGCATGCGCAGCGCTTCCTGCTCGGCGCGGAAGTCGGCGAGAGCCAGGTGCACGTCGAAGAGGGTGACGGCGACCAGCGACAGCTCCGGCAGGGGCGCCAGCCGCAGCACCGCGGTGGTGCCCACCACGACCCCCGGCTCGCCGGCGTAGAGGGGGCTCAGGTCGTCGCGCCTGTCGGAGTCGTAGCGGTAGGCCGGGAACCCTGGCGCCAGGCGGGCGAGCTGCGCCAGCACCCACTGCGTGCCCGCGCCCTTCAGGGCCCCCAGGTCCTCATGGCCGCACTGGGGGCAGGCGGTGGGCAGCGGGGCGTCGTGGCCGCACTGGTGGCAGCGCAGGCGGCCCTCGTCGCGGTGGAAACGGAGCGTCAGGTCGCAGTTCGGGCAGGGCGCCTGCCACCCGCAGTTCAGGCAGCCGTACGCCCCCGAGAAGCCGCGCCGCGGCGCCAGCACGACCGCCTGGCGCTGGCGCTGCACGACCTGCCTGAACGTGAGCTGCAGGTCGGGGTGCAGCGGCCAGCCGGCGCTCCCCGCCATGTCGGCCACGTGCACGCGGAGGCGCGGCAGCGGCAGGAGCCGGCCGCCCCCTCCCCCGCCCAGGGCGAGCAGCTCCGGGCTGGGCACCACGTCGGTGAGCGTGAGGCCGGCCCCGGCCGCGGCCGCTACCCGCTGCGCCGCCTTGGGCACGTAGAGCCGGCCGCCCGACCGCAGCTTGTACGCCTGGTTCCCGGCCTCGAGCACCACCACGCGGCCGAGCTCGGGAACGGGCGCCAGCAGGGCGACGTGGCTGCCGACCAGCACGACGGGGCCGCCCGCGGGCAGGGCGGCGAAGAGCGCCTCGCGCTGTTCGTCGCTGGCCTCGCCCGTCAGGTACAGCACGGGCAGCCGCGTCGCGAGCAGGCCCGCGGCCTCGCGGGCCAGCGCGACCTCGGGCGCGATCACGATGGCGCTGCGGCCGGCGGCCAGGTCGTCCCTGAGCCGCGGCCACAGCGCCGCGAGCCGCGCGCGCCGCGAGCCGCCGGCGACGTACCCGCCGCCCTCGGCCGCGACCGCGCCCGGAGGCGGGTCCTCGAGGCGGTCCTCGCGCAGCGGCGGGGCCGGCGGCGGCGGCACCGGCGCCTCGACCTCGACGTAGCCGGCGTAGCCCTTCTCCACCAGCGCCCGCACCGCGCTCTCCGGCGCCTCGGCGTCGCGCGCCAGCGCCGTGGCGCTCTCCGCCTCCCCCAGCTCGTGCAGCCGCTCCAGGGCGCGGCGCTGGTTCTCCTGGCGCTTCCCCTCCAGCCCCTCGTCGGGCGGGCGCCGCGGCACGAGCACGCGGCGCGTGGGCCTCACCACGCGCACGGCCTCGTCGACGAGCCCCTGCGACCGGAGCTGCTCCAGCTCCCTCGCGCCCACCCGGTCGGCCGGCAGCCAGACGTCGGGCCTGGCGTCGCCGAACAGCTCGGCGGCCGCCGGCGACCCGTGGAGCTTGACCTCATGCGCCAGGTCGACCGCGAGGCCGGGCACGCCGAGCGTGGCCAGCACGAGGCCCTGCGGCACGCCGGTGGCCCTGGCGACCGACTCGACCGCTCGCACCTGCGCCGCGCCGAGGAAGGGGGCGGCGTCGAGGTAGCGCAGGGCGTGCCTCAGCTCGAGGCCCCGGCCGGCGTCGACGGGCCTCGACCGGACCACCACGCCGACCCGCACGCCCGCCTGCCACGGCACGACCACGCGACGGCCCACCACGGCCTCCCCCGCCTCGGCCTGCAGCGGTGCCAGGTAGGTGAGCGGCCCGAGCGGCAGCGGGAACAGCACGTCTATCGCGCCCAGCACGTGCCCCGAGTCTAGCCGAGCCGCGAGCAGGGCCAGGCACCGGGCCGGCCGACGCCGGTCCCCTCCAGGCCGGACCTCGTGGGTCCGTCGGCCCCTCGCCGGCCGGCGCGCCCGCGCCCCCGGCCGCGGTTAGCATGGCCGCCATGGGCCGGACGGACGGGAAGGCTTACGAGCGGGCGGGCGTCGACCTCGAGGCCGCCGCGCGGACGCTCGATTTGATAACTCGCGAGGTCGAGTCGACCTACACCCCAGGCGTGCTGCGCGGCCTCGGCGCCTTCGGCGGGCTCTTCGAGCTGCCCCCGGGGCTCGAGCGGCCGGTGCTGGTGGCCTCCACCGACGGCGTCGGCACCAAGACCGTGCTGGCGCGGCGCTACGCCCACGAGCCGGGCGTGCTGGAGGGCATCGGCCGCGACCTGGTGAACCACTGCGTGAACGACGTGCTCGTGCAGGGCGCCACGCCCCTGTTCTTCCTCGACTACGTGGCCAGCGAGCGGCTCGAGCCCGAGGTCACCGCGCGGCTGGTGAGCGGCGTCGCCGCGGCGTGCCGCCAGGCCGGCATGGCGCTCCTGGGCGGCGAGACCGCCGAGATGCCCGGCGTCTATCGCCAGGGCGAGTTCGACCTGGCGGGCACGATCGTCGGGGTCGTCGAGCGCGCCGCCGTCGTCGACGGCTCCCGGGCGCGCCCGGGCGACGCCGTGCTGGCCTTCCCCTCCGGCGGCCTGCAGACGAACGGCTTCAGCCTCGCCCGCAGGGCGCTGGCGGGTCGCTTCGACGACGCGCTCTCCGACGGCACGCCGGTGTGGCGCGCCCTGCTGGCCGAGCACCGCAGCTTCCTGCCCGCGGTCCGGCCGCTGCTCGCGCGGGGGCTGGTGAGGGCGATGGCGCACGTCACGGGCGGCGGACTGCCCGGCAACGTGCCGCGCGGCCTGCCGCGGGGGACGGGCGCCCGCCTGCGCCGCGACGCCTGGGAGGTGCCGGAGGTGTTCCGCCTCATCGCCGCGGCCGGGGGCGTGGCCGACGACGAGATGTTCGACGTCTTCAACATGGGGCTGGGCTTCGTGGTCGTGGTGGGCGCGACCGACCTGGAGGAGGCGCTGGTCTTGGCGCCTGACGCCCTGCACGTGGGCGAGCTGGTGGAGGGCTCGGGGGTCGTGCTCCTCTAGCCGACACCGGCGCGCCGGTGCCGGCCGCGGCCGGTCCAGGCTGGGCGCCCGGGGCGACGGGCTAGCGGGGCTGCGCTCGGCGCTCCACGCCGGCGTAGCGCGCCAGCGCCGGGGTCTCGCCCGTCTTCTTCGGGTCGAGGGCCGGCAGCATGATGGTGAAGACGGTGCCCTCGCCCAGGCGCGACTCGACGCTCACGGTGCCGTCGTGCTGCTGCACGATCCACTTCACGATCGCCAGGCCGAGGCCGCTGCCGTTGCCGCGCGTGCTGCGCGCGCCGTCGACGCGGTAGAAGCGCTCGAAGATGTGGGGCAGCGCCTCCTGGGGGATCCCGGCGCCGTCGTCGAGCACCTCGAGGCGCACCTGCTTCCCCTCCTGCGCCACGCTCACCGTCACGCGGCTGGCGCCCGCGTTGATGGCGTTCTGCACCAGGTTGAGGACGACCTGCTTCAGCCTCTCGGCGTCCCCCATCACCTCGGCCAGGGCCCGGCGCGCGCTCACGCTCACCTCGGCGCTGGGAGACACCCGCCCCACCTCCTCGCGCACCGCTTCCGCCACCTCCACGAGGTTCATGGGCACCTTGTTCACGGTGAAGCCGGCGTCGGCGCGGGCGAGCTCCAGCAGGTCGTTGACGAGCTTGCCCATGCGCTCGGCCTCGCGGTGGATCACCATCAACGACTCCTGCTGCGCCGGCGTCGGGTTCGTGCGCCTGACCAGGTAGCTGGCGTGGCCGGCGATGGCCGTCACCGGCGTGCGCAGCTCGTGGCTGGCGTCGGCCGTGAAGCGCCGCTGGGTCTCGAACGACTCCTGCAGGCGGTCGAGCATGTTGTTGATCGCCACGGCCAGGTCGTGGATCTCGTCCTTCGTGTCGGGCACGGGCACGCGCAGCGACAGGTCGGAGCCCGAGACGTGGGCGGCGGCGTCCGTGACCCGCTTCAGCGGTCCCAGCACGCGCTGCGACAGCACCCAGATGCCGAGGGCGAAGAGGACGAACGCCAGGACCACCGTCATCACCAGGTCGCGGGCCAGCTGGTCGAGCGTGGTGGCCATGAGGCCCGCCGGCACGGCGGCGAAGAAGGCGGCGCGGACCGGCCGCGTGCTGGGGAGTGGCAGCGTGCCCAGCTGCGCGTGCACGCGGATGCGGCTGGCGCCGGAGCCGACCGTCTCGGTGATGCGTCCCTCGTCCACCAGGCGCTGCAGCGCCGCGTCGGGGAGCCGGTTGACGATGAAGAGGTCGCGGGCGTCGTGGGGGATGCCCCCCTTGAGAGCCTCGACGCTGCGCACGGGGGCGCTCTCCGGGCCGACGATCAGCACGAGGCTGCTGGCGTCGCTGGGCAGCCGCTGCACGGCCGACCTGACGTCGTTGCGGCCGTTCACGAGCTCGGCCAGGGCGGTGGCGGCGCGCTCGTCGAGGCCGGCGGCCAGCGACCTCTCCGTGAGGAGGTACACCGACACGGCGACCCCACCGAGGATCATCGCTATGAGGACCCCGAACACCAGGGTCAGCTGCAGCCTCAGGCCCACCTAGGCGTCACCCTTCGCGCGCTGCGATCGTACTACCGCCGCTCGGGCGGAGCCGAGAGCGACCGGCGCTTCACTCCTCGCGCAGCACGTACCCTACGCCGCGGACGGTGTGGATGAGGCGCCGCTCGCCCTCGCCCTCGAGCTTGCGCCTGAGGTAGCCCACGTAGACGTCCACGACGTTGCTGCCGCCCGTGTACTCGGGCCAGACCTTCTCCTCGATCTCGAAGCGGTTGAACACCTTGCCGGGGTTGCGCGCGAACAGCTCGAGCAGCTCGAACTCCTTTGCCGACAGCTCGATGCGGCGGCCGTCGCGGAACACCTCGCGGCCCTCGAGGTTGATGACCAGGTCGGCGACGCGGACCTCGCCGGTGACGGCCGGGTTCACGCGCCTCAGGTGCGCGCGCACCCGCGCCAGCAGCTCCTCGATGCTGAACGGCTTCACTAGGTAGTCGTCGGCGCCCGAGTCCAGACCGGTGACCTTGTCGTCCACCGAGTCCTTCGCGGTCAGGATGATGATGGGCGTGTTGCTGGTCTTGCGGATGCGCCTGGCGACCTCGAGGCCGTCCAACACGGGCAGCATCAGGTCGAGGACCACCAGGTCGGGGTTCAGCTCGCGGAACTTCGACAAGCCGGTGACGCCGTCGTAGCTCACGACGGTCTCGTAGTTCTCGGCCTGGAGCTCCAGGTCGATGAACTTGGCGATCTCCTTCTCGTCCTCGACGATGAGGATCAGGGGTTTTCTCTCCATGCCCGGCATCTTGGCACGGGCTCTCATGAGAGAAATCTGCCCTTGTCCGTCGCGCTCCTGGAGCCGGGTTAACGCCGGATGGGAACCGTCTCCTGGACGATGAAGCCCGGCCGGAGGACCTCCTCGGCCCACGCCTTGGCTCCGGGCAGCGAGTGGTCGCGCCAGTTGCCGCAGGAGAGCTCGCTGCAGCCGGGCACCTCGCCCTCGTGCGCGGCCACGCTCCGCAGCGCGGCCTCGGTGGCCGCCCGCACGTCCTCGTGGTCGGGGGCGCCCAGGAGCGTCAGGTAGAAGCCGGTGCGGCAGCCCATGGGCGAGAGGTCGACGACGGTGACGCCGGCGCGCGGCTCCAGCTCGTCGCGCAGGTAGCCGGCCAGGAGGTGCTCCATGGTGTGCAGGGCGGCGGTGGGGACCTCGGCGCGGTTGGGCTGCACGAGGCGGAGGTCGTACTTGGTCACGACGTCGCCGCGGTCGCCTACGTAGCGGGCGGCGAGCCGCACGTACGGCGCCCTGACCTGCGTGTGGTCGAGCTCGAACGACTCGAGCGCGCGTGGGGCCTGCATCCGCCAAGGTTACACTTGCCACCGGTCATGGACCAGAACGACTCGAACGGACGCTCGCCCCGCCCCCGCCGACCCGAGCCGCGCGACCCGGCGGCGGCGCGCCGCTACGCTCACGCCCGCAACTTCGCGCAGGGCGAGCGGGTCGCCATCTTCATCGACGGGAGCAACCTCTACAACGGCATGCGCGAGAACCTGCGCAGCACGCGCGTCAACTTCGCCGAGCTGATCCAGCAGCTGCTCCGCGACAGGCCGGTCTTCAGGACGTACTACTACAACTCGACGCTCACCGAGGACTACGACGAGGAGCTGCGCGAGGGCCAGCAGCGCTTCTTCGAGTCGCTGCGCCGCATCCCCTACGTCACCGTGCGGCTGGGGACGCTGCACCGGCGGAACGACGGCACGCTCGTCGAGAAGGGCATCGACGTGGCCATCGCCGTGGAGGCGCTCTCGCTCGCCTACCAGGACGCCTACGACACGGCGCTGATCGTCTCGGGCGACGGCGACTACGTGGAGCTGGTGGAGGCGATCAAGCGCCTGGGCAAGCACGTCGAGTGCGCCATGTTCCGCGACCAGTCGGCCGGCATCCTGCTCGAGCACGTCGACGTCTTCCAGGCCCTCGACGAGCTCGACTGGGCCCGCATCCTCTTCTAGCCGTCCGCGAAGCTGAGCTTTCGGTTAACCGCCGGCCCGGAGACGCCCACTGTGACGCACGGGACGCTTGCTATAGTCCTGGCGTCACCGCAAGGGTGAAGAACCTCACTGCTCGTCGAGAGGAAGACACATGCGCAAACTGCTGATCTTGGTCGCCGCGCTGCTCCTGACCGCCGCGTCGGCACAGGACTTCGTCTTCGGCATCGTCTACGACGCCGGCGGCAAGTTCGACGGCTCGTTCAACGAGGGGACCTGGCGCGGCGTCCAGCGCGCGCAGCAGGACCTCCAGGGCGAGGGCTTCGAGGTCGAGGTCGTCGAGTTCGAGGGCACGCCCGACACCGCCGCCGAGGGCCAGCGCCGCATCGCCGGCGCGGGCGCCGACATCATCATCGCCCCCGGCTTCCTCCAGGCCGACGCCATCCAGACCGTCTCGACCGAGTTCACCGACACCTCGTTCGTGCTCATCGACGCCGTCGCCGAGAACCCGAACGTGCGCAGCGTCCTCTTCAAGGAGCACGAGGGCAGCTTCCTCGTGGGCTACATCGCCGGCAAGCTGACCCGTACGGGCGTCGTCGGGTTCGTGGGCGGCATGGACATCCCGCTGATCCACGCCTTCGACCTCGGCTACCAGGAGGGCGTCAAGGCCGCCTGCCCCGAGTGCACGATCATCAGCAACTACGTGGGCGTGACCCCCGACGCCTGGAACGACCCGGCCCGCGCCCGCGAGCTGGCCTCGACCCAGAACGCCCAGGGCGCCGACATCATCTTCGCGGCGGCCGGCGCCTCCGGTAACGGCGTGATCGACTTCGCCAACCAGACCAAGTGCTTCACGCCCAGCGTGGCCCTGCGCGACTCCGCGCTGGTCGCCCAGCTCGAGCAGGTCGCCCTGCCCGCCGACCACGCCGCCGCCTGCGGCGAGGGCACGACCCCGGTCTTCTTCATCGGCGTCGACAGCAACCAGAACCCGCTCGGCGACACCGACGGCGACCCGGCGACCCTCAACTACGGCCTGACGAGCATGCTCAAGCGCGTCGACGTGGCCGCGTACAACGCGATCATGGACGTCGTGAACGGCGAGTTCGAGGGCGGCACCCTGAACCTCGGTCTGGCCGAGGAGGGCGTCGACTTCGCT
Source organism: uncultured bacterium (assembly GCA_964529575.1). Classification (GTDB taxonomy): domain Bacteria; phylum Deinococcota; class Deinococci; order Deinococcales; family Trueperaceae; genus DASRWD01. Next base: position 20,169 of record CAZGXF010000014.1, read on the forward strand.
CTCGACGAGTACAACCAGGCGCTCATCCCGCAGGAGCTCGTGGACGAGGTCAACGACATCAAGCAGCAGATCATCGACGGCCAGATCGTCGTCACCGACTACCGCGAGCTCTGAGCCTCGCGCGGAGCCACTGACCGGGCCGGCCCCCTCCGGGGCCGGCCTCGTCCATGGCCTCGGCGCCCGGGGCGCCGCCGGGCGGTGGCGGTAGGCCCGCGGGACGGGCCGGGCGAGGCGCCGCGGTGGGAGGAGGTGGGAGGAGGGGGCCTCGCGCCACCCGGCACGCGGCGCTCCGCAGCGCGGCCCCGCTATCCCGCGAGGCGTCCGGCCAGCCTCGCCGTGGTAAGCTCCAAGGTCGCGGTGTGGGCGGTCTGGTCGCGGTCCTCACAGGGACCGAGGAAAGTCCGGGCTCCGCAGGGCAGGGTGCCAGCTAACGGCTGGGCGCGTAAGGCGACGGCAAGTGCAACAGAGAGCAGACCGCGCCGGCCGGCCGCGAGGCCCCCGGCGTAAGGGTGAAAGGGTGCGGTAAGAGCGCACCAGTGCCCCTGGCAACAGGGGTAGCTAGGTAAACCCCACCCGGAGCAAGGTCCGATAGGGAGAGAGAGCCGGCCCGGCTCGCCAACATCTCCAGGCGACCGCTCGAGGCGCGCGGCGACGCGCGTCCCAGATAGATGACCAGAGGCCCCTTCGGGGGTCACAGAACCCGGCTTACAAGCCCACCCGCGACCGTCCGGAAGGCGACCTTCTCATCGGAAGGTCGCCTTTCTCATCTGTAGATGAGTACGCGCCGCGCCGCCGCCGCGCCCCCGCCGCGGGCGGGCCCGCCGCGCGGCCCTCCCAGCGCTTCGCGTCCAGCACGAAGACTCTCCCGCCTGCCGCGCGGGTGGGAGAGATGCCACAACACGGGGCGACACGGGGGTTCAAGGTGGGGGATTGTGGGAGGTTGTGGTAGAGTCGGGCTCGTCCGTGAGGACAACGCCCACAGCGCGCCGTAGCACGTAGCGGCCACGCCGCATGCGCCGCAAGGAGCCAGATGCCGTTCGGCGAGTACCAGTACAGCGTCGACGACAAGGGACGGGTGATCGTGCCGCCCGCCTTCCGCGACTTCGTCGACGGCGGCATGGTGGTCACCAGGGGCATGGACGGCTGCCTGTTCGTCTTCCCCATGGCGTCGTGGCAGCACATCGAGGCGCACCTCACCGACCTCCCCCTCACCGACCCGAGCTCCCGCAACTTCGTCCGCTTCTTCTACTCGGGCGCGGCGAAGACGAAGCTCGACTCGGCCGGACGCATCAGCCTCCCGGCACCCCTCCGCAAGTTCGCCGCCCTGGAGGGGAACGTCATGTTCGTCGGCGCCCCCAACCGGCTGGAGATATGGAACGAACAGCGCTGGCTCGCGAACCTCGAGGCCGTCCAAGAGGCGCCCCCGGCGCCCGAGCTGCTGAGAGAGCTGATCGGGTGACCCTCGTGACGGAGCGCCACGTCAGCGTCATGCCCCAGGAGGTCCTCGACCACCTGGCGGTGACGCCCGACCGCTGGTACGTCGACTGCACCTTCGGCGCGGGCGGGCACGCCCGCCGCGTGCTGGCGCTCGGCGGCAAGGTGCTGGCCATCGACCAGGACCCGCACGTCGCCGCCGACCTGGCCGGCGACCCCTACTGGCAGAGCGCGCTCGCCGAGGGGCGGCTGCGCTTCGCCCGCGGCAACTTCCGGGACGTCGAGCGCCTGGCCTACGAGCAGGGCGTGCGCGAGGCCGACGGCGTCCTCATGGACCTCGGCGTGTCGTCCATGCAGCTCGACGAGGAGGGCCGCGGGTTCGCCTTCCGCCACGACGGCCCGCTCGACATGCGCATGCACGGCGAGGGCGAGAGCGCCGCCGACGTCGTCAACACCTACCCCCTCGAGGAGCTGGCCGCGCTCATCTTCAGGTACGGCGAGGAGCGGCACAGCCGCCGCGTGGCGCGCCGCATCACCGAGGCCCGCGAGTCGGCGCCCATCGAGACCACGCGCCAGCTCGCCGAGGTCGTGGCCTCCGCCTACCCCCCGGGCCCGCGGCGCGAGCACCCGGCGCGCCGCACGTTCCAGGCGCTGCGCATCCACGTGAACGACGAGCTCGGGGCGCTGCGCGAGGGCCTCGAGGGCGCCTCGCGCCTGCTCGTGCCGGGCGGCCGCCTGGTCGTGCTCTCGTACCACTCGCTCGAGGACCGCATCGTCAAGCGCTTCCTCCTCGACAGCCCCAGGTTCGAGGTGCTGACGAAGAAGCCACTCACCGCCTCCGAGGAGGAGGTCGCGAGCAACCCGCGCGCCCGGGCCGCGAAGCTCCGCGCCGGCAGGAGGGTGGCCTCGTGACCGACCTGATCGTGCGCGACAGGCCCGCCCCGACGCGGCCGTGGGAGGAGCGGCCGACGGCGGCGGCCGCGGAGCCGCGCACCGCCCGCGGCGCCTTCCGCCTGGCCCTGCCCCTCTACCTCGCTCTCCTGCTCGTCCTGGCCGCGATCGGCGCGGCGAACCAGGGCCTGCTGGAGCGCCAGGTCGCCCTCACCAGACAGAAGGAGGACCTCCTGGCGAGCGTGGCGCGCGCCGAGGTCAGGGCCGCCGCCGTCGAGGGGCCCCTGGCCGTCGCCCGCTGGGCCACGGCGGCCGGCATGGTCCCGCTCCCCGAAGGCCGCGTCACGGCGGTCGTAGCCCCCGAACCCGCCCCGGCGGACGTCGTCCCGTCCGGGTCGCTGGAACTGAGGACCGTATGGCGCTGAGCACCTCCACCGTCTTCCCCCGCGCCCCCAGCGCCACCAAGCGGCCCACGCCGCTGGAGGTGGCGACCCGCGAGCCCACCGAGCTGGCCCTGCGGCGCGTCTGGCTCGTGCGCGCCGGCCTGGCGGCGCCGCTGCTGGCGGCGCTCCTGGGCTTCGCCGCCCACCAGCTCCGGCCCGCCTCGTTCCCCGCCCCGCCCGCCGAGCCCGTGCCGCGCGGCGCCATCGTGGCGTCGTCGGGCGAGGTCCTCGCCACCGGCCCCGTCGAGGCCCGCAGCTACCCGCTCGGCGTCGCCGGCCCGCTGGTGGGGTTCACCGGCGCGGTGCAGCCCGACGGCAAGTACGGTCTGGAGGGGCTGGAGTACACGCTCGACCACGTTCTCACGGCCGGCCAGGACGTCCACCTGACGATCGACGCCACCTACCAGGCCGCCGCCGAGAGACACCTGGCCGAGTTCGCGGTCGCCTACGGCGCCGAGAGCGGCTCGGCCGTCGTGCTCGAGGCCGGCACGGGCCGGATCCTCGCCGCCGCCAGCTACCCGGCCTTCGACGCCAACGACTGGGCCGGCGCCGGCCGCGACCAGATGCGCAACCGGCCGTTCCAGCAGACGTACGAGCCCGGCTCGGTCATCAAGCCGCTCGTCGTCGCCGGCCTGCTCGAGTCGGGGAAGCTGCGCGCCGACGAGGTCATCGACGCGCCCATGACCCTGCGCGTGGGCAGCCAGACGTTCCGGGACGTCGTCTACCACGAGCCCCAGCTGAGCGTCGCCGACGTGCTCGCCTACTCCAGCAACTCCGGGGTCATCAACCTCGGCATGCGCTTCACGTCGGCCGAGCTCCACGACTGGCTGATGCGCTTCGGGATCGGCCAGGACCTGCCCGTGAGCGGCACGTACACCAGCTCGGGACAGCTCAACCCCTGGTACCGCTGGGTGCAGCAGGACCACGCCACGAACACGATCGGGCAGAACCACGCCACCACCGCTCTCCAGCTGGCCGCGGCCTACTCGGTGTTCGCCAACGACGGCCTGTACGTGCACCCGGTCCTCGTCGAGGGCGCCGAGACGCCGCCGCCCTTCCGGGTGCTCTCCCCCGAGGTCGCCAGGACGATGCGCGCGATGCTGAACCACGTCACCGAGGCTAGCGGCCTGCGCAACGCCAAGGTGAAGGGCGTGAACATAGCTGCCAAGACCGGCACCGCCGACGTCTTCGACCCCGAGCTCGGCCGCTACGCCCCGGGCCAGTACACGCTCAGCGTCGCCGGCATGGTGCCGGCCGAGGACCCGCGCGTGGTGGTCGTCGTCACCCTGCACAAGCCGCAGGAGGGCGCCACCAGCACCGTGGCGACCGGCGGCCTGTTCCGGGCGATCGCCACCGACGTCGTCGCCTCGTGGGGCGCGGCGCCGCGCCCCGAGGCGCTGGCCGCGCACCCGTGAGCGCGCGCCGCCGGCGGCACCACCGGCGCGGCCGGCTGCCCGGGCCCCATGCACATCATGCACACGTTGTGTAACGTGTGGATAGGATGTCGGGCGTGGGCGACGTACGTGTCAACGAGAGCCGGGTCGGCGTGGCGGCGGCCCACGAGCTGCTGCACCCTGAGGCGCTGGCTCGCCTGCTGGGGGGCCGCCTCCCCGACGAGCCGCTGAGCACGGGCACGGGCGTCGCCTACGACTCGCGCCGGGTGCGGCCCGGCGACGTCTTCTTCGCCCGCCAGGGATCGGCGGGCCACGGGGTCGTGCACGCCGACGCCGCGCTCGCGGCCGGGGCGGCGTTCGTGGTCTCCGACGCCCCCCACCCCCGTGCCCTGCTGGTGAGCGACGCCTGGGCGGCGCTGGTCACGGTGGCGACCGCCGCGCGCGCGCTGCTCGCCGCGCCGGTCGTGGGCGTCACCGGCTCCGCCGGCAAGACCACCGTGAAGACCCTGCTCACCGCCGCCCTGGGCGGCCGGTCCACCCCCGGCAACCTGAACACCGTCCCCGCCCTCGCCGCCGCCCTCGTCGAGGCGGCGCGCACCGAGGCGGGCCTGCCCGTGCCCGGCGGCGACCTGGCCGGCGAGGGCGCTCCGGGCGCGCCGCTGGTGCTGGAGCTCGGCGTCGACCACCCCGGCGAGATGGCCGAGCTCGTGGCCATCACGCGCCCCGACCACGCGCTGCTGACCACGGTGGGCGAGTCGCACCTGAGCCGCCTCGGCGACGTGGTCGCGGTCGCCCGCGAGAAGTCGGGCCTGCTGGCCGCCGCGCCGGGCGTGCGGGTCGCCGGCGAGGCGGCGGCGCGCCACCTGCCGACCGAGGTGCTGGCGCGCACGCACGTGACGCGCCTGCTGGCGGGAGAGGGCACCGTCGCGCCCGCCCCCCGCGCCGCCGGTGCCGCGCCCCTGGGCGAGGCCGCCGGTCGCCTCGCGGGCACGACGCTGCGCGCCTTCGGGCACGCCTTCGAACTGCCCTGGCCCGGGAGGGCCATGGCCGAGAACGCCCTGCTCGTCCTCACCGCCGCGCGCCTGCTCGGCGTGCCTCCCGCCCGCGCCTTCGCGGCGATGGCGGCGGCGCGCCTGGAGAAGGGCCGGCTGCGCACGCTCAGGCTGCGAGAGGTCACCGTGATAGACGACAGCTACAACTCGAACCCGCTCTCGGCGGCGCTCGCCCTCGAGGTGCTGGGCGCGGCGCCCCGTCCGCGCGTGGCGTTCCTCGGCGACATGAGGGAGCTGGGCGACGTGAGCCGCCAGCGCCACCTCGAGCTGGGCGGGGCCACGCGCGACCTCGACCTCGTCGTCGCGATCGGCCAGGAGGCGGCCGCGGTCGCCGCGGCCAACCCCGCGGCGCGCCACGTCCTCACGTGGCGCGAGGCCGTTGAGCTCATCGACCTGGTGCCCGCCGGCGCGACGGTGCTGGTGAAGGGCTCGCGCTCCCTGGAGCTGGAGAACCTCGTGGCCGCGCTCCAGGAGCGCTACGCGCCCGCGTCGGCCGACCGGGGGTCGAGGCCGTGACGCTGCTCCTCGCCACCGCGCTGGGGCTCCTGGCCACCGGCACCTTCGTGCAGCTCGCGCGCGCCCGCGGCTGGGGCAAGGTCATCAGGGACGCGGGCCCGGAGAGCCACCTGAGCAAGGCCGGCACGCCCACGATGGGCGGGGCGGCGTTCCTGCTCGCCGCCGCGGCTGCCGTGCTGGTCAGCGGTCCGCGCGACGAGACGACTTTCGCGCTGCTGGCCCTGACCGCCGCGTCGGCGCTGCTGGGCCTCTACGACGACGTCCTGTCGCTGCGGCGCAAGCGCCGGCGCCTCGCGGGCGAGGACGAGGTCGACGCCGCGACGGGCCTGCTGGCGCGCTACCGCATCGTCGGGCACCTGGTGATCGGCGCCGGCTTCGCGGTCTGGGCCGTGAACGCGGGACACCGCACCTTCGAGCCGGCGTGGCTCGACGTCGCGCTCTACACCGTCGCCGTCGCCGGCAGCATCAACGGCTTCAACTTCACCGACGGCGTCGACGGGCTGGCGGCCGGGGTGACGTCCATCGTCCTCCTCTTCTTCCTCGGCTCGCCGTTCGCCGCCGCGCTGCTCGGGGCGCTGCTGGCGTTCCTCTGGTACAACTCCCACCCCGCCCGCGTGTTCATGGGCGGCGTGGGCTCCGAGGCTTTGGGCGCCGCCGTCGCCGGCCTGGCCATCACCGGAGGGGCCGTCCTCGCCCTGCCGCTGGTCGCGCTGGTCCCCGTGATCGAGGTCCTGTCGGTCGTCCTCCAGGTCGCCTACTTCAGGTCCACGGGCGGCAAGCGCCTCTTCCGCATGGCCCCCATCCACCACCACTTCGAGCTGGCCGGGCTCAGCGAGCAGCAGGTGGCCATGAGGTTCTGGATCGTCTCCGCGCTGTGCGTCGCCGCGGGCCTCGTCCTCACGGGGAGGGCGCCGTGGTGACCCCTCGCTCCGAGGCGGCGGGCCTCCTCGTCTACGGCCTCGGCCGCAGCGGCGGCGCCGTGGTCCGCCGGGCCGTCGGGCTCGGCGCGCGCGTGGCGTTCTACGACCGTAGGCGCGAGGGCCCCGACGTCGACGCGGCGCTCGCCCTGGGCGCCGCGCGGGTGGACGACGTCGGTGTCGTCGAGGCCGGCGCCTTCCCCACCTGCGTCGCCGCCCCCGGGGTGCCGTTCGACCACCCCGACCTCGAGGCGCTGCGGGCGCGGGGCGTCGAGGTGATCGGCGAGGTCGAGTGGACGTGGCGCCTGGTGCCCGGGCGCTACGCGGGCGTGACCGGCACGGCGGGCAAGGGCTCCACGACCCTGTGGCTCGCCTCGGTGCTGCGGGCGGCCGGCGTGGACGCCGTGGCGGGCGGCAACAACGACCCGGCGCTGGCGGGGGTCGCCCGCCCGGGGGCCACGCACGTCGTCGAGCTCTCGTCGTTCCAGCTCGAGCGCTGCCCCACCTTCAGGCCCCAGGTGGCCGTGACGCTGAACCTCGGCGAGGACCACCTGGACAGGCACGGCACCGTGGCGGCGTACCACCGCGCCAAACGCGCGCTGGTCGACAACCTGACCGCCGCCGAGACGCTCGTGCACAACGCCGACGACCCGCTGCTGCGCGCCTGGGCCGCGGCCACGCCCGCCCGGGCCCTCGCCTACTCGCTGGAGCGCGACGCCGACGCCAGCTACGACCGCGCCGGCGGCACGCTGCGCCTGTTCGGGGAGCCGCTCCTGCGCGCCGACGAGCTGGCCGTGAAGGGCGAGCACCAGGTGTCCAACGCCCTGGCCGTGGCGCTCGCGGCCTCGGCCCTCGGCCTCACGCGCGAGCAGGTCGCCGCCGGGCTGCCCACGTTCGCCGGCCTGCCGGGCCGCTACGCCGAGGTCGCCTCGGCCGGCGGCGTCACGTTCGTCGAGGACTCGATCGCCACGCGGCCCCTGGCCGTCGCGGCGGCGCTGCGGTCGTCGCGCCGGCCCCTGGCCTGGCTCGCCGGCGGCCACTCGAAGGGCGCCGACACGTCGTCCCTCGTCCCGCTGGTGGCGGAGCGCGTCGACCTGCTCGTGGCCTACGGCGCCTCGGGACCCGAGATCGCCCGCGCGTTCGGGGGCGTCACCGCGGTGCGCGAGTGCCGCCAGGAGGACGGCCGCGAGGCGCTGTCCTGCGCGGTGCGCGAGGCCGTGACGTTCCTGAGGGAGCGCCACGGCGGCGGCACGGTGCTGCTGGCGCCGCTCGCCGCCTCGTTCGACCAGTTCCAGGACTACGCCCACCGCGCCCGCGTCTTCAGGGAGGTCGTGGCCGAGGTCGCGGCGAAGCTGACGGCAGCGTCCGGCGGCGGCCCCGACCGCCCCGGCCCCGACGCCGCCGGAGCGGCGCCCACCTCCACCGGGGGCCGCGGCTGATGGACAGGACCCTCCTCTTCGTGCAGCTCGCTCTGGGCGCCCTCGGCGTCGTGGGCGTCGCCGCCGGCGAGCCGTCGGCGGCCTTCGAGCAGGGGACGCGCGTGGCGCTGGCCGTGCTGCTCACCGTCGCCGTCTCCCGCCTCTCGCCGCGCGCGATCACGCGGCTCTCGCCCTACCTGTTCGTGGGCACCCTCCTGCTGCTCGTGGCGGTGCTGGCCGTGGGCATCTCGCCCGAGGGCTCCGAGAGCAAGCGCTGGCTCGACATCGGCGGCTTCACGCTGCAGCCGTCGGAGTTCATGAAGATCGCGGTGATCGCCTACCTGACGGCGTTCTTCCACAACCACCTGGGCGACTGGCAGATCTGGCGCCCCATGGTCGTGATCGGGCTGGCCGTGGCCGCCATCGTCGCCCAGCCGAACCTGTCCACCGGCCTCTTCATCTTCGTGCTGGCGTTCGCCGTCATGGTCATGGCCGGCATCTCCGCCACCCGCCTCGTCTCCATCTCGCTGGCCGCGGCGCTCATCGGCGTGCTCCTGGGCGGCTCGTACCTGAGCCAGTTCAGCTACATGAAGGACCGCCTGGTCGGCTACGCGGACCTGTGGGGCTCGCAGGAGCTGGCCCAGGGCGAGGCGTACCAGGCCTCGCGCGCCCGCGAGGCGATGGCCAAGGGCGGGCTCACCGGCATCGGGCCCGGACGCGCCGTGGCCGTGCCCGAGGTCGAGACCGACTTCGTCTCCGTGGCCATCGCCCAGGCGCTGGGCCTGTTCGGCGTGGCGGCCCTCGTGACCCTCTACCTGGTGCTCGCCTCGCGCGGCATCGCCATCGCCCGGTCGGTGACGGGCCCGCCCGCCCTGCTGGCCGGCGGCGCCGTCGCCTACGTGTGCGGCCAGGCGGCGGTGAACCTCCTCGTCGCTTCCGGCCTCTTCCCCGTCACCGGGCTGCCCCTCCCGGGCGTCAGCTACGGCTTCAACAGCCTGCTCTCGGTGGGCATCGCGTTCGGCTTCATCCACGTCGCCTACCGCCAGGCGACGGCGGTGACGGCCGAGGGACGGGAGCCGACCGCGCTAGCGGGAGCGGCACGGTGACGGCCGCCCCGCGGCCCGGGAGGGCCGACCTCGTCCTCGCCACCGGCGGCACCGGCGGCCACGTCTTCCCCGCGCTGGCGGTCGCCCGCGAGGCCGAGCGCGAGGGGCTCGCGCCCGTCCTGTTGGGCGCGAGGGGCGGGCTCGAGGAGCGCCTGGCCGCCGAGGCGGGGGTGGCCTTCGTGGGCGTGAACGCCGGCAAGTGGCACCGCGGCCGCCCCAGCCCGGCGCAGGCGCTGCGCGCCGCGGCGGGCCTGGTGGAGGCGACGCTGGCGCTCAAGCGCCTGCGGCCGCGCGTGGTCGTGGGCTTCGGCGGCTTCGCCTCGTTCCCCGGCGCCGCCGCGGCCGCGCGCCTGAGGCTGCCCCTGGTCCTGCACGAGGGCAACGCCTACCCCTCGGCGGTGAACCGCTGGCTGTCGCGCCGCGCCGCCCTGGTCGTGGTGGCCCAGGAGGAGGCCCTCGCGCACCTGAAGGGCGTGAGGCGCTCCGTCGTCGTGCCCTTCCCGGTGCGCGAGGAGCGGCTTCCCCGCGACGAGGCCCGCGCCGCCCTCGGCCTGCCGCCTGACGCCGTGGTCACCCTGGTGATGGGCGGCTCGCAGGGCTCGGCGACGCTGAACCGCGAGGCGCCCGCCGCCTACCGCGGCATGGGGCCGCGGGCGCCGTGCGGGCGCGACCACCACGTGGTCCACGCCGCCGGGCGCGGCCGCGCCGCCGAGGTCGACGCGGGGGACCTGCCGGGCTACCACGTGCACGGGTTCGTCGACGCCGCCACCGCCTGGTCGGCCGCCGACCTGGCCGTTACCAGGGCGGGCGTCGGCACGCTGTCGGAGGCCGCCTTCCACGGCGTGCCGCTCGTCATGGTCCCGTTGCCGTCCAGCGCCGAGGACCACCAGCTGCACAACGCCCGCGCCGTGGCCGCGGCCGGCGCCGGCGTCGTCGTCGAGGAGAGGGAGGTCTCCGGCTTGGGGAGCGCGTGGCGCTCGCTCCTCGAGCCGCGGGCCAGGGAGGCCGCGGCGGCGGCCGCCGCGGGACGGACCCCCGCCGGAGCGGCCCGTCGTATCTTGTGCGCCGTCATGGAGCTGGCGTGACCACACAGCAGACCAAGGCGCTCAGCGCGCCCGCCGCCCTGTCCCAGATCGACCCCGCCACCACCCGCCTCCACTTCGTGGGCGTGGGCGGCGTGAGCATGCAGGCCCTGGCCCTCTGGTGCCGCCAGGACGGCTTCGCCGTCAGCGGCTGCGACCCTCGCCTCGACGCCGTGCGCGACTCGCTCGTCGCGGCGGGCGTGGACGTCCACGAGGGCCACGACGTCGGCCACGCGTCGGCGGCCGAGGTCGTCGTCCACAGCATGGCCGTGCCGGCCGACCACCCCGAGCTCGTCGCCGCGCGCGCGGCGGGCGCGCTGGTCGTCAGGCGCATCGAGCTGTTGGGCGAGCTGTTCCGGCGCCGCCGCTCGATCGGCGTGACCGGCTCGCACGGCAAGAGCACCACCACCGGGATGCTCGCCACGATGCTCCTGGCGCTCGACGCCGGCACCTCGGTGCAGCTCGGCGCCAGGCTGCCGGCCATCGGCGGCAGCCACAGGTACGGCGCGGGCGAGTGGCTGGTGGCCGAGGTCGACGAGTCCGACGCCGGCTTCGCCGACCTGGAGGCCGAGGTGGCGGTGGTCACGAACCTCGAGGACGACCACGTGGCCGGCGACTTCCTGGAGAGGCGCAACTACCACGCCACGGTGGCCGACCTGGAGGCCGCCGCGCGCCGCTACGCGCACGCGGCCCGGGCGCTCGTCTACTGCGCGGACTGGCCCGACCTCGCGCGCGTCGTCGCCGGTCATCCGCGGGCGGTCACGTTCGGCGTCACCGCGGGCGCCGCCTTCCGGGTCGCGGACCTGGAGGTGAGCGAGGCGGGCAGCCGCTTCACGCTCCACCGCCCCGCCGGCGCGCCGCTGCCGGTCAGGCTCAGCGTCCCCGGGAGGCACAACGCGCTGAACGCCGCCGCGGCGATCGCTGCCCTCACGCAGGCGGGGTTCGACCCGGAGCCGGCCCTCGAGAGCCTGGCGGAGTTCAGGGGGGTGGGTCGCCGCTGGCAGGTGTGGGGCGAGGTGCGGGGCGCCTTGGTCGTGGACGACTACGCGGTGCACGTCACCGAGGTGAGCACGGTGCTGAACGTGGCCCGCGCCACGGGTCGGCGCGTGCGCGCGGTGCTGCAACCGCACCGCTGGGTGCGCACGGCCCGGCAGTGGAAGCAGCTGGCCGAGGCCGCCGCCGTCGCGGACGAGGTGCTGGTCCTCGAGGTGTACGCGGCCGGCGAGGCGCCGATCCCCGGCGTCTCCCCCGACCTCATCGTCGACAGGCTCACCGAGCTGGGCGTCAGGGCCGCGCGGCACGACCTCGCCTCGGCGACCAGCTACCTCAAGGACGACGCCGCCGCCGGCGACCTGGTGATCACCCTCGGCGCGGGCGACGTCTGGCGCGTCGCCGAGGCGCTCGTGGCGGGGGAAGCGGGTGGCTGAGCCCGCCGTAGCGCCCCGCACCGTCCGCCTGGCGGCCTACACCACGCTGAAGGTGGGCGGTCCGGCGGAGCTGTGGGAGGTGGAGGACGAGGCCGGCCTGCGGGAGGCCACCCGGGAGCCGTACCGCGTCATCGGCGGCGGCTCGAACCTGCTCGTCGCCGACGCCGGCGTGGCCGAGCGCGTGGTCAGGCTGGGCCGCTCCTTCAACGACGTGCGCGCCTTCGACGGCCGCACCGACGTCTGGCTGGGCGCCGCCACGCCCCTGCCAGGGCTGGTCCGGCGGGCGCAGAAGGCGGGGCTGTCCGGCCTGGAGGGCCTCCTCGGCGTGCCCGCCGTCCTGGGCGGCGCCGTGGCCATGAACGCCGGCACCCGGTTCGGCGAGATGTCCGACACCCTGCAGGAGGTCGAGCTGTTCGTGGGCGGCGCCCTGGAGCGCGTGCCCGCCGGCGAGCTCGGGCTCTCCTACCGCCACGCCGAGCTCCCCGAGGGCGCCATCGTGACCCGGGCGCGCCTCAAGCTGACCCCCTCGACGCCCGAGGCGGTGCAGGCCTACATGGACCAGGTGGACGCCGCCCGCGCCGGCCAGCCGAAGGTGAAGTCGGCCGGCTGCGCGTTCAAGAACCCGCCCGGCGAGTCAGCAGGGCGGCTCATCGACGTCGCCGGCCTCAAGGGCCGCCGCGTGGGCGACGCCATGGTGGCGTTCGAGCACGGCAACTTCGTCCTCAACCTCGGCGCCGCCACGGCCGCCGACGTGCTGGCGCTGGTCGAGGAGGTCCGCGCCGAGATGCGCTCCAGGGGCGTCGAACTCGAGCTCGAGTGGCGCCTCTGGGGGTTCTGATGCGCGGCCTCCTCCTCGCCCTGCTGGTCCTCGCCTGCGGCCTGGTGGTCGCGAGCCGCTTCTGGCCGAAGGTCGAGCACGTCGTCGTCGCCGGCAACGAGCGCTTCACCGCCGAGCAGGTCGCCGCCATGGCCCGCGTGCGGGTGGGCGACCCGTTCCTGTGGGTGACGCGGTCGTCGGTGGGTGCGCTGGAGGAGGAGCCGTGGGTCCTGGACGCCGCGGTCGTGCGGCGCTGGCCCGACACCGTCGAGGTGCGCGTGACCGAGCGGACCCCCGTGATGACCGATGGGGTCACCGCGTGGGCGACCGATGGTACAGTCCTTCCCGGCGTGCCGGCCGACGAGGCCGCGGCGTTGCCTGTGCTCAGGGGGTGGGGCGAGGACCGCACCGCCGAGGCGTTGGAGCTGGAGAGGCTCCTGAGGCCGTTCGGAGTGCAGGTGATAAGCTACTCGCCAGAGGGATTCGAGATCCAGTTGATAGGCACAACGCTTAACACCCCGAGCGCCGAGGCCTTGCGGAAGCAATGGTCGGCCTTCGTCAACAACCGCGGCGGCACCGTGTCCGTCTACCCCTGGGGGGTGGCGACCAGCGATGAGTGACCTGCCTTGGAGGGCCACGCCATGAGCGACGAGCGGATCATCGTCGGGCTCGACATCGGTACCACCAAGATCTGCACGGTCATCGGCGAGGTGGCCAAGGACGGGGTCCTCGACATCATCGGCGAGGGCACGGTCCCGTCGGACGGCCTCCGCAAGGGGGTCGTCGTCAACCTCGAGCGCACGATCGTCGCCGTGAGGCAGTCGGTGGCCGAGGCCCAGCGGATGGCCGGCGTCGAGGTCAGGTCGGCCTGGGTCGGGGTGGCGGGCAGCCACCTGAAGGCGCTCACCAGCCACGGCATGGCCGCCATCCGCCGCGGGCAGGAGATCACGCGGCAGGACATCGACAGGACGATCGAGAACGCCCGCGCCGTCCCCCTCGAGCAGAACATGGAGGTCCTCCACGTCATCCCGCAGGAGTACGTGGTGGACGGCAACGACGGCATCAAGGACCCCGTGGGCATGTCGGGAGTGCGGCTCGAGGTGGACGTCCACATCGTCGCCGGCGCCCAGGGCCCGCTGCAGAACCTGCGCCGCTGCGCCGTCGACGCCGGCGTCGAGGTCGAGGGCCTCGTCGTGCAGTCGCTGGCCTCCGGCCTGGCCGTGCTCACGCCGGGCGAGCAGGAGCTCACGACGGTGCTCATCGACATCGGCGGCGGCACCACCGACATCGGCGTCTTCCGCCGCGGCACGCTCGCCCACTCGGCCGTGATCCCGGTGGGCGGCGACCACGTGACCCAGGACATCAGCCAGCTCCTGCGCATCCAGTCGGACGAGGCCGAGCGCGTCAAGCGCCGCTACGGCGTCGCCCTGCCCGAGCTCGCCGACCGCGACGTCGAGCTCGAGGTCGCGAACCCGAACTACACCGCCTCCATCTCCACCTTCGAGCTCGCGCAGGTGATCAAGCCGCGCGTGGTCGAGATCCTCGACCTCGTGAAGCGCAACATCGAGCAGAAGATGGGCGCCCTCGAGCTGCTCGCCGGCAACGTCGTCATCACCGGCGGCGCGTCGCTGATGCCGGGCATCGAGCAGGTGGCGAACGAGCGCTTCCGCCTGCCGGTCCGCATCGGCAAGCCGGACGGCGTGTCCGGCCTGGCCGACGTCGTGGCCAGCCCGGCGCACGCCACGGCCGTCGGCCTGGTGCGCTACGGCATGGCGCAGTCAGGCGGGGCGGGCAGCGCTACCCGGCGCCCGAAGAGGGAGGGCAACCTGGGTGGAGGCTGGTTCGACAAGGTGAGAAATGTCATAAAGGACTTCTTCTGAGCTGGTCTGGGGAGCGTGAGCGCATGGCGATGAGCTTCAGCGAGAACGCGGTCATCCGCGTCATAGGCCTCGGCGGCGGCGGCAACAACGCCGTCAACCGCATGATCGAGTCGGGTCTCAAGGGCGTCGAGTTCGTCGCCGCCAACACGGACGCGCAGGTGCTGGCCACGAGCCTGGCCGACGTGCGCATCCAGATGGGCGACCACATCACGAAGGGCCTCGGCGCCGGGGCGAACCCCGAGATCGGCGAGAAGGCCGCTCTCGAGGACCGCGACCGCATCGCCGAGGCGCTGCGCGGCGCCGACCTGGTGTTCGTGACCGCCGGCATGGGCGGCGGCACCGGCACGGGCAGCGCGCCCGTGGTGGCCGAGGTCGCCCGCGAGCTCGGCGCGCTGGCCATCGCGGTCGTGACCACCCCGTTCTCCTTCGAGGGCCCCAGGCGCATGCGCCAGGCCGAGGAGGGCCTCCGCCGGCTCGAGGACAAGGTCGACGCGCTCATCGTCGTCGAGAACCAGCGCCTCCTCTCGGCGCTCGACCGCAAGGTCAGGCTCAACGACGCCTTCCGCGTCGCCGACCGGGTCCTCTACCACGGCGTGCGCGGCATCTCCGACGTCATCAACGTCCCGGGGATGATCAACGTCGACTTCGCCGACGTGAAGGCGCTGCTGCAGGGCGCCGGCACGGTGCTCATGGGCATCGGCGCCGGCCGCGGCGAGAACGTCGCCGAGGAGGCCGCGAACTCCGCCACGCACAGCCCGCTGCTGGCCCGCGGCG
>CAZGXF010000015.1:0-10481 GCA_964529575.1 uncultured bacterium
GGCTTCGACCGGTAGACCCGCGTCACGTCCGGGATGCGGCCGATGTTGTCCTTCACGTACTCGATCTCGGCGTGGTCCTTGACGTCGATGCGGAACATGATCCGCGCGTTCATGTTCGAGTTCACGTCGGCCTGCACGCGGAACGCGCTCTTGTTCATGCTGCTTATGACGTCCAGCACGTCCTTCAACAGGCCGGGGCGGTCCACGGCGACGACCTCGATGTCCACCGGGAACACCTCCCCCGCCGGCGTGTCCCAGGTGACGTTCACGAACCTGTCGGCGTCGGTCTCCATGAGGTGCTTCACGTTCGGGCAGTCCACGCGGTGCACCGAGATGCCGCGGCCGCGCGTCACGTAGCCGATGACGTCGTCGCCGCGCACCGGGCTACAGCAGTTCGCCAGGTTCGCCGGGGCGTCCAGGCCGTCCACGTACACGCCCGAGACGCTCTTGCGGTGGTGCTCGGCCGGCTGCTGCGGCCTGCGGTCCCTGGCCAGCTCGGGCACCAGGACCTCGATGACCTGCTTCGGGGTCACGCGCTGGGCGTCCAGGGCCAAGAAGAGCTCGTCCACCGAGTCGGTGTGGAGGAGCTTCTCACCCGCCTCCTGCAGCTTCGCCTTGGTCATGTTCGGCGCCACCGGCAGGCTGCGCCGGCGCAGGCCGCGCTCGAGCATGCGCTTGCCCGACTCGAGCTGCTGCTGCCGCTCCTGCGCCCTGAAGTAGTGCCTGATCTTCTGCTTGGCGCTGCGGGTGACGACCATGTTCACCCAGTCGGCCGAGGGGCCGTACTGGCTGGAGCGGTTGGTGAGGATCTCGACCCGGTCGCCGGTCTGCAGCTTGTAGGTGAGGGGGACGATCTCGCCGTTCACCCGGGCGCCGATGGTCCTGTGCCCCACCTCGGTGTGCACCTGGTAGGCGAAGTCGATGGGCGTGGAGCCGCGGGGCAGGTTCACGACGTCGCCGGCCGGAGTGAACACCAGTACGCGCTCGGACAGGTAGTCGGTCTTCACGGCGTCCACGAAGCCCTCGGCGTCGTCCACGCTGGAGTCGACGTCGAGGAGCTGCTTCATCCACTCCAGGCGCTTCTGGATCTCGGCAGGGTCCTGGATGCCGTCCTTGTAGGCCCAGTGCGCCGCGACGCCGAACTCGGCCACCTCGTGCATGCGCCGGGTGCGGATCTGCACCTCGATGGGCTGGCCCAGCAGGCCGATGACCGTGGTATGCAGGCTCTGGTAGCCGTTCGGCTTGGGCACGGCCACGTAGTCCTTGAAGCGCCCGGGGATGGGCGTCCACAGGCTGTGCACGATGCCAAGCGCGCGGTAGCACACCGCCTTCTCCGCGTCCTCCTGCGCCATGCCGTTGCCGTTGGGCGTGTCGGGGTCCAGGATGGCGCGGATGGCCATGAGGTCGAAGATCTGGTCGAGCGTGCGGTTGTCCCGCTGCATCTTCCGGTAGATGGAGTAGAGGTGCTTGCTGCGGCCCGACAGCTCGAACGTGAGCCCCTCGGCCTTGAGGCGGTCGGCGAGGAGCTCGATGGACTCCTGCACGTACTTCTCGCGCTCGATGTGCCGGCTGCGCACCTGCCGCTCCAGCTGCTCGTAGCGCTGTC
This sequence comes from uncultured bacterium, assembly GCA_964529575.1. GTDB lineage: Bacteria > Deinococcota > Deinococci > Deinococcales > Trueperaceae > DASRWD01. The sequence goes on from CAZGXF010000015.1 coordinate 1,607, forward strand.
TATCGACATAGAAGAACGCCAGGTCCTCGAGCTCGTTCTTGATGTGGTTGATGCCCAACCGGTGCGCCAGCGGCGCGAAGATCTCGAGCGTCTCCTCGGAGATGCGCCGCTGCTTGTGGGGCGGCATGTGCTCCAGGGTGCGCATGTTGTGCAGCCGGTCGGCCAGCTTCACCAGGATGATGCGCACGTCGCTCACCATGGCCAGGAGCATCTGGCGCAGGTTCTCCGACTGCTCGTCCTGGTAGACGCGCACGGCGAGCTTGGAGATCTTCGTCTCGCCCTCCACGATCTTCCTGACCGTGGGGCCGAACCGCTCCTCGACCTCCTCGAAGGTGGCGTCGGTGTCCTCCACCGTGTCGTGGAGCAGTCCGGCGCGCAGCGCGTCGATGTCCAGGCGCATCTCGGCGAGGATGACGGTGACGGCCACGGGGTGCGTGATGAACGGCTCGCCGGACCTCCGGAGCATGCCGCGGTGGTAGCGCTCGGCGAAGGCGTAGGCGTCCTCGAGCCGCCGCATGTCCGCCGGCGCCAGGTAGCTCGCTGCCGCCCGCAGCTCCTCGGGCACGCTGACCACCGCGCTATCCATCAGGCCGCGAGTGTACCACCGGGGGCCCACTTCTCATGGATCCCCCCTTGCTGATCGAGCCTCGATGTGGTTGTAGGGCGCGTCGGTGGCGCATCGGTGGCACGCCCGCCCGGCCGCCTCCCTTGACGTCCGTAGCGCGCTTCCTCCCTTAACGTCAGTAGCCCGCATCCTCTCTTTACGTCAGTAAGCCCGCATCCTCCCGTAACGTCAGTAGCCCGCCTCCTCCCTTAACGTCAGTAGCCCGCTTGCGAGATACTGCGCAGGCCGGGTCAGGCGCTGCGGACCGCGATGACGGAGGCCTTCTTAGGGGCCGGATGTCTCCGCGCCCGTATCCCGCTGGCGGGATACTGACGTGAGCGTTCGCGGGAGCGTGGACCGTCCCACGTCCAGCGCCGGCGGGTTACCTTGGCGATGACGCCATGGCCAAGGACCAGAGCTTCACGGGCTTCTCCCCCGACGCCTTCCGCTTCTACGCGGAGCTGCACGCCGACAACTCGCGGGCGTTCTGGGAGGCGAACAAGGAGCGGTACCTGAAGCACGTGCGGGCGCCGCTGGAGGCGCTGGCGCGAGACCTGGAAGGGGCCTTCGGGGAGTGGCACGTGTTCCGGCCGTACCGCGACCTGCGCTTCACCAAGGACAAGCGGCCGTACAAGGAGCGCGCGGCGCTGCAGTTCGGCGGCCGCGGCCCGAGCGCCGTGGGCGGCCAGTACCTGCAGGTGGGGGCCGACGGTCTGTACGTGGGCGTGGGGACCTACTGGATGCTGGACGAGCAGCTGAAGCGCTTCCGCCGCGCCGTGGCCGACGAGCGCGCTGGCAAGGAGCTGGAGGCGATCGTCGCGGACCTCACGGCGAAGGGCTACGGCCTCGACGGCGAGTCGCTGAAGCGCGCGCCGCAGGGCTTCACCGAGGACCACCCGCGCATCGCGCTGCTGAAGCGCAAGGGCCTGGTGGCCAGCGAGCGCCACGAGCCGGCGGAGTGGATGTACGGGCCTGAGGCCCTCGACCGCATCGCGCAGGTGTTCGCCGACGGCGAGCGGCTCTGCGCCTGGTTCAGGACGCGGGTGGCCTAGCCGACTCGGCGCGCGTCACCCCCGCCGCCGCGCCAGCAGGAACATCCCCAGCGCCAGGAAGACGACGTTGCCGCCCCAGGCGCCCAGCCACACGGGGATGGCGCCCGTCTGCGCGAAGAGCTGGCCGAACGTGTAGAAGAGGTACCAGACCAGCGTCACCACCAGGCTCACGCCGAACGCCACGCCGCGCGAGCGCGAGTACGTGAGCGCCAGCGGCACCGCCACGAGCAGCAGCACGAGGTTCGTGAACGGCTCGGCCAGCTTGCGCTGGAACAGCACCTGAGCCTGGCGGCGCTCGTTCACGGAGAGGACCTGGCTCCGGGCGTCGCGGCGCAGCTCGCTCAGGGAGCGGCTGTCCTCGAAGCCGCCGCCCGAGAAGCGGGCGATGAGGTCGTCCTCGGTGTACGAGGTCGTCACGACCAGCGTCTGCGAGGCGTCGGTCGCGACGTTCCTCAGCCGCACCAGGTTCGCCAGCGCCAGGGCCGGGTCGGCGACGGGCACGTCCAGCGCGCCCAGGTCGAGCCTGTCGATCCGGTAGCCGGTGAGCACCAGGTCGGTGCCCTCGAACGTGGCCGAGTCGGCGCGCAGGAGCGTGAGCACGTCGCCGTCCCAGCGCTCGATGCGCACGCCGCGCATGCCCGCGCCGCCGCGCGTGGTGTCCTCGAAGTGGAGCAGGAAGTCGTCGATGGGCAGGTTCTGGCGCGCCAGGCGGAACAGGCCGGAGCGGCCCGTGGAGAGGCGCCAATAGAGCTCGGCGGTGCGCGAGTTCGTCTCCGGCAGCACCCACTGGTTCATGGCCAGCGCCGCGCCGGCGCTCACCGCCCCCAGGGCCACGAACGTCAAGGCCACGCGGCGCATGGGCACGCCGCCAACCTGCATCGCCAGCAGCTCGTGCTCGCTGGCCAGCCGGCCCATGGCGATGAGCACGGCCAGGACCAGGGCGATGGGCAGCGTCTGCACCAGCGCCTGCGGCAGCTGCAGCGCCAGCCAGCCGAACAGCTCCGCCACCGGCGTGCCCACGATCCACTGCATGCGCGGGATCGTGGCCGACACCACGGCCAGCGACGCGTACAGCACCAGACCGAACAGGAACGGGGGGAGGGCCTCCCGCAGCACGTAGCGGTCGACGAGCTTCACCCGGCGCGCGCCTCCATGGCTGGCGATGATACCCGCGCGGGTCGGTGGGCCACCTGTTGGGGACGCCGCGGACCGGGGCCGGCCGGCGGCGGGGCCTTGACCGCCGTAGGTCGCGGCCTAGGGCCGGTGGACGCGGTCGGGCGTACGGGCTCCGGCCTCAATCGGGTGGCCGCGGCGGCCGCCGTTCCAGGTCGATGGCGAACGAGGCCGACACGTCGCCGCGCAGGTTCGAGTAGCCCACCGTGAGCGAGCCGCAGCAGGTGACCACGGTGAGGTCCAGGCCGTGCAGGCTCAGGACGGGCAGGGCGCCGTGCACCAGCAGCGGCGCGACGTCGAACCCCACCGACGGGCGCAGCTCGAGGTTCTCGAACGCCAGCGGCACCGCCACCGAGAGCTCGAGCCTGCGCAGGCCCGGGGCGTCCGGCAGCAGCCCCTGCACGGCCTCGGCCCTCAGGGCGAACGGGGTGTGCGGCTCCACCGGGCCCGCCGGACCCACGCGCACGACCGGCCAGCCGGCCCGGCGCGCCTCCACGGTGTAGGTGAGCGAGGCGTCGCGGCCGGCGACGGGCTCCAGCACGCCGGCCAGGCGCGCCACGGCGGTGGCGTCCACGCTCCAGGCGCCGGCCTCGTACGTCAGCCCCGCCTCCGCCGTGGCGGCGTTCAGCCCGGCCGGGGCGGAGTCCACGGGCACGCCGTCGTGCGTGGCGGCGACGCGGAAGTAGCCGGTCAGGCGCCGGTCGCCCTCCCACCGCCGCAGCTCGCCGCCCACCCGCGCCGAGCCGGAGAAGCGCGCCAACGGCCGCAGGCGGTCGAGGCCGGCGAACGGCGAGGCCGCGTTCGTGAGCCAGGTGTCGTAGGCGAGCGAGAGCGTGAGCGGCGCCGCCTCCAGCCGCCAGGTGGGGTTGAGGCGCACGCCCCACTGCAGCTGCTGCTGGAGCGGGTAGAGCGTCGCCTCGGCGCGGGAGCGCAGCCCGAACGTGCCGGCAGCGGTCCGCCCGCTGCCGGCCTGGACGTCCAGCGCGGCGCCCACGCGCGGCCCGAACACGAGCGGCGTGGCGAGGTCCTTGACGTCGGTCAGGGCGGTGGCCGCGGCGAACGCCTCGGCGCCCAGCGACAGGGTCGGCCGTCCCGGGACGGGCACCTCCCAGTCGCCCCTCAGCCCCAGCCGGCCCTCGTGGTGTGGCACGCCGTTCAGCTCCGCGCCGGAGTGGATGGCCAGGCCGGCGTCGAGCCAGGGGGTGAGAGGCTGCGTGACCCGGAAGTCCACGAGCGGCAGGCCGGCTTCCAGGCCCACGGTGGCGTTCAGGCGCTGCCCCTGGCGCTCGGCCGCCAAGCGCACCAGGGCGACCACGCCCAGCGGATGGCCGGCGTCGAGGCCGGTGGCGCCCACGTCCAGCGAGGCCGTGCCCTCGTCGCCCATGGGCAGGCCGACGACGCGCACGCCGATGCCGCTGCCCGGCCGCGTAGGGTCGCCGCGGTCGGGCACGTTCTGCACCCGCACCGGCAGCATGAAGCGCTCCAGCGACTCCTCGGTGAGCTGGAGGCGCGGCCGCAAGCCCACGCGCAGCGCCCCGACGCGCAGCACGCCGCCCTGCAGCTCGACCGTGCGCGTGGTCAGGTCGACCGTGGCGGCGGCGCCCTCGATGGCGTAGGGCGTCTCCTCCATCCCGATGCACGTGGTGACGGCCGGGCCTTCGACGGTGAGGGTCTGCCCCACCAGCTCGGCGCTCTCGCCGCTCACGGCGAACGCCACCCCGGCCAGCGTGAAGCCGGTGAGGAGCATGTCGCCGGTGACGAGGTCGAGGACGATGGTGGTGGCGTCGCCGGAGAAGTCGGGCGCGTTCACCGTCGCCTGCTGCAGCACCAGCGTCTCGGTGGTGGCCGCGAGGTGCTCGGCCGTCATCCTCAGGTCGCCCCAGTAGAGCTGGGGCGAGTCGGCGCGCAGGCCCAGCTCGCCGCTCAGGCCGGTGACGAACGCCTCGTCGGCGATGACGGTCCACTCGCCGCCCACGGCTGTGACGCACACGCCGCCGTAGAACTGGACCTCGTCCAGCTCGGGCAGGCTCCGGAAGTGCAGGTAGTAGACGGCCAGGTAGTCGGGGACGGTGACCTGGGAGGTATCGGGGCCGGGCGAGCACTGCGCCGCGGCCCAGCCCGTCACCGTGATGGTCGCCAGCATCGCCAGCGCCCGTAGGAGCCTTCGGGTCACCGCCTAAAGATAGGCTCTGAAACGCTCCAGGAGAGCGGGGCTCACCTCGGTGGCCGCCGCGTACACGAGCTCGTCGCCGCGCTGGTGGAGGCTCAGCTGCAGCCTGCCGCCCGCCTCCGGCGACCGCATCGTGAACAGGCCCCCGGCGAACTCGTAGCGCCCGTCCAGCAGCACGTCGCCGCTGAGGGCGTCCAGCAGCAGGCGGTCGGCCGAGAACGCCGGTTCCGTGCCCTTCACGCCGCCGTCGAACACGATCACCTGCTCCAGGGCGTAGTAGCTCACCGTGCCGGCCGTGACCAGCAGGCCGTGACGGCTGAGGCGCAGCTCGCCCGTGGCGGTGAGGGCGCTGCCCTTCACGTCTATGCGCAGCGAGTCCGCCTGCAGGTCGCCGAACGCGCCCGAGACGGTCACACCGGTGGCCTCGATGTACTCGCCGTCGACGTACTCGATCAGCGCCGCCTCCACCTCGACGCCCGTCTGCGCGTCGAAGAGGGAGCCGCCGTCGGGCAGGATGGTGCGGCCGGTGACGATGTCGAAGGTCTGGCGGCCGTTGGAGACGATGACCAGGGCCGCGAACGGGCGCCCCTTCGCCTCGGGGTCCGCGGCGGCCGGGGCCTCCTGGGCCGCGCCGGCCGCGAGCAGGAGCGCCGTCGTGGACGCGATGAGTAGTCGCCTCAAGCGCATCGCGCGAGTCTAACCAGGCCCCCTGTGAGAACGAGGCCCGTCCTGCTCACCGCTTCGTAAGGTTCGGGCTGCGGCGCGCCGACGCTCCGGAGCGGCGTCCGTGACGCGGCGCCGCGGTCGCGGCAGTACGTCGCGGCGCCGGTCACCCGAGCTCCTTGGGCCCCAGCGTGTAGACGTAGCTGGCGTCGAACGGCCGCGCCGCGAGGACCTCGACGGCGGTCTCGAGCCGCGCGTTCATGACGCGGTCCACCACCTCGGCCACGCTCTGGTAGACGCCCAGCGACTGGTAGGTGGCGCCCAGCGACGTCAGGCGCCCCAGCGGCGTCTCGGCGCGCAGCGTGAGGCCGGTGGCGAGCTTGCGCTGGGCGCGCCGCCACTCGTCGGGGGTGGGCGGCTCGTCCTGCGCGCGCTTCAGCACCTCGGAGTAGCGCTCGATGACCTCGGCGGCGCGCTCCGGCGCCACGTTCAGGTACCCGACGAAGGCGCCTTGGTCCTCGTTGGACTCGTGGCCCAGGCTAGCCGAGTCGGCCAGGCCCTTGTCCACGAGCTCCCAGTACAGGCGCGACCCGGTGGAGTCGCCCAGCACGTTCCCGAGCACCGCGGCCGCGTAGCGGCGCGGGTCCGACATCGCCACGCCGGGGGCGTAGTAGGCCACGTGCACGCGACTGAGCTTCGGGTCGACGGTGCCATCGCGCCCCCTGGCCGGGGCGGCGTCGGGGCGCTCGCGCGGCGCCTCGAAGGCCTCCCACTCGCCGGTGACGCGCGCGGCCTGGTCGAGCACCGCGTCCCAGTCGTAGCGGCCCGCCACGGCCAGCACCAGGTTCCTGGGCGAGTAGCGGCCCCGGAAGTAGGCGAGCATCTGGTCGCGGCTGAGCGCGCCGACGCTCTCCTTCGAGCCCAGCACGCTGTTCCCGAGCGGGTGGCCGGCCCAGAAGCGGGGCGACGCCAGGTCGAAGACGTGGAAGTGCGGTCGGTCCTCGTACATCGCGATCTCCTCGAGGATGACCTTCTTCTCGACGTCGAAGTCCTCCTGCCTGATGGACGGCCGCATCAGCTCGGCGAGCAGGTCGATGAGCTGGGGTAGGCGCTCGGGCAGAACGGCGCCGTAGTAGACGGTCCGCTCCTCCGACGTGAAGGCGTTGTACTGGGCGCCCAGCTCGTCGAACGTCCTGTTGATGTCCTCGGCGGTGAAGCGCTCGTTGCCCTTGAAGGCCATGTGCTCCAGGAAGTGCGAGACGCCGGAGACGTCCGCCACCTCGTCGCGCGAGCCGGTGTGGACGAAGAAGCCGGCGGCCACGGAGGCGGCGCCGGCGTTGTGCTCGCCGATGACCGCCAGGCCGTTGGGGAGCACCGCCTTGTCGAAGCGCAGGCGCTGCGCGACCTCGCCGGCGATGGGAGTGGGGGCGTCGAGGACCTCCTCGTGCGGCTCGCCGGGCGCCCCGGCGGCGGCGGCGGCCTCGGAGGTGGAGTCGCGGAACGCGGCGCGGCGGCTCACGAGCTCACCTCGGCCGGCACGCGCGCCGGCCCCAGCGTGACGATGGTCGGCTCGGGCACCCTGTTGCTGTCCACGTACTCGTTCACCTCTGCGAGCGTGACGGCCTGGACGCGCGAGGTGATCTCCTCCAGCGTGCGCGCCCGGCCGAGGTTGAAGACGTCGCTGGCCAGCCGACCCGCTGTGGCGGCGGACGACTCGCCCTGCATGACCAGCGCCGAGAGCATGCCCACCTTCGCGCGGTCGAGCTCCTCGGGCGTGACGCCCTGGGCGAGGCGTTCCAGCTCGCCGAGGAAGACCTCCAGGGTCTCGTCGGCCCGTTCCGGGGTCGTGCCCGCGTAGCCGATGGTGTAGCCGAAGCCGCGCAGCGACCGGTAGAAGGCGCTGACCGAGTAGACCAGGCCGCGCTTCTCGCGCACCTCGGTGAAGAGCCGCGAGCCCGACGAGCCCGAGAGCACGTTGAGCGCCACGTTGTGCACGTACGCCTGCGGGGTGCCGGGTGGCGGGCCGGGGAACGCCAGGCCGATCTGCACCTGCGCCGACTCGGCGACGACGTGCCTCCTGCCCGGCCGCGCGACCTCTACGCTCGGCACGCTCGGCCCCTCGCCCTCCCAGGCGCCGAACGCGGCGCGAGCCGCGTCGAGCACCCGGTCCCAGTCGGCGCCGCCGGCCAGCGCCAGCACCGCGCCGCCCGGGCGCAGGGCGGTGGCGGCCGCGGCCCGCACGGAGTCCGCCGTGAGCGCGGCCAGCCCCTCGGCGGTGCCCAGGGGGCTCCTGCCCTGCGGGCTGGCGACGAAGGCCGCCAGGAGCTCCTCGAACAGGCGCTGGGCGGGCGAGTCGTCCAGCGACTCCAGCTCCTGCAGGGCCAGCTCGCGGGACGGCTCGAACTCGGCGTCGTCGAGACGCGGCTCCATGACCATCGAAGCCAGCAGGGGCATCACCGCCTCGAGCTCCGAGGCGAGGAACGAGAGGTTCAGGCTGGCGCTCTCGCGGGCCGCGCCGCCGGCGCGCCTGACGCCCAGGTCCTCCAGGGCGTCCGAGAGCGCCCGCGAGTCGAGGTCGCCGGCGCCGCGCTGCAGCCACTCGTGCAGCACCGTGGCGGTGCCCTCCTGGCCCTCGGGGTCGTTGGCCGACCCGAACGGCAGCACGAGCGTGGCGCTGACCGACGGCAGCCAGGGCATCGCCTCGTAGACCACCGTCAGGCCGTTGTCCAGCGTGGCGGTCAGCGGGCGCCGCTCGCGTACGGCGGTGGCGCCCTCCGCGGAGGCCGCCTGGTCATCGCTTGGCATGAGCGCGAGTATAGCGCCGGGCATCGGCACTTCCCGTCGTCGGTCCCCGCGCGCCACGGTGCCTGGCCGGGATACGGCCCGAGCCGTGGTCGTGTCTGGCCTGGCCCTGGATGGGCTCTCGCTGCCGGCCGCGTGAGGTCGTCCCGACCCACCGGCGCGGGGCGTCCTTCTGCCGGACCCTTCAGGCACTCCCGGGCAGTGTGGCCACCGTCTATCGCGCGAACGTCAGCCCCTCCCGGACCCTGTGGCCACTACCCGTCCCGAACCCTATGGTCAGTAGCCCGCTCCCGGGATACTCGCCGGCCCGGCCGAGCGGCTCGGAACTCCCGGCCTGGAGCCGAACTCCGAGCCTCTCGGCCCGGCTGCCTAGTATCCCGCTGAAGGGATACTGACCTTAAGCGCGCCGGC
>CAZGXF010000015.1:10581-22728 GCA_964529575.1 uncultured bacterium
GGAAGCTTGGCGGGCCCCGGCAGAGCGGGAGCCTGGCCGGCGCCGGCGCCACCGCCGCCGGTCAGGCGTGCGGGCCCGACGGCCTCAACCCCCGACGAGGCGCCTGAGCGCGCCGGTGAGGTCGCCGCTGCCCGCCAAGCTGGTGCCCACCAGCACGGCGTCGGCGAGGTCGTCCACGGTGTCCAGGTCTGCGCGCGACCGGTAGCCGGACTCGGCCACGAGCACGCCGTCGAACCCCGCCCCCCTCGCGCGGGCGAGCAGGCGTGGCGCCGTCGCGAGGTCGGTCTCGAGCGTCCTGAGGTCCCTGTTGTTCACGCCGAGGACCTCCGCGCCGGCGGCCAGCGCCACCTCGAGCTCGCGCTCGTCGTGCACCTCCACCAGGGCCGCCAGGCCGAGCGCGTGCGCGGCCTCCACGTACCGGCCGGTGAGACCTCCGGTCACCGCCACGATGACCAGCACGGCCTCGGCCCCCGCCCCTGCGGCCTCGCCGAGCTGCGCGGGGTGGACGGTGAAGTCCTTGCGCAGCAGGGGAACGCGGCGCGGCCACGACGGGCGGTCGGCCGCGACCGCGGCGAGGTGGGCGAGGTCGCCGCCGAAGTGCCGCGGCTCGGTGAGCACGCTGATCGCCGCGGCCCCGCCGGCCACGTACTGGCGCGCCGCCTCTACCGGCTCGAGCGGCGCGATGGCGCCCTGCGACGGGCTGGAGCGCTTCACCTCGGCGACGACGTTGATCGGCGCAGGGCGTTCGCGGCGCAGGGACCCGGCGAACCGGTGTCGGCCGTCCCGGACGCGGTGCGCGCCAAGCGCTGGCTGTATAGACCGGTCTAGCCAAACAGCACCTTCGAGGCCGGCGTAGTCGGCAGCCCTCTCACGGGCTATGCGTCCCAACACCCCCGGCACCGCGTCCAGACGCTCGGGGGCCAGGGGCGGCAAGGACGCCAGGGCCTCGCGCGCGGCCGCGTCCAGTACGGCGTCAGTAGACATGGAAGCCGGACAGCCCCACCGGCGCGGCCCAGATCTCCTCGATGTCCTCCACCTCGGCGTGCGCCGGACCGTTGCGCAGCCGCACCAGGAGCAGCTCGACGTCGTCGCGCCATCCCTCGGCGACGACCTCCACCCGGCCGTCGTCGAGGTTCTCGACGTACCCCGCCAGGTCGAGCACGACGGCCTGGGCGCGCGTGAACGCCCGGAACCCTACGCCCTGGACCTTGCCCCGCACCAGCGCGGTCAGCCGCACTCGCTCCTGGGGGACCTTCTCTGCCGCGCCGCCGTTCGTCCGCATGGGAGGCCATGCTAGCGGAGGCGGCGGCGACCGGTCGTGCGTCGCCGCGGGCCGGTTCGACCCGGGTCCCTTCACGCGCACTTCGTGCCGTCGGGGCCGGGCCTCTCATGCGTCCGTGATAGATTTGCATGTCATGAGAAGCGCGTAGGGGACGGGCATCCTGCCGCTTTCCACCAGCCGCGACCCACAGGCCGGCACGCTCGCCGGCGCAAGCGATCGGAACCGCCTGTCTGCGATGTCACGCCGAAGAGCATCCCTCATCGCCATCGTCGTCCTGGCGGTCCTCGCGTCGCTCGTCTTCCTCCCGGCCCTGCCCCCGGTGCGGGACCTCATCGTGGGCCAGGTCGTGGCCGCGCTCGAGCGCGGGGGCACGCGCGTCTCGTACGACGCCGCCGAGGGGAACCCGTGGCGCGGCGTGGGCCTGCGCGGCGCCCGCATCGAGGGCCCCGGCGTCGACGTCGAGGTCGCACGGTTGCGGGTGGGCTACTTCCTCCCCTCGCTCATCGGCGGGGAGCTGCCCATCGACATCTCCGTGAACGGCGCCCGCGGCCAGGTGGACCTCTCCCAGCTCCTCACCGGCACCGCCGCTGCACCCGGCGCGCCCCCCGGGCCGGTGACCGTGCAGCTCAGGCGGCTGGAGCTGGACGACGTCGAGGTGGACGTCGAGGAGCTGCCCTTCACGCTCCCTGACGCCACGGTCTCGGACCTCCAGGTGTCGCAGTCGGGCACGGCGTTCGACCTGGCCGGGACGGTCACCACCGCCGACGGGTCGGCGCGCTTGGCGGGCCGCTACGAGACGCTCACCGGCAGCCTCGACGCGCGCGTGGAGCGTGCCGACGCCACCATGGCCCGCCAGTGGTGGCAGGGCGTGACCGCTGGCGAGGTCACCGGCGTCTTGCGCGTGCGCGGGCAGGCGATAACCGGCACGTTCGACCTGAGCGGCGGCGCCGTGGACGACCTCGGGATCGTCGCCTCCGGGGTCTCGGGGCGCGTGGAGCTCGACTACCCGGTGATCACCGCCGACCTGACCGGGGACACGCTCGGCGGCCAGGTGGCGGCGACGGGCGTCGTGAACGTCGCCGCCCAGCGCTGGGAGGCCCGCGCCACGGGCAGCGCCGGGTTGGCCGAGGCGGCGGCCTGGCTCCTGCGCGGCAGCATGCCCGACGGTCCGCCGGTGGCGCTCGCGGGCAGCGCCGACGTGGAGCTGAGGTTGAGCGGCTGGGACCACGTCGCCCTCGAGGGCACGGCCAACGGCGACGGCACGGTGGAGGGCGTGCCCGTGGAGGGCCTCTCCACCGCCTTCCGCTTGCCGCGCGACGGCCGCATCAGGGTGGAGGGCCGCGCCGACCTCGGGGGCGGACCCCTCCGCTTCGAGGTCGCTCCCGGCCAGGGCGGCGACACCCTCACGGTCACGGCTGACGGCGTCGACCTGGCCGGGCTGCAGGAGGGCCTCGGCGCGGTCGACGCCCGCCTCCGGCTGGCGCTGGGCGGGCGGGACGACGGCGACATGTCCTTGTCCTGGCGCGGCGAGCTCGCCGGCCGGCAGGCCGAGGCGCGGCTGGACGCCCGGCTCGACCCCGACGGCTGGCAGGGCTTCGTGACGGGCAGCGACTCCACCGGCGCGCGGCTGGAGGGCGCGCTCGTGCTCGCCGGCGGCCGCGTCCAGGGCGGCCTCACCCTCAGCAGCCTCGGCGTGGGCCCGCTGCCGGACGACGCGGCGCTGTCCCTCGGGGTCTCCGGCCCCGCGACGCTGGACGGCGCGCGCCTGACCCTGACGCTCGACGCCGACGGGCCGGTGACCCTCGCCGGCCTCGCCCCCGGCCACGACCTGCGCGGGCGCGCCTCGGGCGTGCTGCAGGACATGCAGGTGACGGGCATCGTCGGCCAGTTCGGCCCGCTGGTCGTGTCCGGCGTCCTCGACCTCTCCCCCGTCGCGCTCGTCGCCGACGTGATCGTCGAGCCCACACGGCTCGACCTCGCCGACGGGAGCCTGGCGCCCCTCGTGACGGTCCCCGCCAGCTCGCTGGTCTTCGGCCCGGACGGCCTGTCGTGGCGCGGACGCGCGGCGTACGCGGACCTCGGCGCCGGCCCCGTCGCCACGCGCGACGGCACGCTGGCGGGCGACGTGCGCGTCGACGTCTCCGCCGGCACCTGGCGGGCGACGGCGGCCTCGGAGTCGGGCGACCTCTCGCTCGAGGCCGGGCCCGACGGGGTGAACGTGGTGCTAGACGGCCTCTGGCTCGACGTGGCCGATAGCGAGCCCGGCGCGCCGACCCTGGCGCTGGCCGTGTCCGGACAGGCGGTCGTGCCGTTGGCCGACCCTGGCGCGGCGGCCAGCGTGGACCTCCTCGTCAGCGACGCCGGCGGCGGTACCGCGGCCCTCCCGGCCGAGCTGAGGCTCAGCGGCGCCGCGGCGCCGGGCGACGACGCCGTACGGCTGACCGGCGCGCTGGGCGACCTGCCGCTGGAGCTGGTCGCCGCCTGGGACGGGCCCCTCAGCGTGGTGGCCGAGGTGGGCCCGCCTGGCGAGCAGCGGGTGGTCGTCACCTACGACGCGGCGACCGGCGCCCTGACGGCCGACGGCGAGGCCGACCTGGCCGCGTACTGGCGCCTCGTGACCGGCGGGGAGCTGCCGGCCGCCGTCGCCCTCAGCCTCGACCTGAGCGGCCGGCTCGAGGACGGTGCCCTGACGAGCCTGGCGGGCGGCGCCGAGGTCCTCGTCACCGCGCCCGTAGAAGCCCGTGCCGTCTTCACCGGCCGCGGCGACGCGCTCCAGCTCGACGTCGCCGGCGAGGTCGCGGGCCTGCCCGTCTCCGGCAGCGGCCTGGTGAGGCCCTCCGAGCTCGGCGCCGCCACGCCGCTGCTGACGCTCGACGTGGGCCCGCTGGAGGGGCTCCGGGTCACCGCGAGCGGTGCGTCCGGCGCGGGCCTCATGCCCGGCGTGACGGCCGGCCCGGCCGCCGTGCCCGACCTGCCGTGGCGCCTGGACGCCACCTGGTCCGGTGCGCCGACAGCCCTCGTGGAGCTCGCCGGCACCGAGCTGCGCCTGACGCTCGACGACGGCGAGCTCGTCGCCAGCGGACCGGTCGTCCTGCCCGTCACGTACGCCGGCGAGGAGCTGACCCTCACGGTCGAGCTCGAGGGCGGGCGCGTCCCGTCGGGCGACCTCGCCGCCGCGCCGCTGCGCGCCGCCTTGTCCCGTCCCGGCGAGGCTCCCCTGCTGGAGGCCGGCGGCACCCTGGGCGAGGTGTCCATCAAGGGCCTCCTGCCCGCCGACCTCCTCGCCGCGCCGCTGCCCGCGGCGGCGCGTCCCAGGGGCGTGCTCACGGTCACGGGCACCGCCGACCTCCTCGGCGGTCAGGTCGACCTGTCCGTCGACGACGCCCTGACCGTCCGCTACGCGGGCGGCGCCGTCGAGCTGCGCGCCGACCGCGCCGACCTGGCGCCCCGCCTCCCCGAGCAGGCGCCCACGGGTCTACAGGCCGTGATCGACGGCGCGCTGCGCTACGACCCCGCCGCCGGCTGGGACGGCGAGCTGCGCGCCGAACTCGGCCTCCCCGGCGAGGAGCCCACGGCCGCCACCCTCACGCTGAGCGGCGCCGGCCCGGAGGTAGCCTTCGCCCTCGCGGCCACGGGCCCCCTCCGGTCGGCGTTGCGGGTCAGCGGTACCCTGGCCCCCGAACCGCGCCTGACCGGCGACGCCGAGGCACTGGCCGGCGCCATCACCGGGACCATCGTCGCCACGCCCGCGGACGGCCTCACCCTCGAGCTCAGCAGCACCGCGCTCGTGGGGGCGCCCTACCTGGAGGTGCCGCCGCTGCGGGCGACGCTCGCCCTCCCCGTAGGCGGCGACGGCCCGAGCCTCGCCGGCGACTGGGTGGACGTCCGCCTGGAGGGCGGCGCCCTCTCCGGCCGCGTGGAGCTGCCGTTCACCCTCCTCGGCGAGCCCGCCCTCCTTACCGCCGACCTCACCGGCACCCTCTCCGACCCCCGGGCGACCGCCACGCTGGCAGGCGCCGGTGTGGCCGCCACCGCCGTGGCGAGCCTGGAGTCGGCCACCGCCGAGCTCACCCTCACCGAACCCGCACTCTCCGCGGCGCTGCCGGAGGGCGCGAGCGCCGCCGCTGCCCTCGTCGCCTCGCCCGTGGCGGCGCGCGCCGCCTGGACCCCGGACGGGGGTTGGAGCCTGGCCGCCTCCGCCCGCGCCGAGCCCCCGGGCGCCGGCCCGGTGGACCTGGCGCTCACGCTCGCCGGCGAGGGCGCCGCCTACGAGGGCGAGCTGGCCGCGTCACTGCCCGGCGCGCCCGGCGAGGCGCCGGTGGCCGTGGCCGTGATCGCCGGCGAGGGCGCCGACCTCACCGCCGAGCTGGACCTCGCGACCGTCGACGTCGCGAGGATAGGCGCCGCGTACGGCGTCGCAGCGGACCTGGCCGTCAGCGGCCGAGCGTTCCTAGGCACCGATCCCACGACAACGGAGCTGACCGTCGACGCCGCGGGCACGATCGGTGGCGCGGAGGTATCGCTCCGCGGCTCCGCGCCTGACGACCTGTCGTTCCGCCTGCGCGCGCAGGACGTGGACGTCACCGGACGGCTCGCCTGGAACGAGCGGCGGCGCGTGGTCGTCAGCGGACGGGCGGCGGGCCGGCCGGTCGAGGCGTGGCTCGAGGTGGACGACGCCTTCGAGAACGGCCGCCTGCACGTCGACGTCCCCGGAGCGGCCATCGAGGCCGTGCTGGCGTCCCCCGAGCCGGGCGTGCGCACGGCTCGGGTGGAAGGCTCCGTCGTCGGCGGTCCGGCGGGCCTGTCGGGCGAGTTCGGAGGGGAGGTGGTAGCCGAGGGCGGCGAGGTCCGCCTGGACGACCTGAACGCCGCGCTGACCGGCGTACCCGGCCTGGACGGCGACGAGACGGTCCTGCTCGCCGGGAGCGGGACGTTGGCGCCGCAGCTTCGCCTAGAGGGCACGCTCTCCGCCTCGGGCGGGCCCCTGGCCGCCGCCACCGACGCGGGCGTGTGGCGCTTGGGCGGCGTGCCGCTGGAGCTGAGCGTCGGCTGGCTGGGCGTGGAGGCCGCCTACGTGCTCGCCTCCGGCGAGGCCCAACTGCGGCCCACCGGCGACGTCGCGCCCGCCGTGGCGGCGCTAGCGCCCGGCCTGGCCGGCACCGCGGTCCGGCTCGAGGGCGAGGGGTTGAGCTGGAGCCGGCAGGCGGGCTTCACGGGCGCGCTCACGCTGTCCGCGTCCGGGGGGCCCGTGCCCGCCGAGGCCGAGCCTCTGACGGCGGCGTTGCGGGGGCTGGGCGGCGGCGACCTGGGCGTAGCGCTGCGGGCGGGGAGCGACGCGGTTGGAGGCCCGCTGGTCGCGCTCGACGCCACCGTGCCGTCCGACCTGCCCCTCACCGGCGCGCTGGCCGCGCGCGTGGACGTGGCGGGCGCGGTGGAGGCCTCCGGGCAGGTCACGGCCGGGGCCGGCGGCGTTGCCCTTGAGCTCGCGGGCGAGGGGCTCGCCCTGCGGGCCGCGGCCGGGGCCGACGGCTGGTCCGTCTCGGGAACGTTGGACGCGCTGCCGGTGGCCGACCTCCTGCCGCTGCGGGAAGACCCGCGCCTCAGCCTGCGCCTCAGCGGCGGGTCCGCCACCGGCGGGCTGGCGTTCGAGGACCTGGTCGTGGCCAGCGGCGCCAGCCGGCTAACCGGCTCGGCCTCCTACGACGGCAGGCTGCGCCTGGCGCTCCGGGCGCAGGTGGACCTAGCCGACCTGGACCTCGGTGAGACCAGGCTCACCGGCCTGCTCCGCGGTCCGGTGGTGCTGGTCGCGCCACGGCTCCAGGACCTGGCCGGCGTGACGGTCACGGCGCAGCTCGACGCCGCCGGCGTGGGGTTGCGCGGCGTGCCGGCGCAGGTGGACGGCGCCGTGCAGGTGGGCGGCACCGTCGGCGACCCTGTCGTCTTCGCCACGCTCACCGGCAGCGGCGACCTGCGCGGCTCGCTGCGGCTCGAGGCGGCGCCACGGCGGGGCCGGGCCGACGTGCGGTCGACCCTGGCGTTCCGCGACGTCAGCAGCGACCTGCGCGTGTCCGTGGCGGGCGACGACGTGATCGCCAGCGGCAGCCTCCGAGCCGGTGACGCCGTCCTCCTCGTCTCGGACGAGGGCGGCGAGCTGGCGCTCACCGGCGCGGGACGCCTGGACGGCTGGCGTGGCGTGGTCGCCGGCGGACTGGGAGGGATCACGGTGCAGGGGCCGCTGTCGGCCGTGTCACCGAGCCTGGGCGGCGAGGCGGAGGTGGCGCTCGGCGCGCCGGCCGGCGCCGGAGCCTGGCTGCGGGGCGGCGTGTCGGGCCTGAGCGTCGCGGGCCAGGTCGTGGGCGACGTCAGCGTCACCTCCCCCGCGGCGGGGGCCCCCGTCACGCTGGCCGGCGCCGGCCTCGCGGCCGCCTTCGACCCGTCCGACCAGACCTGGCGCGCCGACCTCAGCGGCATCGCGCTGCCGGCGGCGCTGGCGCTCGACCTCGAGGCTTCCGGCCGCGGCGCGGAGGGGCGGGCCACGGGTCGGCTGACAGGTGGCGCCGGTCTCGGCGTGGACGTCGGGCTGGACCTGGGCCTGGACGCGGGCGGCGCCACGGTCGCCATGTCCGGCGCAGTGCTGGGCGGCGAGCTGACGGTGAGCGGCCGCAAGCCCGCTGCCGGCGACTGGACCGGCGAGGTCACCCTACAGGGCGCCGGGGCGGCGGGCGACGGCGAGGCGGCCGTGCTGATCACGGCCACGGGGGTGCTGCAGGGCGACCAGCTGGTGCCTCAGGTCGTGCTCGCCACGGCCGCGTACGCGGGCGACGCGGGCGTGGCCGCGGCGGGTCGGGTGGCGGTCGGGCCGGCGGGCGTGACCGTGGACCAGACGTTCGCGCTGCCGCAGGCCACGGCGCCTGTACGGGTGCAGGGGCGCGTCGCGCCCGGGCTGGACCTCAGGCTCGGGGCTTCGGGCTCCGCCGCCGGCCAGCCCCGCGGCGAGGTGCGGTTGCTGGAGAGGCCCGACGGGCTGGCTGCCACCGGCGAGCTGGAGGTCCCGCTCGGGCCCGTCACCGTGAGGCTCGGGTCGGTGGGCACCTCGCGGTCGCCGCAGCTCTCGGTGACGCCGCACGCCGTGCCGGACGCCACGCTCACGGCCGACCTCGCCGCCGACGACCTCGCCGAGCTGTTGGCCAGGGTCGCCCGCGACGGGCTGGTCGTCACCGGCACGGGCGCGGCCAGCGGCACCGCCCTCCTCACGCTGAGCGGCGGCGGCGCGTTGGAGCTGCGAGACCTGGGAGTGAACGTCTCCGGCTTCCAGGCGACGCTCTCGGGCACCCTCAGCGCCGCCGCCGCGGACCTGAGCGGCGCCGTCGAGCTGCCGTTGGACGCGGCCGCGCGCGCCGACAGGGTCCTGCCCGTGGCCGTGAGCTCCTCGGGCGGCGAGTGGCGCCTGACGTCGGAGGGCCGGCTCGGCGACGTGGCGGCCTCGTACGACGCGTCCTCGGGCGCCGCCATCCTCGACGTCGCCCTGGAGCTCCCCGCGGCGGAGGACGGCGCCGGCCCGCTGCCGGGCGTCACCTCGGGCTCGGTGACGGCGCGCCTGGCCTACGAGCCCGGCCGGCCGCCCACCGGCACGCTGACCGTCTCCGGCGTGCGGCTCGCCCCGCCGGGCTGGGGCGAGGTGACCGTGAACGCCGACGCCGCACTGGCCGACGGCCGCGTGGGGGGTGCCGCCACGGTGTCCACCGAGGCCGGCAGCCTCACGCTCAGCGGCGACGCCCCGTTGACGCGCCTCCTGGGCGCTCTCGGCGGCGGCTCCGAGACCTTGGCAGGACCTGGCGCCGGCGACGTCGAGGTGCGGCTGCGCGCCGTCGAGCTGTCGTCGGTCCCGGCGGTCGCCGCGGTGGCGCCGCACCTCACCGGCGCGCTCTCCGGCGTCGTGAGGCTGCAGGGCGACTTCGTCTTCGGCCAGCTCATCGCCCCCGACCTGGCCGTGGGCGAGAAGTCGCTGCCGCTCTCGGTGCAGCTCTCGGGTCCCAGCTCGCGCGTCGACGCGGCGGTGCTCCTGGGCAGCTCGCTGCTCTCGCTCACCCTCTCGGACCTCACCCTCGCCGGCTCGGCGCGTCTGGAGCGTTTCCCGCTCGACCTGCTCGCCGAGGCCGTCGTGGGACCGAGCGACGTGACCGCCTTCCTCACCGGCGTCGCCCGCGTCGACCTGCCGCTCACCGACCCGGGCGCGGGCTACGTGGCCCTGGCCAGCGAGGAGCTGACGCTCGAGCGCGCCGGCGTCGTCACGCGCGGCGAACTGACGCTGGTGTTCGACCAGGGCGCCTTGAACGTCGAGCGGGCCACGTTCTCCGGTCGCGGCGACTGGTACGCGGGCGGCGTGCTGTCGCCAGACCGCCTCGACTTCGAGCTCGTCGCCGACGAGGCCGACTTCGGGCCCATGCTCGGCCTGGTCCCCACCCTGGCCCTCTACGGCGTCGGCGCCGAAGGCAGCTTCACCTTCTCCGCCGCAGGCTCGCTGGCGGAGCCCCAGGTGTCGTTCCAGACCGACTCCCTCGACTTCGAGGTGGCCGGGACGCGCTACCGGCTCTCGGACGCGGACGTGAGCCTCGACGGCCTGGCCCTCTCGGCGCAGGCCACCTTCAGCGCCCTCCAGCCCGTGGAGGGCGACCTGCGCCTGGAGGGCGACGCCACGCTGGCCCTCGAGCCGCTGGCCCTGCGCGCCGCCGACCTGCGCTTCGCGGGCGCGCTCGTGGTGCCGGGCCTGGGGCGCATCGACGACGTCAGCGGCGCCATCACCCAGGACCCGCAGTTCCGGCCCTACGTGGCCCTCACCGGCCGCCTGGGCGCACCCGTGACGGTGCAGGGCACGCTCGTGCCGCTCGACCTCCGCGCCGGCGGCACGGGCCTGCGCGTCTCGTACCCCGGCCTGCTCATCGCCGACTCCACCCTGTCCGCCGACGTGCGCCTGGTGGGCGGCGACGGCGGCGTGACGCTGAGCGGCGCGATCGCCGCCGACGAGGTCGTGATCGACCCTAGCGTGTCGACCCGCGCGGCGGCGCCTACCGCCCCGACCGGAGCCGCGGCGGACGCGGCCGCGGCCGGGGAAGGGACGGAGCCAGCCGCGGACACCTCGGCGGCGGCCGAGGACGGCGCCACCGACCCGTCCACGGCGGGGCAGGATGCGGGGGCGGCGGGCCCGCCCGGCGCGGCGGCCCAGGCGGCCGAGGACCCGCGCGCCAGCACGCTGGAGCCGGCCGGCGTGGCGCCCTCACCGGTCACATTGGCGCCGGAGCCGGCGCCGTCCGGGGCGCTGGCCGGCCTGCGGTTCGACGACCTGCGCATCACCGCGCCGCAGCGCGTCGTCATGTCCACGTCGTTCGCCTCGCTCGAGGCGGCGCTGGACCTCACGCTGTCGGGCACGGGCGCCGACCCGCGGCTCAGCGGCGAGGCGCGGGCGCTGCGCGGCAACCTGCGGTTCTCGGGCCGCGAGTTCACGGTGGACCAGGCGGTGGCCTCGTTCAGCGCGAACCGGGGCGTCCTGCCAGACCTGGACGTGCGGGCGCACACCGTCTTCGAGAAGGCGCGGGTGCTCACCGGCAGCTCCGACGTCGAGTTCGTGGCGCCCGAGGGCCGCACGTTCCGCGTCGACCTGGCCTTCTCCGGCCCGGTCGAGCTGGACGAGCGGGGCGGCGTCCGCTTCGACGTCAGGCCCACGCTGACGTCCGAGGCCATCGTCGAGGTGGGCTCGGGCGGCGCCCCTGCCTCGGCGGCGGGCGGCGGGGTCAGGCCGCTCACCGAGGCGGAGCTACTGTCGCTCGTGACCCTGGGCCGGCTCGAGCTCGGGTCCGACCTGATCGGCGCGGGCGGCCTGGGCGGCGCCGTGGCGCAGGGCGCGCTCGACACGGCCGTCGACGTCTTCCTGCTCGGGGAGCTGCAGAACGCGCTGCGGGAGGCGCTGGGCCTCGACGTCCTCGAGATCCGCACGTCGGCCATCTCGGGCCTCCTCGAGGGCGGCGAGCCGTTCGGCGTCTCGGTGCGCCTGGGCGGCTACCTGAACCCCGAGCTGTTCGCCAGCTACCGCATCGGCACGGCGGACCCCGACGACCCCGGCTTCGCCGTCACCAACGAGGTGGCGCTGAACTACGCGCTGGGCCCGCTCGACCTCGAGGTCTCGGGCCGCATCGACTTCCCCATGACGGGGGTGCTCGCCTCCCCGCGTTCCGAGCTGGGGCTGGGGCTGTCGTACGACGTGAGCCGCTCCCTGGGCCTCGACCTGTCGTCGTCCCTCTCCACCGAGCGCAGCCGGATCAGTTTCGGGGTCACGCTCCGGTGGTAGCCTCGGGGATCGGAGGACGTAGTGAGCGAGAGGCAGCGCGGCACGATCGAGCTGGGTGAGGGCGGCGGCTTCCCGCTGGCCGGCCTCGACGTCACGTACGACGCCACGGCCACGGCGCTCGTCGAGGACGCCGTGCGGCGGGGCGAGGCGCTGCTCACCGCCGCCGGCGCGCTGGCGGCGGACACCGGCGAGTACACGGGCCGCTCGCCCCGCGACAAGTTCCTGGTCCGCAACGCGGCCAGCGCCGACGTCGCCTGGGGCGGCATCAACCAGCCCATGGAGCAGGCGCACTTCGACCGCCTCCTCGCCGACATGCACCGGCACGCGCGCCTCCTGAAGCTCCACGTCCAGCACCTCTACGCCGGCGCCGACGCTCGCTACCGGCTGCCGGTGCGCGTGGTCACCGAGTACGCCTGGCACGCGCTCTTCGCCCGGAACCTCTTCCTGGAGCCCGACGACGCACCGGCCCGTCGGCCGCGGCCGCCCGTGACGGGCCCGTGGCGGGGCTGGACGGTCGTGGACC
>CAZGXF010000015.1:22828-26787 GCA_964529575.1 uncultured bacterium
CGTCGGCCGCGGCCGCCCGTGACGGGCCCGTGGCGGGGCTGGACGGTCGTGGACCTGCCGAGCTTCAGGGCCGACCCGGAGCGGCACGGCACGCGCACGTCCACCGTCATCGCCGTCGACTTCCAGCAGCGCCTGGTGCTGATCGGCAACACCGAGTACGCCGGCGAGATCAAGAAGTCGATCTTCTCGGTGCTCAACCTCGACCTGCCGCTGCGCGGCGTCTTCCCCATGCACTGCTCGGCCAACGAGCCCCTGGACGGCTCCGGCGGCGTCGCCCTGTTCTTCGGGCTCTCCGGCACCGGCAAGACGACGCTGTCCTCGGACTCCAGCCGGCGCCTGATCGGCGACGACGAGCACGGCTGGTCGGACGCCGGGGTCTTCAACTTCGAGGGCGGCTGCTACGCGAAGGTCATCCATCTCTCGCCCGAGAAGGAGCCCGAGATCTACGCCGCCTCCCACCGCTTCAGGACGGTCCTGGAGAACGTGGTCGTGGACCCGGAGACGCGCGAGGTCGACTTCCGCTCCGACGCGAAGACCGAGAACACGCGTGCGGCCTACCCCATCGGGTTCGTGCCGAACGCCTCTGACACGGGCTTGGGCGACCACCCGAGCGACGTCGTCTTCCTCACCGCCGACGCCTTCGGCGTGCTGCCACCCATCTCACGGCTCACGCCCGACCAGGCGATGTACCACTTCCTCAGCGGCTACACGGCGAAGGTCGCCGGCACCGAGCGCGGCGTCACCGAGCCCACGGCCACGTTCAGCACCTGCTTCGGCGAGCCTTTCATGCCCCTGCCGCCGGCCACCTACGCGCGCATGCTGGGCGACCGCCTGCGCCGGCACGGCGCCAGGGCGTGGCTGGTGAACACCGGCTGGACCGGCGGGCCCTACGGCGTGGGGAGCCGCATGTCGCTGGACGCCACGCGGGCGCTCGTGCGGGCGGCCCTCTCCGGGGGGCTGGACGACGTGCCGCTGCGCGAGGACCCGTTCTTCGGCCTCGCCTACCCCACGGCCGCGCCGGGCGTGCCGCGCGAGGTGCTCTCGCCCCGCGACAGCTGGGCCGACGCCGACGCGTACGACGAGGCGGCCAAGCGCCTGGTCGCGATGTTCCGCGACAACTTCAGGGGCTCCTTCACCGGGCTGGCGAACGACCTGGCCGGCGCCGGTCCCAGCTGAGGACCGTACCGGCGCGGCCCCTACCTGAGGAACTAAGGGCAGCGCCACCTTCGACCACAGCGGCCGCGCCGCGGTCTCACTCGTTCGGCTCCCACCGAGACAGCCGCCGGCTGCCCAGGAGCAGCGGCACCAACGTGAAGAGGGCGCAGACGAGCACCAGGCCGGCGAGGACCAGCAGGCCGTCGGGGGCGGACCACGAGAACGCCGCCCGGCCCCCTACCAGCGCGCGCCACGACGGGTAGGCGAAGAGGACCGTCGAGACGGCGGCGTAGGCCAGCGACAGCGCCATGTACAGCAGACCGCCGCTGGAGACCGCGACCTCGTGCGGGTTCACGCTGTCGAAGCGCGGGAAGGCGGCCCCCAGTCCCACCCCCAGCCCCGCGGTGGCGAACGCCGCCAGGCCTCCCGCCAACGGGGCGGCGAAGGCCAGCGCCGGCGACAGCTCCAGCCGTCCCGCCACGGCCACGCCGAGCCCCACGCCCAGGGCGAGCATGGGCGGCAGCGCGTTCCAGAACTTCGCGAACACCAGCCGCCACGCCCTCACCGGCGCCGTGCGCAGGAGCCACACCGCCTCGCCCTCCAGCGACACGAGCGGGAACGCCAGGCGCACGCCCACGCCGGCGAGCAGGAAGGCCAGGAACGCCACGTTGATGGCGCCGATCACGTCGCGGAAGCGCTGGATGCCCACCGAGAGGCTCGCGGTGCTGATGAAGTAGACCCCGGCCAACGCCGCCAGCACCAGGAGCTGCGACCACTGCGACGGGTCCCGGAGCATGAGGCGCAGGTCCTTCACCAGCACCCCGCCGCCCACGGGCCCCAGCACCCGCTCCCAGAGCGGCGGTCGCTCGGAGGAACGCCGCCGCCCGCCGCCCCAAGGCGTGTCGCCCTCGGAGCGGTACCAGCCCGCCGCGTAGGCGCGGGTCGCCAGTAGCGCCAGGCCGCCCAGGGCCGCCAAGGCGAGCGCGACCAGCACCGTGGCCCCGGCCGAGAAGCGCCCGCCCAGCGCTTGCCACACGGCGTCGGCCGCCCAGGCGCTGGGCAGCCAGCCGATCTCGAGCGCGGCGAACCCCTGCAGCAGCTGCTCGAACTCCTCGGGCGTGAGCGCCTGCAGCTGCTCGGGCCGCAGCGCCCGCAGCCCGAACACGAGCCCCGCCGCCACGACCACGCTGGCCGCGGTCGCGAACTCGCGCGCCTTCCCCGCCGGGGCCACGCGCATCAGCACCAGCGCCAGCAGCGCGCCCAGCGCCGTGGGCAAGGCGTAGAGGCTGGCCAGCGCCAGCAGGGCCACCGGGTAGTAGACCGCCGGCGCCGTGCGCTCAGCGCCCATGGCGACGAGCACCGGCACGGTGAACACGGCTGGCAGCAGGGCGCTCGAGGCGTAGGTCTCGGCGACCTTGAGCGCGAACACGCGGTAGGCGGGCACGGGCTGCGACAGCAGGAACGGCAGGTCCACGGAGCCGTAGAGCGTGCCGATGGCACCGGTGAGCACGGAGAACGCCACCGCTACCATCAGCACCGCCAGCAGGCCCTCCAGGCTGCGCCGCGCCACCGCGTCGGCGATGGTCCCGATGTCCGGGTAGGACGCCAGGAACCTCAGCGCCCGTACGGTGAGCGCGTGCATGCCCCAGAACACGGCCACCAGCAGGGCGGCGCCCACCAGGGCGCGCAGCGGGCGGCGGCGCAGGCCGTTGAGGGCGCCGCGCAGGCGCATCCAGACCAGCACCACGGCTCAGGCCGCCTCCTCGGTAAGGCGCAGGAAGATCTCCTCCAGGTCGGCGGCGTCGTCGCCCACGCGGCGCCTGAGCTCCTCGAGGGTCCCGCGCGCCACGGCGCGGCCGCGGCTCATCAGGACGATCTCGTCGGCGACGGCCTCGGCCACGGCCAGCGAGTGGGTGGTGAGGAGCACCGCGCCGCCCTCGTCGGCGTGGCGGCGCATCAGGGCCCGCACGTCGCGGGCGCCGCGCGGGTCGAGACCCACCATGGGCTCGTCGATCACCAGGGCCCGAGGCCGGTGCAGCAGCGCCGCGCAGAAGGTGAGGCGCTGGCGCATGCCGTGCGAGTAGGTCTGCACCAGCTCGTCGGCGGCGCGGGTGAGCTCGAACCGCGCCAGCAGCTCCCGGGCGCGCTCCTCGGCCCCCGCCACCTTGCGCAGGCGGCCCAGGAAGCGCAGCAGCTCGCGTCCCGTCAGGTTGGGGTAGAGGTACGGCCTGTCGGGCACGTAGCCCATGAGCGCCTTCGCCTCGAGCGGCCTCTTGGCGACGTCGTGGCCGCCCACGGCCACCGAGCCCGCCGAGGGCATCACCTGCCCGGTGACGGCGCGGATGGTCGTCGACTTCCCCGCCCCGTTCGGCCCCAGCAGCGCCAGGACGCGCCCGGCCGGCACCTCGAACGACAACCCGTCGACCGCCGTGAAGCGGCCGTAGCGCTTGACCAGCCCCCGAACCTCGATCACGCCGCCCAGGCTACGTGGCGGCGGGCGCCCTGCCGTGTGGGCCAGTCGTCAGTCCGCTGGTGGTCCGGTCGCCTCGAGCGTCTAATCGGCCGCGCGACCTGAGCGCGCTGCGGCCGGAGCGGCCGGTGCGCACACGCCTCCCCACACGCCCCTAGGGTCAGTATCCCGCCGCCGTGATACTGCGCGGCGACCTTCGGGCTCCGGCGCGCCCGTCCCGGTCGCGCGTACCGGGCTCAGCGCGGCCCTCGCGCACTATCCCTCTAGCGGGATACTGACCTTAAGGCGGCGGGAAGGACCGGTCACCCGGCCACTGGCAGAGGCAAGGCGCAGG
>CAZGXF010000015.1:26887-32223 GCA_964529575.1 uncultured bacterium
GCCCGGGCCGCGAGGGTGCTGCTACGAACCGAGGGTCAGTCGGCCGCGGCGGCCGCGGTCGCCGCGAGCTGGTCCAGCACCGCCTGGAAGGCGACGCGGAGGGCCGAGTCGGACTCGAGGTGGACGATGGCCTCGCCCTGCACGGGGCTGACCTCGCGCGCGGGGCCGAGCGCCAGGACCTCGAACTCGCCGTCCTCGTTCGCGGTGGCGCTGCCGATGACCTCGCCGTCAACGACGATCTCCACCGTCTGGCCCGGCTTCAGGCCGCGGCCCTCGGTGACGATGGTGTTCGGGTAGCGGGTGTCCTCGGCGAAGATGTCGGGCGTCACGCCCTGCTCGGCGATGCTCTGCCGCGTGGGCGTGAGCCACTCGAACGAGACGTAACGGAGCTGGCCGCCGTCGGAGAGCGACAGCACCGACTGGGCCACGCCCTTGCCGAACGTCTGCTCGCCCACCACCACGGCGCGGCCGTTCTCCTGCAGCGCGCCGGCCACGATCTCGGACGCCGACGCCGACTGCTCGTTCACGAGCACGACCATGGGCAGCTCGTAGGCGGCGGGGTCGGCCGAGGCGATGCGCTGCGTGACGCCGCGAGCCCGCTGGAAGACGATGTCTCCGCCGGAGAGGAACTCGTCGGCCACGAGGATCGCCTGGGTGAGCAGGCCGCCCGAGTTGTCGCGCAGGTCGAGGATGAGCGACGAGGCGCCCTGTTCGATGAGCCGGTCGAGGTGCTCGACGAGCTGCTCGTGCAGGCGCTGGTTGTTGAACGAGCTCAGGCTGATGTACCCGACGTTGTCCGGCAGCATCGTGCTGCTGACGTCGATGATCTGGATCGTGTCGCGCACGATGTCGAACGTGAGCGGCTCGGGGACGCCCGGGCGGCTCATCTTCAGCGACACGGTGGTGCCCTTCGGGCCGCGCACGACGTCGGCGACCTCGGAGGTCGTGAGCTCCCGGACGTCGATGCCGTCGACCTCGAGGAAGACGTCGCCGCGCTGCAGGCCGGCCTGGCTGGCCGGGCCGCCCTGGTATACGGTCAGCACCTCGACGCCCTTGCCGGTGGACCGGTTGTGGGGCGTGAGCACCGCACCGATGCCCTCGAACGAGCCCGAGAGGTCCTGCGTGTCGCGGGCGGCAGCCCTGGGTTCTACGTACGCCGTGTACGGGTCCTCCAGCGACTGGATCATGCCGTTGATCGCCCCGCGGATCAGCGTCTCGTCGTCGACGTCGTGCAGGTAGCCGCTCTTCAGTGCGCCGTAGGCCTGAATGAGCGCCCGACCGGCGGTCGTGTTCAGGAACTCGCCGGCGAAGTCGCGCGACACCTGCGCGTAGACGGCCATGGTGGCGACTATCAGCGCCACTAGACCGGTGATCATCCATCTCCGCTTCATATGCCTCCAAGGGCGCGGGCGTGGGCCGGAAGACCGTTTGCCTCGCTTATCGCAACCGGCAGTATACGCAGCAGCCGAGTAGGGGTCCGTAGGGGCTGTGACGGCCTAATCTCTGGTTCATGCGCGTGCTCTTCGCCACCGCCGAGGTCGCGCCCCACAGCAAGGCCGGGGGCCTGGGCGACGTGGCCGGGTCCCTGCCCGCGGCGCTCGTCGCTCTCGGCCACGAGGTGCTGGTGGTCACCCCGTGGTACGGGCGGCTGGCCAGCGGCGCGCGCCCGCTCTGGATCGGCGACGTCGAGGTGCCCTTCGACGGCGGCACCGCGACCGTGGGCGTGGGCACGCTGGAGGAGCGCGGCGTGCGCCTGGCGTTCGTGGGCCACCCCAGCTTCGCGCGGGAGCGCCTCTACGGCTACGAGGACGACGCCTGGCGGTTCGCGCTGCTGTCGCGCGCCGTGCCCCAGGTGGCGGCGCGCGTGGGCTTCAGGCCGGACGTGGCGCACGCGCACGACTGGCACACGGGCCACCTACCGCTGCTGCTGGCCCGCGGCTGGCACCTCCCCGACGGCTTCGCGCGCCTACCCAGCGTGTTCACGGTCCACAACGCGCAGTACCAGGGCGAGTCGGACATGGCCGCCACCCTGCACTGGCTGCGCCTGCCCGGCGACCTGGCCGGGTCGTTCGCGAACCACTACGGCCGCTTCAACGCCCTCAAGGCCGGCGCCGGCTTCGCCACGCGGGTGACGACCGTCAGCCCCTCGTACGCCGAGGAGCTCACGCGGCCCGAGTACGGCTACGGCCTCGACGGCGCGTTCCGCAGCCTGGAGGGCCGCCTGACCGGCATCCTGAACGGCATCGACGTGGAGGTCTGGGACCCGGCCACCGACCCTCACGTGCCGGCCAACTACGACGCCGCGCACCCGAACGCGAAGGCGGCCTCGCAGGTCGCGCTGCGCGAGCGCTACGGCCTGGAACCGGGGCTGCCCGTCATCGCGGCGGTGTCGCGGCTCGTGGAGCAGAAGGGCATCGACCTGCTGCTGGCCGCCGCGCCGCGGCTGCTCGAGATGGGCTGGGGACTGGCGCTGCTCGGCACCGGCGAGCCGGGCCTGGAGGCGGCGGCGCTGGCGCTGGCCGCCGACGCCCGGGGGCGCGTGGGCGTGACGATCGGCTTCGACGAGCGGCTCTCTCACCTCTTCTACGCCGGCGCCGACGCCCTCGCCATGCCCAGCCGCTTCGAACCGTGCGGCCTGAGCCAGATGATCGCCATGCGCTACGGGACGCTGCCCATCGTCAGGGCGACGGGCGGCCTGCGCGACACCGTCGAGCACATGCGCACCGGCTTCGTCTTCGAGCACGCCACGCCCGACGGCATCGCCTGGGCCGCCGCCGAGGCGCTGGCGGTGGGGCCCGGCACGGACCGGTGGCGGGCCATGCAGGTCGCCGCCATGCGCCAGGACCACTCGTGGGACGCCTCGGCGCGGCGCTACGCCGCCCTGTATGAGGCGGCCGTCGCCAGCGTGATACCGTCACGGCCATGACCGACCAGGACGCCGGACCCGGCGCCCAGATGGTCCCGCCACAGGACGACGCCTCCCAGCAGGCGGCACTGGCCGACTGGCGGGAGCTGCTGGAGCTGAGGCGCTTCAACGCCGCGAAGCAGGCCTACCTCGTCGCCACCTACGCCGCCAGCGGCCGGATGGTCACCGAGGCCGAGGCCGACGACGACGCGGTGAGGGCGGCGCTCACGGCGCTGGCCGACGTGGAGGACCTGCTGCGCGAGCGGCGCTACGAGAAGGCCGGCGAGAGGCTCGCGCGGCTGCAGCACAAGCCGCCCCTCGCCCCCTGGCACGACCTACAGGCCGACCTGGAGGCGCTCGCGGCGGTGGGCAAGGCGCTGGACAAGCGCGACCCCGAGCAGGCGCTGGCCGACCTGGAGCGCCTGGCCGACACCTGGTTCGTGGCCGAGGCGAGCACGTTGCGCGGCACCGCCCACGCCTACCTGGGGGACGACGCCGCGGCCCGGGCCTCCTTCGAGGCCGCGCTGGCCGTGGACCCCAAGCACTACCGCGCGCTCACGAACCTCGGCAACGTGGTGCTAGAGGAAGGCGACGTGGACCAGGCGATCGCCCGGTACCAGGAGGCGCTGGCCGTGAACGAGGAGTTCCCCAACGCCCACCACAACCTGGGCGTGGCCTACCGCCGCAAGGGCGAGGTGGGCAAGAGCGTCAGGCACCTGCGCCGTGCCCAGCGGCTCACGTACAAGCAGGACGCGGCTGACGCTCGCGAGAGCTTCATGCGCGGCGGCGGCAGGCGCTTCGGCAGCGCCGTCAAGTGGGTGCTGTGGATAGCCGTGGGGGCGGTCGTCTGGTGGGTGCTCCGCTCGCAGGGCGTCCTCTAGGTCACTCCTCCAGGAGCTGCCTCAGGACCGCCTCGATCTCGGCGTCGTCGAGGCGCCTAAGCGCGCTGGGGCCCTGGGCGGTGTCTAGGACGCGCCCGAGCTCCTCGAGCACCTCCACGTCCTCCACCGTAACGAGCCTGCGTATCAGCTCGAACTGCTTCTGTTCGACCTCAAGATGCGTCGCCAAGGTCAGCGGCCTCCCCGGGCCGCAGACTACGGCCGTGCGTCCCGGGCGCGCGGTGAAGGTTGCACCGGCGAGCGTTAACCGTTCCTGCACGCGCGCCCGTTCGGCCGGCACGCGTCCCTCATCGCCGGCGAGCGTCACCCGCGGGGGTCCGGGAACGAACCGCGGCCGAAGAAGACCTGCCTCGCCAACACGCGTCCACCCGGCGAGCGCAGGACGGCGCAGGCCAGCTCGGCCAACGCCGGCGACCGCACGGAGGCGATGGCGCGGCGCAGCAGCAGGCGCTTCCTGAACCTGCGGCGGTAGGCGGCGCCGTCGTAGGCGGCCAACGCCGACCCCTCCCCCGTCGCCAGGAACTCGGCCGTGACCAGCGCGGCCTCCTTCGACAGGCGTAGGCACGGGTCCAGCCCGCCGGCGGTGAGCGGCGAGACCGCGCCGGCCGCGTCGCCCACCAGCAGGCCTCGCGGGCACGCGATGCGCGGCAGCACGCCGCCCACCGGGATGCGCCCGCCGCGCCGCTCGGCCGGCTCCACGCCGTCCAGGCCGAACCCGGGCGCCACGCGCGCCCTGAACGCGCGCAGCGCGGCGGCGGGGGCGAAGCGGGCGGGGTAGCCGCCCACGCCGACGTGCACCTCCTCGCCGTCGTCGACGACCCAGGCGATGTAGCCGGGCGCCAGCAGCGGGTCGAGCCAGACGTGGAAGGCGGGCGGCCGGCCCGTCGCGTGGCCCGGGTAGACCTCCTCGGCGCCCACGATCCACTCGCGGTTCTCGCTCAGGCCCAGCGCCGGTGCCACCCGGGACGCCGCCCCGTCGGCGCCGATCACGAAGCGAGCCGTCACGCTCTCGCGCCGGCCGCCGCGCTCCAGGGTCGCGACCGAGCCGCGTGACCCCGGCTCGAGCGCGGCCAGCGTCGTGCCAGGGGACCACGTCACCCCCGCCCGCAGGCAGGCCTGGAGCCGGTGCTCGTAGAGCGCCCCCATGCGGCCGACGCGGAACTCGTCGCGGGGGCTCTCCAGCGCCAGCGCCCTGCCGCTGGGGGCATGGAGCTGCACGCGCCGCACCGCGGGACCCAGGCAGTCGTCGGGCAGCGCGAAGCTCTCCAACGTCCGGCGCACGAAGATGCCGGTGGTGTGGACCCCTTGGTCGAGGCGCTCCTTGCGGTCCACCAGCAGCACCCGCAGCCCTGCCTCGCCCAGGCGGCGGGCGCACTCCAGGCCCGCCAGCCCGGCCCCCACCACCAGCACGTCGGTCGTCGGCTCGGCCACCACGGCGACACGTTGCGGCCGGAGACGCCCCACGCGCCATCGCCGTTCCTTACATGCCGGGGCGGGACCTTACGGTCTCGTCACCCGCGGCGAGGCGAGCC
>CAZGXF010000016.1:0-31181 GCA_964529575.1 uncultured bacterium
ATGCGCCCAGGAAGCGGGCGCGAGCGTCCACCACGCGCAGCGGCACGCCCAGGCCCCGCAGGGCCAGCTCCACCTCCTCGGCCTCGCCCAGGCGGAGCAGGCCGTGGTCGACGAAGACGGGCACCAGCCTCTCGCCGATGGCGCGGGTGAGGAGCAGCGCCAGGGTCGAGGAGTCGACCCCGCCGGAGACGGCGAGGAGCACGCGCGAGTCGCCGACCGTGGCGCGCACGTCCTCGATGGCGCGCTGGACGATGTTCTCGGGCGTCCAGTCGCGCGGGACGCCGGTGCGCTCGACGAAGCGCTCCAGCAGCCTGGCGCCCTTGGGCGTGTGGCGCACCTCGGGGTGGAACTGCAGGCAGTAGACGCCCCGCTCGTCGTCCTCCATGGCGGCCACCACGCCGCTCTCGCTGACGGCCGTGACCTCGAACCCCGTGGGGACGTCCACGACGCTGTCGCCGTGGCTCATCCACGCGACGAACTCGCCCTCGACCCCCTCGAAGAGGCGGCCGCCGTACTCCTTCAGGCTGGCCTTGCCGTACTCGCCGCGGCCCGCGGACGCCACGCGGCCGCCGCGCTCGCGCGCCACGAGCTGCATGCCGTAGCAGATGGCGAGCACCGGCACGCCCATCTCGAGCAGGCCCGCGGGCAGGCCCGGTGCGCCCTCCTCGACCACCGAGCGCGGCCCGCCCGAGAGGATCACGCCGGCCGGCGACCGCGCGGCCAGCTCGGCGGCCGTCAGGCCGGGGCCGACGATCTCGGAGAAGACGCCGAGCTCCCTGAGGCGGCGGGCGATGAGGCGCGTGTACTGCGAGCCGAAGTCGACGACGACGATGCTCTGCAAGGCGAGGCTCACTCCTCCTGGGGCGGGAACACCACCGTGACCGCGGTGTCCTCGGGGACCTGCACCGTCACCGGCGGCGTCTGGCGCGTCAGGAAACGCGCGTACACGACCCAGGTGCCGGGCGCGTCGAACGCGACGCTCTTGGGCACGGCGCTGAGCCTGGCGCCCTCGGTGTAACGGGACCCGGGCGGGCTCCGCAGCACGAAGAGGTCGACGGGCGGCATCGTGGCCGGCTCCACCGCGACGTCGACGAGGTAGCTGGTGAAGGGGCTCGTCACGGCCGACGTCCTGGCCGGCCGCTCGCGCCACGCGAGGTAGGCCGCGAAGCCGGCGACGAGGAGCATGAGCACCAGCAGCGCCGGCCCGCGCCACGCCCTCCGCGGCCTGCCGAGCGGCAGCTCGTCGCGGTCGAGCCGGATGGGCGCCGGCGGCGGGCCCTCCTCGACCGTGCCGGAGCGGTACTTGGCCCCCGGCGGGGGCGCCTTCACGAACCCCGGGCTGCTGTCCTTCGGGGAGGGCTTGGAGGGCGCCGCCAGGCCGGGGTCGGAGTGCAGCACGATCGGCTCCGGGTCGTCGGGGAAGGCGGCGGGCTGCGGTCGGCTCACCTGCGGGGCCGGGGCGGGAGCCGGGGCGACGGTCGCCGTCGCGGGGCGCTGCGGCTCGGGCTGCTCGCGCGGCGCCGCGCCCGCGCCCTGTCCGGCGTCGCGGGGCACCGGCGTGGTGGGGAGCGTCAGCTCGGTGAAGCCGACGGCGGGCACCTTGACCGCGCCGCCCGCCAGGCGCTTCACGATCGCGAAGAGGCGCTCGGCGGTCAGGGGCGGGTTCGCCGTCTCCACCGAGCGTAGGGCGGCCGCCACCTCGGCACTGAGGTCGTCGCCGGCGAGGGACAACAGGGCCTTGGCCATGGCCGCTACGTCGGCGCGCATCAGCGCGCGGGCGCCGTCGCCCTCCGGCGCCCCGCGCCACGGGACGCCGAAGCCCTCGATGTAGACCTCTCCCAGGCCGTAGAGCAGGCGCGACGCCGTGATGTCGCCGTGGACGACGCCGCGGGCGTGGGCGTCCTTGAGGCCCTGCAGGGCGTGGAGGACGAACCGGTCGTCCACGGCGCTCTCGCCGCGTGCCAGCAGCGAGGCGCCGCTGGGGAAGGCGGCCACGAGGTAGCCGCGAGGGCCGCCACCGTCGTCGAGGACGTCGGCCGCCAGCACCTTGAGCGCGTGCTCCGAGACGGGGGCGCCGGCCGCGACCGTGGGGGTGCCGGGGAAGTCGTAGATCAGTACGTCCAGGCCGGTGATCGTGTCGACGCCACGGGTGGTGACGACGCCGTGGGCGGCCGCGTAGCGTTCGCCGCGCTCGAAACGTCCAGCGTCGGTCACGCGCCGAGTATAGCCCCGCGAGGCGCCGGGCCTGGAGGTGACCCCTCCGGGCGCCGAGGCGCCGTGACGGCGGCGGCCGCGGCGCCGCCCGGGCCGTGTCGCCGCTGCGTCCGCCGCCGGCCCTGGGGCGCGGTCCCACGCTGGTACGCTCGGTCCGTATGGAACTTACCCGCGAAGGCGTCCTCGCAGCCCTGGGACGCGTGATGGACCCCGACCTCGGCGCCGACGTCGTCTCGCTGGGGATGGTGGCGGGTGCCGAGGCCGGCGGCGGCACCGCTAGGGTGGCACTGGCCGTGCCCGGCGGCCGCACCGACGACCGGCTGGCACAGGCGGCCGAGGCGGCGTTGCGCGACGCCGGCGCGGGAGCCGTCGAGGTGACGTTCGTCGAGGCCGCCAGGACCCCGGCGCAGGAGCCCCTGCCGGGCGTGCGCGCCCTCGTCGCGGTCGGCTCGGGCAAGGGCGGCGTGGGCAAGTCGACGGTGGCGGCGAACCTAGCCGCGGCCCTGGCCCGCGACGGCCTGAGCGTGGGCCTGCTCGACGCCGACATCTACGGCCCCTCGCAGGGGAAGATGTTCGGGGTCGAGGGCCGGCGGCTCATGGCGGACGAGCAGAAGAACATCGTCCCGCTCAAGAACCACGGCGTGAAGGTCATCTCGATCGCCAACCTCGTCGAGGACGGCCAGGCGCTCACGTGGCGCGGACCTATCCTCCACGGCACGCTGACGCAGCTCCTCAAGCAGACGGTGTGGGGCGACCTCGACGTCCTGCTCGTCGACCTCCCGCCGGGCACGGGCGACGTCCAGCTCTCGCTGGCGCAGCTCGTGACGGTCACCGGCATGGTGCTGGTGACGACCCCGCAGGAGGTGGCGCTCGCCGACGTGAGGCGGGCCTACACGATGGCGCGCAAGACGCACGTGCCGCTGCTGGGCGTCGTGGAGAACATGAGCTACTACCCGCTGCCGGGCGGGGAGCGCGACTACCTCTTCGGCGAGGGCGGCGCCGACCGCTGGGCCGCCGAGGTGGGCCTGGGGGTGCTAGCCCACGTGCCCATCACGCGCGCCCTGCGCGAGAGCGGCGACGCCGGCGTGCCGCTGGTCGTCTCCGACCCGGGCGACGAGGCCGCGCTCGAGCTGCGGCGCGCGGCGCGGCGCCTCCTCAGGCGCGTGGCCGACGAGGCGATGAGCACGCTGCCCATGGCCTGAGGACCACCTCGCCGTTGCGACGACGGTGCTATCATCCCGTTCAGCGGGAGGAGTAGCGGCGAGGAGCGCCCGCCAGAGAGCCGGGGTCGTGGGCTGAGAGCCTCGGCAGGTGCGCCCGCCCGCGAAGGTCGCCCGCCGGCCGCGCCTCCGTCGCGGTCAGGGAAGAACGCCTGCGCGCCTAGCGCGCTGGTCAGTAGAGCCCCCGGCCGGCCGCCCGGCGCTGCGGCCAACGAAGAGTGCCTCGCCCCGGCGTGGGGCGGGGAAGAGCGGTGGTACCGCGGGGACAAGCCTCGTCCGCTCAGACCGAGCGACGGGGCCGTTCGCTGTCTAGGCGAGGCGGCGCCCGTCCGGGGAGGTGCCATGGAGACCGCTACGACTAGGGACCGGGCAGCCGTGCTGGCGCCGCGCTACGACCCGGCGGAGGTCGAGGCCAGGTGGGCCGAGCGCTGGACGCGCGAGCCGTTCACCGCCGACCCCCACAGCGACAAGCCGCCCTTCTGCATCGTGATCCCGCCGCCGAACGTGACGGGGGCCCTGCACCTGGGGCACGCGTTCGACAACACGATCATCGACACGCTGGTGCGCTACAAGCGCATGCGCGGGTTCGAGACCCTGTTCCAGCCCGGGACCGACCACGCCGGCATAGCCACCCAGGTGCAGGTGGAGCGCGCCCTCAAGCAGGAGGGCAAGACGCGTCACGACCTGGGGCGCGAGGCGTTCGTCGAGCGCGTGTGGGAGTGGGTGCGCACCTACGGGGGCGTGATCGAGGGGCAGCTGCAGCGCCTCGGCGTCAGCGCCGCCTGGGACCGCAAGCGCTTCACCATGGACGAGGGGCTCTCGGCCGCCGTGCGCCGCCAGTTCGTGACCCTGTACCACCAGGGGAAGGTCTACCGCCGCGAGCGCATCGTGAACTGGGACCCGGTCAGCCAGACCGTTCTGTCTGACCTCGAGGTGGACCGCGAGGAACGCAAGGCCGAGATGTACGAGCTCGCCTACGAGCTCGACGGCGGCGGGTCGCTCACCATCGCCACGGTACGGCCCGAGACGATCTTCGCCGACGTCGCGGTGGCCGTGCACCCCGAGGACGAGCGCTTCGCGCGGCTGGTGGGCAGGCGGGCGCGCATACCGCTGACCGACAGATGGGTCCCGGTGATCGCCGACGAGGCCGTCGAACGCGACTTCGGCACCGGCGCGCTGAAGATCACGCCCGCCCACGACCCCACCGACTTCGAGGTCGGCGAGCGCCACGGCCTGCCGCGGCCCAGCGTGATCGACAAGGACGCCAGGCTCACCGGTGACCTGGTGCCGGCCGAGTTCCGGGGCCTCGACAGGTTCGAGGCGCGGAGGCGCGTGGTGGAGGCGCTGGAGCGCCAGGGCGCGCTGGTGGGGCGCCGCGAGCACGTGGTCCCGCTCGGCCTCTCGCAGCGCACCGGCGAGCCGGTCGAGCCGCTGCTCTCGCTGCAGTGGTTCTACGACACCGACGAGGCGGCGGCGAAGGCGTTGCAGCGCGTGGAGTCGGGCGAGACGCGGTTCGTCCCCGAGCGCTACACGAAGGTGGCCGGCGACTGGCTCAAGAACCTCAGGCACTGGTGCATATCGCGCCAGCTCTGGTGGGGGCACCGCATCCCCGCCTGGTACGACGCCGAGGGCAACGTCTACGTGCCGCCGCTCGAGGACCCGCTCCTCGACCCGACCGACGACCCCCGGTACCAGGGTCTGGAGCTGACGCAGGACCCCGACGTCTTCGACACCTGGTTCAGCTCGAACCTGTGGCCGTTCTCGACGCTGGGCTGGCCGGACGCCGACGACCCGTTCTTCAGGAAGTTCTACCCGACGAGCGTGCTGGTGACCGGCTACGACATCCTCTCGTTCTGGGTGGCGCGCATGCAGATCGCCGGCGAGGAGTTCACCGGCGGCCGCCCGTTCGACACCGTCCTGCTCCACGGCCTGGTGCTCGACGCCAAGGGCCAGAAGATGTCGAAGTCGAAGAACAACGGCGTCGACCCGCTCGACATCGTCTCGCAGTACGGCGCCGACGCCCTGCGCTTCGCGCTCAGCCGCGCCTCGACCGGCGGCCAGGACGTGCGCTGGGACGACCGCCAGGTCGAGATGGGCCGCAACTTCGCCACCAAGCTGTGGAACGCCGCCCGGTTCGTGACGATGCAGGAGGGTGAGGCCGCCGAGGGCCCGCTGGCGGGCAGCCCGAACCTCGCCGACAGGTGGCTGCTCTCGCGGCTGCAGCGGGCCGTGAGCGAGGTCACGCAGGCGCTCGACGAGCTCGACCTGGGCGCCGCGAACCGCGCCGCCTACGAGTTCGTGTGGTCCGAGTTCTGCGACTGGTACCTCGAGGCGGCCAAGGCGCCCCTGCGCGAGGGCGACCCGCACACGCTGCGGACGGTGCGGCACGCGCTGGACGCCGTGCTGAGGCTCCTGCACCCGCTGATGCCGTTCGTGACCTCGGAGCTCTACGCCGCCTTGGGCCACGAGGAGCAGATCGCCCACGCGCCGTGGCCCGAGGCGGACGGGTCGCTGGTCGACCCCGCCAGCGAGGCCGAGTTCGAGCGGCTACGGGCCGCCGTGACCGCCGCCCGCGCTCTGCGCGCCGAGGCCGAGCTGCCACCCTCGCAGACGGTGGACGTGTGGGTGGCCGGGCCCGGAGCGGCGGCGCTGGCCGCGCAGCGCGGCCTGTTCGAGCCTCTGGCCAGGGCGACGCTGCAGGAGGGCACCCCCGCGGGCTCGGCGCTCGTGGGCGCCCTGCCGGACGCCGAGCTGAGGCTGCCCCTCGCCGGCCAGGTGGACGTGGCGGCCTACGCCGCCAGGCAGCGCGCACGACTGGAGAAGGCGCGCGCAGAGGCCGAGCGCTCGCGCAAGAAGCTCGCCAACGAGCGCTTCGTGCAGGGCGCGCCCGCGGAGGTCGTCGCCGAGGAGCGTCGGCGGCTGGCGGAGGCCGAGGCGCTGGCCGAGCGGCTGGAGGCGGTGCTGGCGGGCATCGGCTGACGCCCGGCGCGCCTCGCCGGGCGGCGCGCCAGGGTGGCGCCCGCCGCGGCCGGCGCTGTCACGGCTTCACGACGCTCGTGACCGGCGTTCTCCGGGGCGGCCTCCACGGAGGCCGCCCCGCCTCGTCCTCGCTGCTAGCCTGGCGGCGTGACCGCCCCCGCCGTGGCGATCGGCCTGCCGCTCGCGCAACGGGACGTCCTCGACGTCGCGTTCGGCCGCCGGCCCGCGACGCTGCCCGCCAAGGCGCGGGCGCGCGTGGCCGCGGGCCGCGCCTACGTGGAGGAGCTCCTAGCCGCGGAGGCGGTCGTGTACGGGGTCACGACGGGCTTCGGCCGCTTCGCCACCACGCGCGTCAGCGCCGCGGACGCCGAGGCCTTGCAGCGCAACCTGCTGCGCTCCCACGCCGTGGGCGTGGGGCAGCCCCTAGCCCCCGAGCTGGTGCGCGCCATGCTCCTGCTGCGCGCGCACTCGCTGGCCCTGGGGGCCTCCGGCGTGCGCCCGGAGCTCATCGAAGCGCTCCTGGCGCTGCTGGACAGGGGTGTGGTGCCCGAGGTCCCGGCCAAGGGCTCGGTGGGCGCCTCCGGCGACCTGGCGCCGCTGGCGCACATGGCGCTGCCGCTGATCGGCGAGGGGTTCGCCTACGTGGCCGGGGAACGCCTGCCCGGCGCGGCGGCCCTGGAGCGCGCCGGCCTACGGCCCCTGACGCTGCAGGCCAAGGAGGGGCTGGCCCTCATCAACGGCACGCAGTACATGGCCGCCCACCTGCTCCTCGGCCTCCACCGCGCCCGGGCGGTGGCCGACGCGGCCGACGTGGCGGCGGCCATGACCGTCGAGGCGCTGATGGGCAGCCACCGGCCCTTCTCCGCGACCGTGACCCGCCTACGGCCCCACCCGGGGGCGGGGCTGGTGGCCGCGCGCATGCGCGCGCTGTTGGCCGGCTCGGAGATCGAGCCCGCGCACGCCGACTGCGGCCGGGTGCAGGACGCCTACTCGCTGCGCGCCGTGCCCCAGGTGCACGGCGCCACGCGCGACGCCCTCGCCCACGTCTCGGCCGTGCTGGACGTGGAGCTGAACGCCGTGACCGACAACCCCCTGGTCCTGCCGGACGAGCGCGAAGTCGTGTCGGCCGGCAACTTCCACGGCCAGCCCCTGGCGCTGGTGGCCGACTACGCCGCGATCGCCGTGGCCGAGCTCGCCAGCGTCAGCGAGCGGAGGGTCGAGCAGCTCGTGAACCCGGCGCTCTCGGGCCTGCCCGCCTTCCTCACCCGCGAGGGCGGCCTGAACTCGGGCCTGATGGTGGCCCAGTACACCGCCGCCGCGTTGGTGAGCGAGAACAAGGTGCTGGCCCACCCCGCCTCGGTGGACACCATCCCGACGAGCGCGAACCAGGAGGACCACGTCTCGATGGGCGCGCACGCCGCGCGCAAGCTCCTGGAGGTCGTCGACAACGCCGCCACCGTGGTGGCGGTCGAGCTGATGGCCGCCGCGCAGGCGCTGGACCTGCGCGCGCCGCTGCGGCCAGGCGTGGGGGCGGCCGCCGCCCACGCGCGGGTGCGGGAGCTGGTGCCGCCGCTGGAGGGCGACAGGTTCCTGGCCCCCGACGTCGCCGCGCTGAAGGCCGCCGTGCTGGACGGGTCGGTCGCGGCAGCGGCGGCGGTCGCGGCCGGCCTGGCGCGCTGAGCGGTCCCGGGAGGTCCGGCGCCGTCCCGGCCGGGGGCCAGGCTGCTGGCCGGGGGCAGACCCGCAAGCCGGCCGCGAACGTGAACGCCGCGTCCCCCGGCTGGTAACTTCGGCCCATGACGCCCGCACCCGTCACCGCCGGCGAGCCGCCCGCCTTCCTCGGCGCGGGCTTCGCCGCCTGGGCGCAGGACCAACCGTTGCTGGCCACGCTCGTGCTCGGGACCGCCTTGGCGCTTCTCGCCTACGCCGGCTTCCGCCTGACGCGCGAGGTCCTCGTCCGCCTCGTCAACCCGCTGACCGACCGCACCAGGCACGTCTGGGACGACGCCCTCAGGAGCCGCCGCTTCTTCTGGCGCCTCTCCTACGCCGTGCCGGTGCTGGTCGTCCGCGCCGGGCTGCCCTACCTCCCCCTGCTGCCGGCCGGGGCCTCCTACTGGCTGCAGAAGCTCCTCGCGGCCGCGATGGTCGTGGTGGTGGCGCGGGCGCTGTCGGCGCTGGTGAACGCGTTCGGCGACGTCTACGCCCAGGGGCCGCACGCGGCCCAGCGGCCCATCAAGGGCTACCTGCAGGTGATCGTGCTCATCACCTACGGGCTGGCCGTCGTCATCGTCCTCGCCACGCTCATCGACAGGGACCCGCTGGTCATCCTCTCCGGGCTGGGCGCGGCGTCGGCGGTGCTGCTGCTCGTCTTCCGCGACACCCTGCTCTCGCTCGTCGCGGGCATGACGATCACGAACAACGACCTCGTCCGCGTGGGCGACTGGATCGAGATGCCGCAGTTCAACGCCGACGGCGACGTGGTGGACATCGCTCTGAACACCGTCACCGTGCAGAACTGGGACAAGACGTTCACGGTCATACCCACGCACCAGTTCCTCGGCCACTCGTTCAAGAACTGGCGCGGCATGCAGGCCTCGGGCGGCCGGCGCATCAAGCGCAGCCTGCTCATCGAC
Source organism: uncultured bacterium (assembly GCA_964529575.1). Taxonomy (GTDB): domain Bacteria; phylum Deinococcota; class Deinococci; order Deinococcales; family Trueperaceae; genus DASRWD01. The sequence goes on from CAZGXF010000016.1 coordinate 9,047, forward strand.
ATGGCCACGGTGCGCTTCCTGAGCGACGACGACGTCGCGCGCCTGTCGCGCTTCGCCGTGCTCAGGCCGTACCTCGAGGAGAAGCGCCGCGAGATCGCGGCCTGGGCGGAGGAGCACCCCGAGGCCAGGGAGGACCCGGTGAACATGCGGCGCCTCACGAACCTGGGCACGTTCCGCGCCTACGTCGAGCGCTACCTGCGCGCCCGGCCCGACATCGCCCAGGACATGACGTTCCTGGTGCGGCACCTGGCCCCCACGCCCGAGGGGCTGCCGCTGGAGGTGTACGTGTTCGTGGCCGACGTGCGCTGGCCCGTGTACGAGCGCGTGCAGGCCGACGTCTTCGACCACCTGCTGGCGATCCTGCCCGAGTTCGGGCTGTCGGTGTTCCAGGCGCCGAGCGGCGCCGACCTGCGCGCGCTCTCCCGCGGGGAGGGTGGGCTCAGTACCGCGGCAGCAACGCCCTGAGGTAGGTCCAGCGGGTGAGCAGGAAGAACGCCAGCTGCACCGCGCCGAACAGCCCCACGACGATGAGCGCGTAGCCGACGACCGCAGCGCGCTCGGCCCCCACCGTGCCGATGAGCCCCCCGAGCGCGTTCAGCGCGAAGAGGGCGTGGACGCCCCCGACCGCGAACGGCAGCAGGAACACCAGCGCCACCTGGCGGCTGACCACGCTGCCCGCCTCGCGGCGCGTGATGCCGATGCGCTTGAGGCGCGTGAACAGGCGCCGGTCGTCGGGCAGCTCGGTGAAGAGCTTGAAGTAGATGAGGCTGCCGGCGCCGATGAAGAACAGGACGGAGACGAAGAGCCCCGCGAACATCGACAGGCCCAGCATCTGCCTGACCATCACGTACATCGCCTGCTTGTCGGCCACCAGCAGCGTGCTCTCGGGCGGCACCGACCGCGAGACGGCCAGCCCCAGCGGCGTGCTCCTATCGGCGTTGGGCCAGTCGTAGACGGCGTACGTCAGGGTGCGCCGGCGCGCCGCCTCGCGCTGCCAGACGGCGTCGTCGACCACGTACCACGTCTCCGCCAGGTACGGCGGCACGGCGGCGGGCGGGTCCACCCGGCGCGCCGCGACGCTAGGCTCCTCCGGGCGCTCGGCCGACACGGCGAAGTCAGCAGCCCCCTCACCGTCGGCGGCCGCCGCGGCGTCCAAGGGCGTGAGCCAGGCGGGGTCGCCCACGCCTGCCGGCGCCTCGAGCGCGTTCACCCACGCCAGGTAGTCGCTCTCGGCGACGAGGGCGAGCCAGTCTTTTCGACCGGCTCCGGGCTGCCGGTAGGTCGCCTCCACCAGCTCCACGTCGGCGGCCACGGTGGCCGCCACGCCGTGCTCGCGCAGCAGGGCGTCCACCCGCGCCCTCGTCAGCTCCTGCCTGCCGTCGCCGGTCTCCACGAACGCCAGCGCGTGCGGGAACTGGTCGTCGATGGTCGAGTAGAACTGCCGCGAGACGATGTAGAAGGTGCCGGACGCGGCCAGCACCACCGCGCTGAGCGTGGCGATGTTCGCCAGCAGTCGCGCGTTGTCCGACAGCCGGAACACCAGCTGCGAGACCACCAGCATGCGCGTGCCGCGGAGGTAGGAGAGGCGCCGCGACAGCCGGCGCATGACGAACACGCTGCCCTGCGTGAACACCAGGTACGTGCCCACCACGACGACCGTGACGACGGGGACGAACGCCAGCGCCACGGCCGCGCCCTGCACGACGCTGGCGACCGCGTAGCCGCCCACGACCAGCAGGAACCCGACGACCGCCAGCCCGGCGCTGGCGCGCGGTCGCACGCGGGGCTTGCTGGCCTCCTTGAGCATCTCCAGCACCGACCGCCGGCCGACGAGGCCCGCGCCCGCCAGCGTCACGAGCTGGAAGAGCGCGAAGAAGCCCAGGCAGGTGAGGAGCAGCGCGCGGGGCACCAGCGCGAAGGAGATGGGCTCGTCGATGAGGAGCACCCGCGCGATCGCCATGAGGAACAGGCGCGAGAACAGCAGCCCCAGGCCCACGCCGGCGGCGATCGCGGCCAGCGAGAGGAACGTGTTCTCGAGCCAGATAAGCCGCCGGAGCTGGCCGCGCGTGGTGCCCATCAGGGTGAGGAGCCCGAACTCCTTGTTGCGCGCGCGCAGGAACGCGCCCGACGAGTAGAGGACGAAGAAGAAGGCGAAGACGGCTATGAGCACCAGGCAGACGGTGAGCACCGTGCGCGTGGCGGCGCCGCCGTACAGGTACCCCGCGTCCACGTCGGGGTGGAACAAGAACTGCGCGTAGACGAAGAAGAGGGCCACCGAGAACGTGCTGGAGAGCAGGAAGGCGGCGTAGCGCAGCCAGCTCCCCTTGAGGTTGCTGAGGGCGAGCTGCGCGAACGTCACGAGGCGAACCCCCCCATGGCGCTCAGCGTGTCGAGCAGCTGCTGGAAGAACGCCTGGCGGTTGCCGCCGCGCCTGAGCTCGTTGAACGGGCGGCCGTCCCTGATGAACACGACGCGGCGGCAGAAGCTCGCGGCGAAGGGATCGTGGGTCACCATCACCACGGTCACGCCCTGCTCCTCGTTCAGGGCGCGCAGCGCCTGCATCACGTCGTTGGCGGCCTTGGAGTCGAGGTTGCCCGTGAGCTCGTCGGCGAGCACCACGTCGGGGTCGTGCACGATGGCGCGGGCGATGGCGGCGCGCTGCTGCTGGCCGCCGGACACCTCGTAGGGCATGCGGTCGAGGACCTGCGAGATGCCCAGCGTCGCCGCGACGCGTCGCAACCTGGCGTTCATCTCGTCCACGGGCACCCTGTCCAGCACCAGCGGCAGGAGCACGTTCTCGCGCAGCGAGAGCGTGTCGAGCAGGTTGAAGTCCTGGAAGACGAAGCCCAGGCGCCGGCGGCGGAACAGCGCGAGCTGCTCGGCGTCCATGCCGGCGGGGTCCTGCCCGCCTATGCGCACCGAGCCCGACGTGGGCGTGTCGATGGTCGACAGCAGGTTCAGCAGCGTGGTCTTGCCGCTGCCGGACGGACCCATGATGCCGAGGAACTCGCCCTTCTCCACGCGCAGGTCGAAGTCCTGCAGCGCCGTGTGGCTGGCGCCGCCCCTCGTGCCGCCGTACACCTTCGTGAGCCCGCTGGCCTCCAGCACGGCGGGAGCGGCGCCGGCCGTGCTCACCTTCGGGGTCTCGTCCCTACCTCCGAACCTGTCGGTCATGATCGTCGTGTCACGCATCTTGCCTCCTCACGGCCAGATGCTCACAGGGAGCGGGGGAGGCGAGCCATCGCGGAAGCTTACGCCCTCGGGGCGAACCTTACGGGTCCGTCACCCCGGCGGGCCGCTCATCCTCGAGGCGGTGCACGCCGGCCGAGCGGAGCCGCACCGTGGCCACGGTGCCCTCGCCGACGCGCGAGGCCAGCGACAGCTCGTGCCCCATGCGGCGGCACACCTCGGCGGCCACGTGCAGCCCCATCCCCGTCGAGGCGCCGAACGCGCGGCCGTTGGCGCCGGTGAAGAAGCGGTCGAACACGCGCGGCAGGTCCTCCGGCGGGATGCCGGCGCCGCGGTCGGCGACCGCGAGGGTGGCCCCGCCCGGCCCCGGCGCGACGGAGACGGTGACGGTCGAGCCGGCGGGGCTGTACCTCACCGCGTTGGTGAGGAGCTGTCGCAGCACCACGCGCATCCACTTGGGGTCGGTGACGGCGACCGCCACCTCCGGCGCCTCCACCCGCGGGTAGACCTCGGCGCGGATGAACGCCCCCCTCAGCTCGTTCAGCGCCGAGCGGGCCAGGGCGACGAGGTCGGTCTCGGCGGGCCGGTAGTCGAGCTCGAAGCGGCCCAGGCGGGCCGTGGCCAGCATCAGGTCCAGCCCCTGCGCCAGCCGCTCGGCCTCCTCCTCCACGTCGTCCCAGGCCGCCTCGTCGCGGCGCGCGGCCGCGAGCTGGATGACGTTCAGAGGCGTCTTCATCTGGTGGACCCACAGGTCGACGAACGTCCTGTGCTCCTCGGCGCTGCGCTTGTGCTGCGCCAGCTCGCCCGCGGCGGCGGCCTGCGCGGCCTCGAGGAGGCGGGCGAACGCGCGCTGCTCGCGCGACGCCGGCTTGGGGAGGGGGGCGGACAGCGCGGCGAGGCCGTGGTCGAGGCGGCGCGCCACCTCGCGCCGGAAGGCGGCCTTGCGCAGGGCGTCCACGGCCAAGATCACGGCGAGGGTCACCAGCGCCAGCAGCAGCACGTACCCGGCGTCGGCCCAGGTGAGCGGCGCCACGCCCAGGTGCACGACCAGCAGCAGGAACCCCACGGCCAGCGTGTAGGCGGCGACGAGCGGCAGCTGGTCGGCGAGCACGTCTCGCGGCCTCATCGCCCGGCCCCTCCGGCCGCGCCGCCGCGGCGCCTCATCCCTGGTCACCGCCGCCCGCGCCGCGGCCGTCCAGGTGCAGGGCGTAACCCTCGCCCCTCACGGTCCTCACCGCGCCCTCCAGCCCCAGCGACTCGAGCTTGCGGCGCAGCCTGTTCACGTTCACCGTGAGCGTGTTGTCGTCGACGAACTCCTCGTCGTCCCACAGCGCCTGCAGCAAGGAGGCCCGCCTCACGACCCGCCCGCGCGCCCGCAAGAGCGACTCCAGGAGCAGCCCCTCGTTCCGCGACAGGACCGCCCGGCGGCCGGCGTACGCGGCCTCGAGCCGGTGCGGGTCGTACGACAGGCCGGCGTGCTCGACCGCGCCCGCGTCGGTCGGGGTGGCCGCGCTGTACTCGCCGTAGGCGCGGCGCAGCGCCGCCCTCACCTTGGCGGTGACGAGCTCCAGGCTGAACGGCTTCACCACGTAGTCGTCGCCGCCGTTCTCTATGGCCATCACCTGGTCCATGTCGCCGCCCCGCGCCGTGATGAAGACGATCGGCGCCTTCGAGACCGTGCGGAACTGCCGGCACCAGTAGAAGCCGTCGTACCACGGCAGGTTCACGTCCAGCAGGACCAGGTCCGGGTCGACCTCCACGAACTCGGCCTTGAGGTCGTCGAAGCGGGTGGCCGTGACGGCCTCGTGCCCGTAGCGGGACAGGTGCTCCCTCAGCGCGGCGGCCAGCTTCGGCTCGTCCTCGACGATGAAGATCCGGCTCATCCCGGGGAGAGCGTAACGCCGTCCGGCCTCAGGCGCGGCCTCCGACGCTGCCTGTCACGACGTACACGGTCAGCCCGCCGCTGACGGTCTCGGTCACCCGCGCCTCCCTGACGTCGGGGTGGTCGGCGACGCGCCGGGCGTCGTTGGTGAGCAGCGCGAAGCGCCACCGGGTCGCGCCCTCTCCCAGCCGGCTCAGGAACCGCCGCGTCAGGGCGGCGGCCTTGCCGGCGTCGCCCAGGCGCACGCCGTACGGCAGGTTGCTGACGATGAGGCCCTGCCGGGCGCCCAACGACCCGAGGTCGAAGCCCAGGCTGTCGGCCGCGTGGAGCATCGCGCCGGCGTGGCCCGCCGCGGCCAGGTTCGCCCGCGCGGCCTCCAGCACGCGCGCGTCGGCGTCGATGCCGAGCAGGTGGGGCGCCGGCGTGACCACGGGCACGGTCGGCGTCGCGGGCCGCGGCCCCGGCCCTCGCTCCGCGGCGGCGCCCGGGCCCCCGGCGTCGGCCGCGTCGCCTGCGGGCAGCACGCCGAGGCGACGCCTCACCTCGCGCCACCGCCCCGGCCGGAACCACCCGGCGTGCTCGAAGGCGAACGAACGGGCGCGGCCGGGCGCCAGGCCGGCGAGCGCGTCGGCGACCTCGATCAGGACGGCGCCGGAGCCGCAGAACGGGTCCACGACCACGTCCGGCCGGGGCTGCTCGGCCAGGCCCAGCAGGGCGACGGCCGCGGCCAGGGTCTCGCGCGCCGGCGCCTCTCCCACGAGCCTGCGCAGGCCCCGCCTGTGCAGGTGCTCGCCCGAGGTGTTGAAGCTCACCGTGCAGCGGTCGTGCTCGATGCGCACCGCGAACTCGAGCTCGGCGTCCGGCGCGGGGCGCGGCCGCAGGCCGAGCGCGCCCATGCGCCGCGCGACCGCGCCGGCCACGGCCCGCGACGCCTCGTCGCCGGCCTGCAGCTTCGAGCGCCGCGACGACAGCCGCAGCGCGTAGGAGGCGGCGAAGCCGAGGTGCAGCTCCCAGGGCAGCTTGCGCGCCCGGTCGTGCAGCATCTCCGCCGCAGCGGCGGGGAACGACCCGAGGCGCAGCAGCACGCGCGAGGCCGTGCGCAGGCCCAGGTTCGCGGCCATGATCCCCTCGAGGTCGAGGGCCAGCGTCACGCCGCCGCGCTCCGGCCGCACCGCGGCGGCGTCGGGGACCAGCCCGAGGTCGGCGAGCTCCCGCGCGAGCAGCGGCTCCAGGCCCGGCGCCACCTGGACGAAGCACTCGAACGGCGCGGAGAGGAGCCACCTCTTCACGCGCCGTTCGAGCGCCCTGGGGGTCAGATGCTCGGGACCGTCGCTCACGCCCTCCAGGCTAGCCCGGGCCGGCCCCTCAGTCGGCAGGCTCCCACAGAGGGTTCTCGGCCCTGTAGTAGTGCCATGCCCGACGGTCTCCGCCCGTGTCGACGCCCAGGTTCGTGGCCGACGAGTAGAAGGTGACGTAGCGGCCGTCGCCGCTGATGCGGGGCTCGATCTGGTCCCAGTCGTCGGGCAGCGTGTCGTGGAGGCCGACGGTGACCACCGCCACCCTGCCGGTCAGGCGGTCCTTGACGTAGGCGAAGCCGTTCGCGCACAGGTGGAGGTGGCAGGCGTCCGGGTCGTCGGCAGGAGCAGCGTTCGCGGCGCTCAGACGGTGCGCGGGTCCAGCAGGTCGCGCAGGCCGTCGCCGAGTAGGCTCCAGCCCAGCACGGTCCACACGATGGCCAGCCCGGGCACGAGGGCGGGGTAGGGGCTCATCGCCAGGAAGCCCTGGGCCTCGCGGAGCATGTTCCCCCACGAAGGCACGTCCGGCGGCGTGCCCAGGCCCAGGAACGACAGCGCGGCCTCGGCGAGCACCGCCACGGCCAGGCTGAGGCTGGCCTGCACGACGAGCGGGCCGACGGCTCCGGGGAGGACGTGCCGCCACAGCAGTCGCCCCGCGCCCATGCCCAGCGCCCGGCCGGCCTCGACGTACTCGCGCTCCTTGCCCGCGAGCACGCTGGCGCGGGCGATGCGCGCGAAGATCGGCACCGTGGCGATGCCGATGGCGGCCATGGCGGTGAGGGTGCCCGGCCGGTAGACGGCCGCCAGCAGGAGGGCCATGAGGATCGCCGGGAAGGCGTAGAGGACGTCGACGAGCCGCATGATCGCCTCGTCCACGAAGCCGCCCACGAAGCCGGCCACCGCCCCGAGCGCCGTGCCCGCGAGCAGCGCGATGCCGACCGAGATGAACCCCACGTAGAGGGTGCCGCGGGCCCCCACCAGCAGGCGCGAGAAGAGGTCGCGCCCGAAGTGGTCGGTGCCGAACCAGTGCTCGCCCGAGGGGCCCTGCAGCTGGGCGGCGAAGTTCAGCTCGTTGGGCGGGTAGGGCGACCAGGCGAAGCCCACCAGCGCGCCCACCACGACCGTGCCGATGAGGAAGGCGCCCAGCCACAGGTTGTAGCGCGGGCGCGACGGAGCGCGTCGCCGGGTGGGGCGGGCGACGGCGGCGTCACTCATAGCGGATCCTCGGGTCCAGGAGGCCGTAGGAGACGTCGACCAGGAAGCCCAGGCCCACGATCGTGGACGCGTAGAGCAGGATCTCGCCCTGCAGGAGCGGGAAGTCGCGGGTGCCGATGGCCGTGAGCGCGAGGCGCCCCAGGCCGGGGAGCGCGAACACCTGCTCGATGACGATCGAGCCGATGAAGACGTTCGAGAGCGAGAGGCCGAGGATCGTGACGATCGTGACCATGGCGTTGCGCAGGGCGTGCTTCAGCACCACGCCGCGCTGGGCCACGCCCTTCGCCCGCGCGGTGCGCACGAAGTCCTGGGACAGCACCTCCAGCATGGCGGCGCGCGTCATGCGCGTCATGACGGCGGCCTGCCCGAGGCCGAGGGCCAGCACCGGCAGCACGAGGCTGCGAGCCCACCTGACCGGGTCCTGGCCGAACGGCACGAAGCCGCTGGCCGGGAGCCACCTCAGCTCGACCGCGAAGTAGAGGATGAACAGGAGCCCCAGCCAGAAGCTGGGCACCGCCGCGCCCACCTGCGAGAGCGACGTCACCAACGGGTCCCAGAACGTGCCGCGCTTGAGGGCGGCGAGCACCCCCAGCGGCAGCGCCAGCAGGCAGGCGACGAGCGCGGCGCCCACGGCCAGCGGCACGCTCACGCGCAGGCGGTCGCCGATGAGCCCCGCGACGGGCCTGTCGTAGTTCAGCGACTCGCCCAGGTCGCCCTGCACCACGCCGCCGAGCCAGGCGACGTAGCGCTCGACCGGCGGACGGTCCAGGCCGAGCTGGCGGGTGAGCGCCTCGCGCGCGGCCGGTGAGGCGTTCATGCCGAGGATCACGGCGGCCGGGTCGCCCGGCACGGCCAGCAGCGCGCCGAACACGACGACGCTGGCGAGCAGCACGCTGAGCACTGCGGTCAGGAAGCGGCGGACGAGGAAGGCGAGCATGGGCAGATACCGGTGGGCGTCAGATAGGGCGGGGGCGGCCGCCTAGGGCCGCCCCCTCGAGTGCGCTACGGGGCGCGGTAGACCTGGACGAGGTTGATGGCAGGCGTGGGCTGGTCGGTCCAGAAGCCGTAGACGTCCTGCTTCGCCGCCACGAGGTAGGGGGCCGAGAGCACCCAGACGTTCACGGCGTCCTCGGCGATGATGCGGGCGATCTCCTGGTACTTGGCGATCGCCTCCTCCTGCGAGACGGCCGTCTCGGCCTCCTCCAGGAGCTCGCCGATGCGCGGGTTGTCGTAGTGGTAGTAGTACTCCGGGTTCGCGTAGACGTTGATGTCGCGCGGCTCCGAGTGCCCGATGATCGTCATGTCGTAGTCGCCGCCCAGGAAGATGCGCTCGATCCAGGTGGCCCACTCGACCACGGACAGCTCCACGTCGATGCCCACCTGGGCGAGCTGCTGGGCGATGACCTCGCCGGTGCGGCGCTCGATGGCGTAGGGCTCGGGCAGCTCGAACCTGACCGTGAAGCCGTCCGGGTAGCCGGCCTCGGCGAGGAGCTCACGCGCGCGCTCGGGGTCGTACGGGTAGGTGTCGGTGAGGTCGACGTAGTAGTTCTCGGCCGGGCTCATGTGCGTGCCGATGACGGTGCCGAGGCCGAACAGCGCGCCCTGCACGATGGCCTGCTTGTCGATCGCGTGGGTGATGGCCTGGCGCACGCGCGGGTCGTTCAGGGGCTCGCGCGCGTTGTTCAGCGCCATGGTGATCTCGGCCGTGCCGGAGCCCTGGGTGCCCTTCAGGTCGGGGTTCGCCAGGACCTGCTGGAACTGCTCGGGCAGCAGCGCCACGCCGATCATGTCGATGTCGCCGGCCTGCAGCGCGGCGAAGCGCGCGTTCGCGTCCGACATGATGCGGAACTCGGCGGAGTCGAGGTAGGGGAGACCCTCCTCCCAGTAGCCGTCGAAGCGCTCGAGGCGCACGTGGCTGCCCGGGACGTACTCGGCGAACACGAACGGGCCCGTGCCCACGGGCTGCGTCCGTTGCGTCTCGGCGGTGCCCGACGGGTTGATGACCGAGTCGGGCCGGGCGAGGTCGTAGAGCAGGCTCGAGTTGGGGCGCGAGAGGTGGAACGCGACCGTGTGGTCGTCCACGGCCTCGACGCTCTCGATGGCCTCGTAGTACTGGGCGTTGGTGTGGCCCGAGTCGGGATCGGTGGCGCGCTCGAACTTCTCGACCACGTCGGCGGCGTCGAAGGCCGAGCCGTCGTGGAACGTCACGCCCTCGCGCAGGTGGAACGTCCAGGTGAGGCCGTCCTCGGACGTCTCCCACGAGGTGGCCAGGGCCGGCACGATCTCGCCGGTGCGGTCGAAGCGCACGAGGCCCTGCAGCACGTTGTCGTACACGACGCGCGGGATCTCCTGCGAGGTTGAGGCCGACGGGTCCCAACCCGGCGGCTCCGCGGTGATGGCCACGACGATGCTGCCGCCGCTCACCGGCGCCGGGTCCTGGGCGACGGCGACGCCGGCGGCCAGCAGGGCCGCCGCGAGCGCGACCTTCAGTGACTTCGCTTTCATCCTCATCCACTCCTCCGATCGGCCTCAGCCGCAGCGCCGCCCGCGGCGGCGGTCAGCTGGCAAGGTAGGCGACGGCCGCGGCGGCGTAGAGCCGCGCGGCGGCCACGGTGTCCTTCAGTCTCACGAACTCGTCGACCTGGTGCGGGATCGTGCGGTCGCCCGGGCCGACGGTGACGACGGGGATGTCCTTCCAGGCCCACAGGAACGTGCCGTCGGTGGCGCCCGGGACGCCGCCGTAGCGCGGGGGCGTGCCGAGCACGGGTTCGTAGACCGCCTCGACGGCCGCGACCAGCGGGTCGGCAGGGTCGGTGGCCGTCCACGGGCGCGACTCGAAGCACTCGACCGAGAAGCGCAGACGGGGAGTCCGCGCCTCGAGCTCGCGGGCGATCGCCTGTACCTGGCCCTCGAGCGTGGCGTGGTCCTGACCGGGCACGGTCCTGATGTCCAGGGCCATGTACGCCTCGTCCGGCATGACGTTCAGCTGCGCCTCGCCCTTGGCGGGCGCCTGGAGGATCGTGGGCGTGATCCACGGCAGGCCGAGGAACTCGTGCTCGCCCAGCCGCTCCTGCTCGCGGCGCTCGAGCTCGCGCAGCGCCACGACCATGTCGGCCAGGCCGCGGATGGGGTTGACCCCGGCGTAGGGCATGGCGCCGTGGCTCATGACGCCGAAGGCGCGCACGTGCATGCGCATGGCGCCCTTCTGGAACAGGCAGATCTCGTTCTCCTCGGGCTCGCAGACGATCGCCCCGTCCACGTCGTCGGCCCAGCCGTTCTGGATGAACGACTTGATGCCGAGCATCAGCCCCTCCTCGTCGGCGACGATCCCCAGCCTGATGCGCCCGGGAAGGTCGGGCGCGACCGCCCGCACCGCCTCGACGGCGGCGATCGCCGCCGCCACCCCGGCCTTCATGTCGGCGCTGCCGCGGCCGTGCAGTACACCCGTGGCGAGCTCGCCGCCGGGGCCGGGCTCGATGCGCCCCTCGAAGGGCGGCACCGTCCACACCGACGGGTCGCCCTCGGTGACGACGTCGGTGTGCCCCTCGAGCATCAGGGTCCTGTGGCGCCCGGGGACGAAGGCGGTGCCGGCGAAGTCGCAGATCACGTTCGGCCGCCCTGGCGCGGCCTCCTCGACCACCGGGTCGAAGCCGGCGGCGGCGAGCTGCTCGGCGACGTAGCGCGCCGCCGGCGCCTCGGTCGTGCCGCGAGCCTGGTCGTACACGCTGCGGATGCGCACGAGGCCCTGCGCCAGCTCGACGACGCGTTCGGGGTCGACCGCGTCGGCGGCCCGCCGCGCCAGCTCGGCGACCTCGGGCGGCAGCGAGCCCGGCCGGCGCACGGTCACAGCGGCGGCGTGAAGCGGCCGTCGACGGCCGTCCAGCCGCCGTCGACGATGAGCAGCGAGCCGGTCACGAAGCTGGACGCGTCGGAGGCCAGGTAGACGACGGCGCCGACGAGCTCGCTCGGCTGCGCCCAGCGGCCCAAGGCGCTCTTCTGCGCGTAGGCGTCGTACCAGTCGGGCTGGTCCTTGATCTGCTTGGTGAGCGGCGTCTCCACGACCCCGGGCGCCACAGCGTTCGCGCGCACCCCGTGGGGTCCCCATTCGGCGGCGGCGGCCCTGATCATCTGCAGGGTCCCGGCCTTGGTGGCGGCGTACACGCCCTGACCGGGCTCGACGACCTGCGACCTGATGCTCGAGAAGAAGACCATGGAGCCCTGGCCCTGCGCGGCCATGCGGGCGCCGGCCTCGCGCAGCGCGAAGAAGCTGCCGCGCAGGTTGATGCCGACGACGCGGTCGAACTCCTCGGCCGTCACGTTCGCCAGCGGCTTGCGCACGTTGATGGACGGCGTGCACACGAGCACGTCGAGGCGGTCCATGGAGCCGATCAGCGCCTTCACGTCGGCCTCGCTGGAGACGTCGGCCTTCACGCCGCGGGCGGCGGCGCCGCGCTGGCTGGCCTCGGCGGCGACCGCGTCGGCGGCGGCCTGGTCGAGGTCGGCGCAGGTGACCGAGGCGCCGAAGTCGGCCAGCCCGTGCACCGTGGCGCGGCCGATGCCGGAACCCGCGCCGATGACCAGCGCGTGCTTCCCGGTGAGGTCGAAGAGGTCGCGGTAGTTCGTGGTCATGCTCGTCCTTCGCTCCCTGCGGTGATCGCCTCGAAGGCTTCGACGCGGCTCGCGACGACGTCGAGGCTGTCGCGCCAGAACTGCGGGTCCTCGATGTCTATGCCGAAGCCGCGAGACAGCTCGCTGGCGGAGGCGATGCCCGTCGAGGACAGGAGCTCATCGTACCGCTGCCGGAAGGCGTCCCCCTCGGCGCGGTAGCGTGCGTAGAGGCCCAACCCGAACAGCCAGCCGAAGGTGTAGGGGAAGTTGTAGAAGGACCTCTGGCTCGAGTAGTAGTGCGGCTTGTGCGCCCACATCAGCGGGTGCCTGGCGTCCTCGGCGAGGGCGTCGCCGAACACGCGCGCCTGGGCGGCGTCCATCACGGCGTCCAGCTCGTCGGCCGACAGCTCGCGCTCGGCCCTCCGCTCGAACACCTCGGCCTCGAAGAGGAACCGCGTGTGGATGTCCAGCAGGAGCTGCGTGGCGCCCTGCAGGTTCTGCTCGAGCACGGCCAGGCGCTCGGCCTCCTCGACGCCCGCCATGAGGCCGTCGAAGAGCAGCGTCTCGCAGAAGATCGAGGCGGTCTCGGCCAGCGTCATCGGGGTGGGCGACTGCAGGGCGGTGCGGCCGAACCTGAACTTGCAGTCGTTGTGGTAGGCGTGCCCTAGCTCGTGCGCCAGGGTGAAGACGTCGGAGAGGTTGCCGCCGAAGTTGAGCATCACGCGCGACTCGGCGCGGGCGTGCACGGACGAGCAGAACGCGCCGCTGCGCTTGCCGCGGCGCGGCGGCACGTCCACCCAGCCCCGGTCGAGGGCACGGCGGGCGAACGCCGCCAGCTCGTCCGAGTAGCTCGCGAAGCGGTCCACCACGAGGTCCTGCGCCCGCTCCCACGTGAACCTGGGGGAGACCGCCTGGGGCAGCGGCGCGAAGAGGTCGTACCAGGCGAGGCGGCCCTTGCCCAGCAGCTCCGCCTTGGCCCGCAGGTACGAGCGCATGGTCTCGAAGCGCTCCTCGCACGCCTCGTGCATGGCGTCCAGGCTCATGCGGCTGATGCCGTGCTGGAAGAGGCTGAACTCGAGCGGCCCGCCCCAGCCGCGCTGGCGCGCCAGGGCGCCCACCTGGCCCTTGATGCCGTTCATCGCGGCGGCGAAGGGGAGCCGGTTGCGGCCCAGCAGCTCGAGCTCGGCCCGGTAGGCGCGACGCCGCACGTCCTCGTCGGCGTGGGCCTGTAGGCTGCGCAGCTCCGCCACCCCGTACTCGCGCGGCGGCGCCGCGCCCGCGGCCTCGTCCGGGGTGACCGCCGCGCGCACGCGCTCGCGCGAGGTGAGGTCGTTGTAGAGCTTCGCCCAGGCCGAGCCCCCGCTGGCGTCGAGCGCCGCGGCCAGGGCCTCGGCCTCGTACCCGAGCATGCGCTCGGCCTCCTGCCGGTAGCGCTCCAGCGGGTAGCGGTGCGCGGCCACGACCGCGAAGCGCTCCGCGGCGGCGTCCAGGTCGACCCCCTTCAGCCACGCCTTGAAGCGCGCCGCGACCGCGCCGGTGCGGGCGCCCAGGGCGACGAGGGACGAGAGCTCGGCCTGGGCGGCGGCGTCGAAGGAGTCGGTCGCCACCCGCAGCGAGAGGTAGACCGACTGGGTGCCCTGCAGCTCGGCGAGGCGCAGGTAGAGCTCCAGCGCCTCGGCCAGCGTCGCGGCCGGGTCGGCGGCGGGTGCCGGCGCGGCCCCGTCGCCTCGCGGTCCGGTGGGCGCCGTCGCCTCGCCGACGCCGCGCTCGTCGCAGAAGCGCTCGAACGCGGCGAGCGCGTCGAGCAGCGCCCGCCTGTCGGCCTGGTACTGCGGGCTATCGAGCCCCGGGTATATCGAGTCGAGCTGCCAGTGCGGCAGCGTGGCGGTGACGTCTTCGTCCACGGTGGGCGCCTCCCCCGCTGGATGCAGCGGAACGCGGGGAGTCTACCAGGGCCCCGCTCACCCCTCGTCGGCGCTTCCCGGCGGCCCGAGGCCGGGCGGGGGCACGTCGGGGGCGGCGGGGACCGGCGGCTCCAGCTCGGCCGGCCACGAGCCGCCCAGGGAGAGCCAGGCCGCGACGATGTCCTCGCGCACCGGCGCGATGAACGTGACCGGCATGTTGTCGCGCGGGTGGGGGAGCGTGAGGCTGCGGGCGTGCAGCGCCTGGCGGGCGATCCTCTCGCTGCGCCGGCCGTACACCTCGTCGCCGAGGATCGGCGCGCCCAGGTGCCAGAGGTGCACGCGGATCTGGTGCGTGCGCCCGGTGTGCGGCTTGGCGCGCACGAGGGTGTGGCCGGGAGCCCGCCCCAGGGCCCAGAAGTGGGTGGAGGCGCTGCGCGGCGCCTCGCCGCCCACCGTCATGCGCTGACGCTCGACCGGGTGCCGGCCGATGGGGGCGTCGACGATCGCGCCGTCCTCCACCTCGCCCACGGCGATGGCCACGTACTCCTTCTCGGTGAAGCGGCGCTTGAACGAGTTCGCCAGGTGCCGGTGGGCCTCGTCGGTCTTGGCCACGACCATCACGCCGGACGTGTCCTTGTCGAGGCGGTGGACGATGCCCGGCCGGTACAGCTCGTCGCCGGGGTCCTGGAACCGCTCCTTCGACAGCGGGATGCGACCGAGCAGGGCGTTCACCACGGTGCCCGTGCGCACCGTCGCCGTGGGGTGGGCGACGAGCCCGGGCGGCTTGTCGATCGCGGCCAGGTACTCGTCCTCGAACAGGATGGGCAGTTCGATCTCCTCGGGCTCCACGTCCATGGGTTCGGGCGGCGGCAGCAGCACCGAGACGACCTCCGTGCCGGTGAGCTTCGTCGCCGGCTTGCCCACGGGCTTGCCGTCGAGGGTGACGTAGCCCTCGCTGACCAGCTCCTTGGCGAAGGTCCGCGACACGGCGAGCGCCTGGGCGATGGCCACGTCTAGCCGCTCCCCGCTGGGCGCGTCGAAGGTCCTGACCTCCATGGCGGGCAGTCTAGCCCCGCGCGGTGAGCCGCCCGGCGGGCCGCGGCTATACTGCGCGCCTGATGACACAGGGGACGCCGCGCATCGCCCTCGACGCCATGGGCGGCGACCACATGCCGGCCGCGGCGATCGCGGGCGCCGTCGCGGCGGCCGCCGAGGGCCTGCGGGTGGTCCTGGTCGGCGACGAGGCCGTCCTGCTCCCGGCGCTGGGCGACGCGGCGGGGCGCGTCGAGGTCGTGCACGCCCCCGACGCGATCTCGATGGACGACCACGCGGCCGACGTCCGTCGCCGGCGCGAGTCCAGCGTGATGGTGGCGATGCGCCTGGTGAAGGAGGGCGCCGCCGACGCGGCGGTCTCGATGGGGCACTCGGGCGCGACGATGGCGTCGGCGCTGCTCGTCCTCGGCCGCCTGCCCGGCGTCGACCGCCCGGCGATCCTCGCCAACGTCCCCACCAGCCGCGGCTTCGCGGCGCTGCTCGACGTGGGCGCGAACGCCGACGCCAAACCCCAGTACCTCCAGCAGTTCGCGGTGCTGGGCAGCGCGTTCGTGAGCAGCGTCTGGGGCAAGTCGGACCCCACGGTCGGCCTGGTGTCGATCGGCGAGGAGCCGCACAAGGGCAACGAGCTGGTCCGCGCCGCGCACGAGCTGCTGGCCGCCACGCCCGGCATACGCTTCCAGGGCAACGTCGAGGGCCGTGACCTGTTGAAGGGCACCGTCGACGTCTTCGTGACCGACGGCTTCACCGGCAACGTGATGCTGAAGCTCGCCGAGGGCGAGGCGCGCGAGCTGTTCTCGTGGGTGAAGCAGGCGCTGACGAGCGGGCCGGTGGCGCGCCTGGGCGGGCTGCTGGCGCGGAGCGCCCTGCGCGAGGTGGCCAGGCGCATGGACCCGTCCGAGTACGGCGCCCAGCCGCTGCTGGGCGTCGACGGCTACGCGTTCATCGGCCACGGCAGCTCGGACGCCAAGGCCGTCACCAGCGCCCTGCGCACCGCCTCGCGCGCGGTCGTTTCGGGCGCGGTCGAGCGCACGAAGGAGGCGCTCGACCGGCTCACGGGGCCGGAGGCGTCGCCGCCCGCACCCAGCCGATGACCGTCACGGGACCGGTGTCGGCCCCGCTGAGCGAGGCGGGGGCGCCGCTCGGCAGCTCCAGCTCCGGGAGCGGCTCCGTGTACGCCTGGAAGGACCGGTCCGTACTTCCGCCCGTGAGCAGGTCGAGGACCGTGAGGCGCCCCTCCCCGACGGCGTAAGCGAAGCGCGTCAGCGGGTCCACCGTCGCCGCCACGGCCAGGCGCGAGGCGGTGTCGGGCGAGCCGTCCTCGGGGTCCTCGTGGAACGCCACGACGGTGCCGGTGAGGACCAGCACCTCGGACGACAGGCCCGTCGGGTCCGTCGCCAGGGCCGCGCCGCCGGCCTGCGTGCCCGTGCGCAGGGCGGGGCCTGGCCGCGCGACGTCCACGGCGAGCAGGTCGTCGTCGGCCAACGCGAGGAGGAGGTCGCCGGCCCCCGCCGCCGTGCGGAGGTCGACGGCGCGCTCGGGAAGGCTCGCGCCCTCCAGCCTCTCGGCGCCGCCGTCGTCGGAGAGGTCGAGCGCGAAGACGTTCGTGGTGTCGATCCCGCCCACGAGGAAGTAGACCGCTTGGTCCAGCGGCCTCTGGTCCAGGTACGGCGCCAGCGGCGCGAGGTCCTGCGTGCCGAGCACCGACCGCGGCGGGCCCAGGTCGGGCGCCAGCGGCACCAGCCACAGCTCGGGGTGCTCGCCGCCGCCGCAGCGCGCGGGGTCGTCGAGCACCACGGCCCAGGAGCCCGTCCTGTCGACCTGCAGCGCCGTCGGGCAGGTGGAGGGGGCGGTGGGGGAGAGGCCGTCGAGCGCGCCGCCGCCCCCCGGAGCCGTCAGCGTCACGCGCCTGTCGAGGTCCTCGGCGAAGGCCGCGGGGTCGGCGGTGTCCACCTCGGCGACCAGGAAGCGCTGCAGGTAGGCCGTGACGGCGGGCGCGCCGCCGTCGTCCGCGACCTCGCGCGTCAGCACCCAGGCCGCCGGCCGCTCCAGGCCGCGGTCCTCGAAGTCGAGCGCCACCGCCGGCGCCGGCAGGGGCCGCGCGCCGCCCGGCACCAGCACGAGGCGCGGCTCGCCCGGCCGTGCCGTCTCGGTGACGTCCTCGAGGAGCAGCAGGTGCGGCGCGCCGCCTGGCGCAGCGCCCACGACCAGCAGGGTAGGTGGCCGCGGCTCCCGCGTGCCCGTGCAGGCCGCCAGCAGGAGCAGCGCGACGACGGCCGCCCCGAGCCGCCGGCCCACCGCGGGCCCTCGCGGCGCCCGCGTCACGGCCGCCTCCCCGGCAGCATCAGGCCCGTGCCGAACACCTGGGTGAGGCCCTGCTCGGCGCCGGGCGTGGTCAGCGTGATCGAGACCTGGCCCGTGGCGCTGTCCCATGAGCCGTAGAGCGCCCAGCAGCAGCGGTCCCAGACCACGGTGAACTCGGGGCGGAACTCGAAGCTGCGGCTCGGGTCGTTGCCGGTCAGGTCCCACACGTCGTCGATCACCAGTCCCAGGTAGAGCTCGTCCAGCGGCCTCACCACCAAGGCTACGTCCGTGAGGGTGAGCCGCGCGCTCGTGACCTCCTGCGCGGCCTGGCTGAACCCGGCGGCGTAGCCCACGGTGCCCTGCAGACCGACACGCTCGTAGAGGTCCAGGCCGAACTCCAGGTTCGCGCGCCTGAGGTAGGTGACCGGCTGGACGGCGTCGCGCCAGGCGACCTCGGCGAAGCCGTCGACGCTGAGGCGCGCCGGCCCCAGGACGCGCGAGTCCAGGAGCGCCCTGCCGGTGAGCGTCGAGCCGCGCAGGCCGCCGTCGCCCCCGAGGAGGGCTGGGTCGAAGCGCGTCGAGAAGGCCACGCGCCAGGTGGGCGTGCCGAACGCCGGCGCGTCCTCGACCGCGAACTCGAGGTCGCGCACGTAAGGCGCGGGCTCCGGCAGTCCCAGCGCGGGCGCCGGCAGCCACTCGAGACCCCGCGCCTCGGCGGCGGCGACGCCCCGCCACTCGGCGCGCAGACGGCTCTGGGAGACCCGGCCCGACGGCATGGCGAGCCGCTCCAGGGCGAAGAGGGCCACGGGTCCCACGCGGCCGGTCAGCTCGACGCCGAACGCGCTCACCTCGCCGCGGTCGAGGTCGCGTGCGTAGTCGACGGACAGCCCCGGCACCAGGTCGTCCTGGGTGAGCGTGCCGAGCGTCAGCCTCACCCGCAGGTCGTCGAAGCGGTCCGCCGGCTCGCCCGGCTCGGGCGGCGGCGGGGAGTAGCGGTAGGCGGTGGACACCGAGAGGTCGAAGGCGCCGCGCACCCCCGCCGTGAGGCTCAGCGACGTGGCCGAGTCGTCGGTCGGCAGGCCCGTGATGCGGTCCTCGGTGACCTCGAGGTCCTCGACGTGCGAGACGTCGAGGCCGACGCTGAACGTGCCGCGGGCGCGCAGTCCCAGGTCGACGTCGATGACGCCCGGGTCGCCGTCCTGCAGGTCGTAGGCGTTGCTGACGGTGAGCGTCACCCAGTCGACGTTCCTCAAGAGCGTCAGCGTCGTCTCCAGGGGCGCCCAGCCCTCGGCGTCCGGGTTGCGGTCGTCGAGGAAGACGTAGCCGCCTCGCTGCTGCACTCGCAGCCAGGGCGTGGGGTCCACGAGCAGGGCCGCCAGCAGGTCCGTGCGGGCCCGGTAGGCGAGTGCGTCGAAGCGGAACGGGGTCTCGCCCTCGGTGACGTCGCGGTTGAAGGTCAGCGACAGCGAGCCGACGTCGCCGAACGACTGGTCCAGCGCGGCGCGGGTCAGCCAGTCTACCTGCCGCTCGCCGGTGCCGTAGTAGTAGCCGGTGAAGTCGGTGCGGGCGCTCAGGCGCGCGCCGGCCCACAGACCGACGGGGCCGAGCGACAGCGCGTGCGCCTCGAGCACGCGGCCGGTGGACACCGTGGGCGTGAGCGCCGCCGAGCGGTTCGTGGGGTTGCTGCGGTCCTCGAACACGCCGAGGTCGACCAGCAGCCGCTCGACGCGGAACGCCCCCAGGTCGAGCGGCGAGGTCTCGGGGCGCAGCTCCAGCCGGGCGGGTGTGAGGAGGGGCGTGCGGCCCCCGGCGTACGAAGGGGTGGAGATGCCGTCGCCCGGCTCCAGGTCGACGAAGACCTGGCTCGAGAAGAGCGCGTCCACGCCGTGCGAGACCCGCCTGGCGCGCAACGTCGCCTCCCAGACGTAAGGGCGCTGCTCGTCGTCGCGCTGCAGCAGCACCTCGGTCGTCGGCGGGCCCAGCACCGGGTCGTCGGCGTAGGCGAACGTCACCGTCCAGCGCGGCGGCCGCCAGCCCGTCGGCTCCTCGAAGCCGGGCGTCAGGTCCACGACCAGGTCGCCCGACCCGCGGTCGGTGTAGAAGGCGTGGTCGAGCCTGACGCCGAAGTACGACCGGCGCACGGCGCCGCCTAGGAGCGCGTCGCCGAGGCGCGAGGCGCCGGGCTCGACGTCGGCGGCGTAGCGCAGGGTGAGCGCGCCGCGCGCGTCGGGCCCTGCCACGTACGGCCAGGTGACCTCCACCCGCGCGCGGCTGTTCGCCGTGCCGGTCTCGTAGAGCAGCCGCGGCTGCCTGTCCTCCGGCCCGAGCGGCAGCACCAGAAGCGGCACGTCGAACGCTGGCTGCCCCCTGATCAGCACGGTCACGCCGTGGGCCACGAGCCTGTCGCCGGGGTAGAGCTCGATGCGCTCGGCCCTGAAGCCGTAGTCCTCCACCTCCTGCTGGCAACGGCTGCAGGGCGAGAACTCGCCCAGGGCGATGGCGATCATGCCTGGGACGCGGCTCGCGCTGTCGCCGCTGACGTCCACCTCCGGCGTGACGATGAGGACGTCGGTCCCCTCGAGGCTCTCGCGGCTCAGGTCGATGACGAGGTCGTCGCCCTCCACCGTCTCGCCGCCGCGGGTGAACGAGCCGCGCCCCACGACCCGGACGATCCGCCGCGTGAGGTCGAACTCGACGTGGTCGGCCGTGAGGACCTCCTCGTCGATCCGCACGGTCAGCCCGTGGCCCATGAGGACGTAGACCTGCACCTCGTCGCCGTTCGGCAGCGTGACCGTGCGGATCTCGAGGCGGCTGTCGGGGTCGTGCGCCGCGTCGATCACGATGCGCGCGGCGCAGGCCCAGCCGGCGCACATGGCCAGCAGTAGCGCCGCGACGAGGCGCATCAGCGCCTCCTGGCCAAGGCCAGCAGCAGGAGCCCGCCGCCGGCGTACAGCGCCACCGGCGTCCACGCCGCGAGCCAGGCGGGCACCGTGCCCTGGGCGCCCAACAGCTTCGTGACGCTCCAGGTGGCGTAGTAGACGAACGTGAGCAGCATCGCGGCCACGAAGCCGACGTTCGTGCCGCTCCGGAACGTGTAGAGGCCCAGCGCCACCGCGAAGAGGGCGAACGCCGTGGCGGCGAGCGGCTCGGCGAACTTGCGGTGCAGGGCCGTGCGCTCCGCCGCGGTCTCGGCGCCGCCCGCCGAGCGGACCCTACCGACCAGCTCGCCGATGGGCAGGTAGACGAGGTCGCTCACCGCGCTGCTGCGGGCCGTCAGGCCCCGCACCGGCAGGACCGCCTCGGAGGCGGCGATGTCGAGGGTCACCGAGGACTCGCGCAGCGCCCGGAACCGGATGCCCTCGAGCAGCCACACGCCCTCCTCGGGCCGCGCCTGGCCCACGTCGGCGCGGATGAGCTCGCGGGGGCCGCGGCTCGTGCCCGGGGTGATGACCGTGACGTCCTCGAAGCGCCCGCCCGGCTCGATCGCCCCGATGAAGATGCTGCGCCCCAGCGCGTCGGTGAAGAAGGTGCCGGCGGAGAGGACGGTCTCGGGGGAGAGGAGGAGGATGTCGCGCTCCACCTCGCCGGCCAGGCGCTCGCTGCGCGGCACCACGAGCTCGTTGTTCAGGAACGCCACCACGCTCACCGCCAGGCCGAGCGCCAGCACCGGGAACGCGAAGCGCCGCGGGCCGACGCCCAACAGCAGGGCCGCCTTCACCTCGCCGTCCTGGCCCAGCCGGGTGAGGGCGACCAGGGCCGCGAAGAGCAGCGCCAGCGGCAGGCCGGGTCCTACCGCCGAGGGCAGCTTGAGGAGCATGTACCGCGCCACCAGGCCGGGCGGCACGCCGCGGGCGAGGGCGTCGGCGAGGACGCCCAGCAGCGCGGCGAGCATCAGGAGCAGCAGCAACGCCACCAGGGCGGCCACGAACAGCGGCAGCACCTCGCGCAGCAGGTAGCGGGCGAAGCGGTTCATCGGGGCAGCGTCCTCGCCGCCACCAGCGTGGCGCCCGCGGCCGCGGCCGCGGGCGTGAGCCAGGCCGCCACCTCTGGGCCGAGGGCCCCGGAGGCGAACAGGTCGCCCGACAGCACCCAGGTCGCCCAGAACAGGACCATCAGCACGATCGTCCACGCGAAGCCGGCCTCGCGACCACGGACCCGCAGCGCGATCGCCGCGGCGAAGGCGGCGAAGATGGGCGCGCTGAAGGCGTCGGCGAGGCGGCGGTGCAGGTCGTAGCGCAGCTCGCGCGTGTCGCCGCCCGCCGCGGCCACCGTGCGCAGGCGCGCGGCCAGCTCGTCGAGAGGCAGCTCGGCGGGCCGCGCCAGCGTCTGGGCCGGCGTGGCCTCGAGCGCGAAGGGCACCGTCACGGCGCCCACGCCCGACGGCCGGCCGCCCTCCGCGGTGCGCTCGGCGGCGAAGAGGCGCCACACGCGCTCCTGCGAGTCCCACTCGCCGTCGAGCGCCGAGAGGACGGTGCCGTCGGGCTCCACCACGAGGACGCCGGAGAGGCGGGCGCGCGTGGGGTCCTCGGGAACGGCGCGCATGCGCGACGCGTAGTAGACGCCGCCCTGGTGCGCGTAGGCCACGTTCACCTGCAGCTCGGACGGCGGCCGCACGTAGAGGAACGCGTCCACCTTCGCCTGGTAGGCGGCCTCGGCGCGCGCCTCCAGGAACCCGTTGTTGAGGA
>CAZGXF010000017.1:0-3486 GCA_964529575.1 uncultured bacterium
CCCGGCGCCACGGAAGCGGCTCCTCGGCGCCCGCCAACCAGCCTACGGAGGCCGTCCAGACCGGTGCTACTATGGCGCGATGAAGATCCAGAAGTACGGCACAGCCGGTGACATCGAAGAGCTGATCGCCGTGCGGGACAGCATCCAGCGGCTCGTGGACTCCCACACCCAGCCCTCCCCCGTGGTGGCCCGGGCCGACCTCCACGACACCGGCGAGGCCTACCTCGTGCACGTGGAGGTGCCGGGCGTCCCACAGTCCGACCTGGAGGTCGCGGTCCAGGGCGACGAGCTGCTCGTCGCCGGCATCCGCGACGGCCTGCCCGTCGACACGGTGCCGGTCTTCACCGAGAGGCCCATCGGCCCGTTCCAGCGCACGATCCGCTTGCCTGCCCCCGTCGACCCCGAGCGGGCCACCGCCCACCTCCAGAGCGGCGTCCTGACCATCAACCTGCCCAAGCAGCGCTAGAGCGGCCGTGGCGGCTCGGCCGCCGCCCTCGCGTCGGCGGGTCGAACGGTCGGCTCCGGTCGCCTGCCCCCAGCAACGGCCCGGCGCGCCGGTCGCTGGGCACCCCTCGCCGGGCGGTACACGGCGGCTGGCACCCCCGCATCGAGCCGAACGCATCGAGCCGAACGCATAGGCCGGCGGCAATCCTCTGCCGCGAGGCGCGTCCGCGCCCGGACCTACTCGATCTCCACCTCGAGCTCGCCCGCCACGTTCCCGATCACGACGACGTCGTCGCTGTCCAGGTAGTAGAGCAGCCGCGCGCCCTCGAGCGTGTCGGAGCCGCGCACGCTCCGCGCCGGAGACCCGGTCAGCACGGCGATGCCGGCCTCCTCGTCCAGCTCGAGCGCGTCGCCGGTGGTCGTGCGCTCCTCGCTGGTGACGCGCACGTCGCCCTGCAGTGTGGCCCGCTGCTCGTCTACCGCGAAGGTCATCGACGCCGCGCTGGCCGTCAGCGGCGCCTCCCCTTCGCTCGCCGGCTCGCGGGTGAGCGCGACAGGCCCGTCCATCGTGCCCACGTTCTCGTCCCTGTCGAGGAAGAAGCGCGCGCCCACCACGGTGGTCCGCCCCTGGACCAGCGTGACGGCCGGCTCGTCCGGCGGCGTCATCTCCTCGATGCAGCCCGGGCGGTTGAAGGTGACCGTCGCGCCCGTGAGCTCGAGCGTCTCCTGGCCGGCAGCCTCCTCGGCGCCCACGGGCGTGCGCACGAGCGCGAGGTGCGACGTGATCACCGCGTCCTCCACGCGCGTCTCGACGTGCCCCGGCGGCGGGCCGTAGACGATCGTCATGCGCATGCCCTCCTCGCAGTTGGCGTTGTTGCCGATGCTGCGGGCGCCCTCGGAGGCCAGGGCGCGGTTGCTGATCACGAGCTCGGTGTCGTCACGCCGGACGGTGAACGTCGTGACGGCCTGCGCGGCAGCCCAGGCGAGCGCGGCCGCCGCCAGCACGAGGGCCGCGCGGGAGCGCGCGTCGCCTCGCTTACGAGCCGGCCTGGTGGAGCCGCCGGGGCCGCCCGCGGCCGGACCGCCGCGGGCGGCGTCACCCCGAGAGGTACGCGGGGCGCCGCGTCGCGCCGGCAGCCCCCTCCCTGCCGGCGCGGGTCTCACTACTGGTTCTCGCCCCTCAGGGCGAAGGCGGCGGGGTCGAACTCGCTCGGCACCGAGGCGTCGATCGCCTCGAAGAAGTCGAACTCGATGTCCTGCTTGATGCGGTCGGTGACGAGGCTGGCGCCGGTCTCGGAGTCCACGGCCTCGGCCGGCTCGTCGGCGGTGCCGATGACCTCGGCCACACCCGCTTCGTCGTCGAAGAAGACGACCTGGCCGCGCGAGGTGATCGAGCCGTCGACGACGGTGACGTTGCCGCGCGCGTAGAGCCGGTTCGCCTCGGTCAGGACGCGGATCTCGTCCGCGGTGATCGTCATGAGGTCGCCGTCCTCGCTGGTGCGGGTGATCTGCACCTGCCCGCCCTCGCTGGTCAGGACGCCGAGGTTCGCCTCCTCCTCGAAGACCAGGGTGTCCGCGGCGGCGGCCTGGTTGCCGTTGTCGAGCCGCACGTCGCCGGTCGAGGTGGAGCGGTCGGTGTCGACGTCGAACGAGACCTGCGCGGCCGCGATGCGCACGGGCTCCTCGCCCTCCTCCTCGGACTCGATGACGACCTCCACCCCGCCCTCCATGACGCCGAGGCCCGTGGCCTCGCTGTAGACGAGCTGCGGGCCGGTGGCCGTGAGCCGGCCGCGGTTCACCTCGACGCCGTTCCGGAAGCTGGCCGTCCGCTCGCCGCCGCGGGCGATCGAGGTCCCCTCCGGCGCGGTGAGCTCGGCGTAGCTGCCGAGGATGGTGAGCGTGGAGACCGTGGCGCGGATGCCGCGCGGGTCGGGGTGCTCGTAGACGATCGGCCCGGAGCGCAGGTTCCCCCGCTGGGTGCCGCCGCTGCCGTCGATCGTGATGATGCGGTCGCTCGCCGCGCCCTCGGCCTCCTCCGCGGGCGCCTCCGCCGGCGCCTCGGCGGGCGGCTGCGGGGGAGCGTCCTGGGCCAGCGTGAACGCGGCGCCGCCCAGGGCCAACGCGGCCAGGAGCACCAGGCGCGCCAGGCCGGCCGAGCCTGCGCGGCCAGCCGCACCAGCCCCGCCGGCCGCGCCCGCTCGTACGGCCCCGGGCGTCAGGCCGGCGCGGAGTGTTTCACGTGAAACGGGCAGGTGCGGAGCGCGTGCCTCGCGCTCGTCCTGCGCCGTCGCGTAGGTTCTCTCGTCAGGCATGTCGTCTCGCTCTCCGGTCCTCAGCGCTCGTCGTCGGACGAGCGGATGATGAACTCGCTGTACCCCACCGTGCCCGGCCCCCCGGCCTCGAACTCGGTGAAGTCGAAGCTGATGCGCATGTCCTCGAACACGCTCTCGCCCAGGTCGGGACCGGACATCGCCGCGCGCGGCACCTCGAAGCGCCCACGAGCCTGGTCGATCAGCACGAGCCGGTCGCCCTTGGCCTCCATGAGGAGGTCGATCTCGTCCTCCACCAGGAAGGCGTGCATGGCCCGGCCCCTGATGTTGTCGTTGCTGTCGATCGTCACCTGCTCGGAGTCGAGGGTGAAGTCGGTCTCGCCGCCCACGGTCCTACGGCCGTCAGCGATGGTGAAGAGCGTCGCCTCCTGCCGGTCCGGCACGTACTCGACGCGAGGCGCCGAGAAGTACCAGACGGCCGTCGGGTCAGCGCGCGGGTAGAGGGTGACCCGGGTGTCGCGCAGCGTGATGACCGCGTCGGGCACCTCGACCCTGCCGTCGTCCAGCAGGGCGAGCGCGAGGAGCGTGGCCACGACGACGGCCATCGCGATGAGCGCGATGCGCAGCACGGCCCGAGACTAACAACGGCGCCGATGAACCGGAGTGAGGTACGCGGCCGGCGGCGGTAACGCAGCCTTCAGGACGGTGCCGTGGCGTCGTGCGCGACCACCCGCTCAGCTAGCCGCTCAGCTCCCGCCCACCTACCTGCCCA
>CAZGXF010000017.1:3586-29855 GCA_964529575.1 uncultured bacterium
CCGCTCAACTAGCCGCTCAGCTACCAGCTCCGCTACCCGCCCGGGTGGACGCTCAGCTACCCGCTCCGCACGGCCGCCAGTCGGCCCCGAGCGCCCTCCAGTCGGCCCCGGGCGCCCGGCACACGCGGGAACGACGCCGACCACCGTGCATTGGCCGCCGCCTCTACCCCTCCAGCACGGCCGCGATCGAGCGCCGCGCCTGCCGCACCATGCCGGGGTTGGTGTCCCAGTAGTAGGGCAGGGCGATCACCGCCTGGGCCAGCGACCAGCCGCGGCCGCGCAGCCAAGCCGCGTCGTCCGCGCCCAGCTCGTCACGGAAGCGCTCGCGGCTAACACGGTCGAGAAGCGCCCAGGCCGGCTGCAGGTCACAGGCCGGGTCCCCGACGTTCAGTCCGCCGAAGTCGATCACGCCCGTGACGGTGCCGTCCTCGACGAGGAGGTTCCCCGGCAGGAGGTCGCCGTGCACCCACGTCTCCGCGCCGGCGTGCGCCCCGGCCTCCAGGGATCCCTCCCAGGCGCGTAGCAGCCTCGCGCGAGGCGCCTCGCGCTCGAGCCGGTCGCCGAGGGCGTCCAGCGCCGCCCGGAACCCGGCGTCGAGCTCCATCAGCGGCGAGCCGCGCGCGCCGGGCGGGCGCTCGTGTGCCCCGTCGACCGGGAAGGCCCTCAGCGCCATGACGAACGCGGCCAGGGCGGAGGCGGCGGCACCCAGGTCCAAGGGCGTGGCGTCCGCGCCGAGGCCCGGCAGCCAGGTGACGACGGACCACGCGAAGGGGTACCCGTGGGCCGGGGCGCCCAGGCCCACGGGCGTAGGTACCGACAACGGCAGGGCCGGCGCCAGCAGAGGCAGCCAGCGCGCTTCGAGGAGCGCCTGCCTCTGAGCCCACGCCACGATGGGCAGGCGGACCGCGAGGTCGGTGCCCAGGCGGTAGACGTCGTGGTCGGTGCCGTGCGAGCCGACGCGCGTCAGCGGCAGGTCCGACCAGGAAGGGAACTGCTCGGCCAGCAGCCGCCTCACGAGCGCCGGGTCGGTGTCGACCTGGCCCTCGTGCATGCGCGGCCGCACGCGGGCCTCAGTCGAAGCGGACCGAGACGACCTTGTAGGACAGGGCGCCGCCGTTCACGACGACCTGGTCGCCGGCGCGCTTGCCGAGGAGCTGGCGGCCGAGCTCGGAGTCGTCGGAGATGCGGTTCTCGAAGATGTCGGCCTCGTGCGTGCCGACGAGGTGGAAGACGTGGCGCTCGCCGCGCTCGTCCTCGAGCTCGAGGCTGGCGCCCAGGGCGGCCGCGGCGTCGTCCTCGTCGCGCTCGACGACCACGGCGCGATGGATGATCTCCTCGAGGTCGGCGATGCGCGCCTCGTTCGCGCTCTGCAGCAGCCTCGCCTCGTCGTAGGCCGCGCTCTCGCGCAGGTCGCCGTCGGCGAGGGCTGCGCCCATGTAGTCGGCGAGCTCCTGGCGCTTCTCCTCCTTGAGGTAGCGCAGCTCCTCCTTGATCTTCGCGAGACCCTTGGCGGTCAGGTAGATCGGTTCCTTGGACACGTGACTCCCCCGCGGCCGCGGGAAGCCGGCCGCTAGAACTAGACCTTGGATGATACACGCCCGTCCCGCGGCGCCCGTGTGTCGTTCCTACGCTTGGCGCCGATGTGAAGGGCGCCCCGACGGCCCGGCGCCGCGGACCACGCCCGCCGACGACCGACACCACCCGCCACGCCCGCCGACCATCGACGTCACCCGCCACGGGCGCCGGCCACCGATGCCACCCGCCACGCGCGGCACGACCCCGGACGGCGAGGCCCATCGCTCACGGTGCGCTCACGGGTCCCGGCCTACACTCCGACGAGACTCACACACGGGAGCGCGGATGCTCTTCAACAGCTACGTCTTCTGGGCGTTCTTCGCCGTCGTGTTGGCCCTGCACGCCCTACTGCGCGGCCGGAGCCGGAAGGCGCTCCTCCTAGTGGCCAGCTACGTGTTCTACGGCTACTGGGACTGGCGCTTCCTCGGTCTCATCGCCCTGTCGACGCTCACGGACTTCTTCGCCGCACAGGCCATCGACCGCGCGCCCGACCGCGCACGCAAGAAGGCCTGGCTCGTCGCCTCGGTGGTCGTGAACCTAGGCATCCTCGGGTTCTTCAAGTACTTCGACTTCTTCGTCGAGAGCCTGTCGTCGGTGCTGGCCGCCGCCGGGCTGCCGGGGCTCGAGCCGGTCCTGAACGTGGTCCTGCCGGTCGGCATCTCGTTCTACACGTTCCAGACGATGTCCTACACGATCGACGTGTATCGGGGCCACCTGAAGCCGAGCCGGGACCTTCTCGACTTCGCGGTGTACGTCAGCTTCTTCCCCCAGCTAGTGGCCGGACCCATCGAGCGTGCCACCCGGTTCCTGCCGCAGATCGTCTCACCGCGGCAGCGCACCGCCTCCGACCTGCCGGAGGGCGCCTACCTCGTCCTGTCCGGCCTGTTCAGGAAGGTGGTAATAGCCGACAACCTGGCTGCCGTGGCCAACGCGGTCTTCTCCGCCGACCCGGCGACGCTCACCGGACCGGAGGTGATAGTCGGCGTCTACGCCTTCGCGTTCCAGATCTACGGCGACTTCTCCGGCTACACCGACATCGCCCGCGGCGTCGCTCGGTGGCTGGGGTACGACCTGATGGTCAACTTCCGCATGCCGTACCTGTCCGTGTCGCCCAGCGACTTCTGGCGACGGTGGCACGTATCGCTCTCGTCGTGGCTGCGCGACTACCTCTACATCCCGTTGGGCGGTAACAGGCACGGCACCGCGAACACCTACCGCAACCTCATGCTGACGATGCTGCTGGGCGGCCTGTGGCACGGGGCGGCTTGGACGTTCGTCGCCTGGGGCGCGTTCCACGGGCTGATCCTCGTGCTGTACCGCGCCCTCGCCGGCAAGGAGCGCGAGGGGAGGCGCCCCCTCCTGGCCCGACTGCCCGCGATGGTGCTGATGTTCCAGCTGGTGGCCGTGAGCTGGCTGCTCTTCCGCGCCGAGTCGATCGGCCAGGCGTTCCAGATGGGCGTGAGGGCCGTCTCCGACTTCACGCTCACCCCGCTGGCGGTGGGCGGCTTCGCCACGGTCGCGTTCTTCGCGCTGCCGCTGATGCTCTACGAGCTGTGGCTCGAGGACAGGGAGGACCTCATGGCGGTCCTCCGTCGGCCTTGGCTGGCCCGAGCAGCCCTCGCCACCTTCTGCGTGCTGATGCTGGTGTTCTTCCCTGCCCCGGTCCAGTATGAGTTCATCTACTTCCAGTTCTGACGCCCCGGGCCGCCTGGCCCACGACAGGGCCGGCGTCCCCTCCGGAGCCGCGGAGGCCCGGGTGCGCGACGGCGGCGCGTCCGACGGGGGCGGTACGGCGGGCGCACCGACCTGGTCGCGCACGCGGGACCGCGCCGAGGGCGCGCCGGTGACCGTCGCCGCGGGCAGGCCGTGGTGGCACCACGTCCGCGTTCCGGCGTTCGTGCTGGCGGCGCTGCTCCTCGTCGAGGTCGGAGTGCGCGCGGTCGAGGAGCGCCTCTCCATCGACGTGAGGCACATCAACCGTATGGACGAGATCGTCACCGCGCTCGTCGCCGCGCCCGGCCCCAGCGTCCTGTTCGTGGGCAACTCGCTCACCCGCGAGGGGGTCGACCTGGAGCTGATGCGCGCCGGGCTCGCCGCCAACGGCGCGGGCGAGTGGAACGTGGCCGCCGTGTACCCCGACGACACCGCCGTGCTCGACTGGCTCTACCTCTACGACCGCTACGTGGTCGAGAACGACGCCGTGCCCGACGCCGTGGTCGTGGGCTTCGGCATCTGGCACCTCGAGGACCGGCCCATCTCGCGGGCGCAGGCGTACCGGCTCGGCCGCCACTTCGCCTCCGACCGGATGCTCGGGCAGCTACTGGGCACCGACCTCACGACCCTGACCGACAGGATGAACGTGCTGCTGGCGCGCTACTCGGCCGCCTTCGCGAACCGCGAGCGCGTCTCGCGGCGCGTCCTCGCCTTACTGCCGGGCTACGAGGAGAGCGCGCAGCGCGTCAACGACCTGCTGCGCGAGCCCGAGGAGGCCCAGGCGAGCGCCCCCACGTACGGGCGGCTGGAGCGGTTCGTCCGGGAGGTCGTAGGCAGCGGCGCCGAGCTAGTCCTCGCCGCCATGCCCACCAGGGCCGGCTACGACCTCGACCCCGAGCTCGTCAGGGTCGCGGAGGCGGCCGGCGCGCGCGTCCTCGACCTGCGCGACGTTCCCGGCCTCACCGCCGCGATGTTCGCCGACCCCCTCCACCTGGACGACGGCGGCGCCGAGCTGTTCTCCCGGCACGCCGCGCAGGAGCTGGCACCACTACTCTCCCCGGCCGCGGCCGTCCGCTAGACTGGTGGACGCTCGGGCCCTTAGCTCAGCGGTTAGAGCAGTCGACTCATAATCGATTGGTCGCTGGTTCGAATCCAGCAGGGCCCACCAACCTCCATGCGTTTCACGGACGACCGATGGGCTAGGGCCAACCCAGCCCCGATCGGGCGGGCGCGCCGTCAGGCAGCCGCCCCGGCGTCGTCTCGAGGGCGTAGCGGAACGGCCGCTCGGGTCGGAAGACGGGGCAGGGGTCAGCCAAACACAGCGGCATCGAGAAGCTAGCGAGCCAGTCGCCGTTCGTGTCGAAGAAGGCCACGTCGAGCGGTATGGCCGCGCCGCCGACGGTGGCGTAGCCTCACCCCGCGGCTGGTGCAGGGAACCGCCGCTGGCCGGGACACAGGCGGCGGACGCTCGAGCGCTCACGTCCACGTCGCCGCTCCCGGGGCTGGGCACGACGGCTCGTCGGTCACGGTGACACGCGACCGTTGCGCGGCCAGCAGGGACCTGTTCTTGTCGACGATGCCCGCCACCCGGTCGAGGTCGCGGTCGTCGAGCGGGAGCCCGAGGCGGCCGGCATGGGCCCGCCATGCGGCGCGGTCCTCCGGCGAGAGCGGGGGTACCTGCGGGACGGCCGCGCTGGTCGGGACCTTCTCTGTCCACCAGCTCGGGTCGGGCCTGCGCCGCTGCCAGGGTGTCTCCCGCTCGTAGGCCATGGCGACCAGGAACATGGTGCCCTCGTCGAAGTGGCGCGCGGCCACCTGCAGGCCGATGGGCATGCCCTCCTCGTCGTGGCCGCACGGCAGCGTCAGCGCCGGGTGCCCGGTGAGGCTGAAGGCTCGCGTGGCCCAGCTCGTGTCGGGCGGGCCGGCGATCCACTCGTCACGCGACACCGTGGCCACGTGCAGCGTGGGGGTCACGATGACGTCTGCGCGGCGGAAGGCCTCCGCCACCTCCTCGGCCCAGAGCGAGCGGAGCTGGAGCGCCAGACCCACCTCGTCGGCGCCGTAGAACCCGCCGCTGGAGATGACCGCCCTGGCCTTGGGCCCGTACTCGCGGCCCTCGGCACGCAGGTTGGAGGCGTGCAGGGTGAAGCCCTCCCACATCGATAGGACCGCCCCCACCGGCGCGATACTCCCCGCGCTCGGCAGCGCCACCTCCTCGAGGTGGGCCCCGAGGCGCTCGAGCACTAGCAGCGCCTGCGCGTACGCCTCCGCGACAGCGGGCTCGAGCCCGGTCGCGAAGTGCCCGGCCGGCACGCCCACGACCACACCGTCCAGCCCCTCGGGTGGTGCGGCCCAGCCGGTAGGAACCGGCTCGGCGTGACTCGTGCGGTCCCTGGGGTCGTGGCCCGCCATCGCCGCCAGCATGTGCGCCGCGTCCTGCGCGCTCCTGGTCATCGGCCCCACGTGGTCCATGGACCAGGCGAGCGGCACCAGGCCGTGCCGGCTGACACGGCCGTACGTGGGCTTCACGCCCACGATCCCGCACAGCGCCGCCGGGGCGCGGATCGAACCGCCCGTGTCGCTTCCCGTGGCGGCTCCCGTCAGCCCGGCGGCCACGGCGCTCGCCGACCCGGCGCTCGACGCGCCCGAGTAGGCGTCCCGTCCCCAGGGGTTCGGGGTGTCGCCGTGGAGCACCTGGTCGCCGCAGGCGAACTCGGTCGTGTTCGTCTTGCCCAGCAGGACCATGCCGGCGGCGCGCAGCCGCGCCACGGCGGTGGCGTCCTCGCGAGGCACGCCGGCGAACGACGTGCGTGAGTGCACCCGGGTCATCAGGCCGGCGGTCCAGAGGTTGTCCTTGTGCGATACCGGCACGCCGTGGAGCGGCCCTCGCCTGGTCCCGGCGCTCAGCTCCCTGTCGGCCAAGGCGGCGGCCGCCCTGGCCCCCTCAGCGTCGACGAGGACGTGGCTGCGCAACGCCTCGTCGTAGGCGTCGAGCCGCGCGAGGTAGGCGTCGACGAGCTCCACGGCCCCTACCTCGCGCGCGGCGAGCATCTCGCCGAGGCGGGTGGCGGGCAAGTACGCGACTTCGGCGAACAGGTCGGTTCCCAAGCTCCCTCCCTTCCGGCCCGGCGGCTTCGCTCTCGGGCCGGGGCCAAGGGTCGATCACCGCGCGGCGGCCCAGCCCGCACGCCCACGGGCCCTTAGCTCATCGCCTGATCCATGCCCCCCAGGCCGGCAGGTAGGAGTCGACGACCGCCGTGTAGGCCGCGTAGGCCTCGGCCATGGTCGCCGCCTTGAACTCGACGCAGTCGTCGTCCACCAGCGACACGCCGAGCTGGCGCGTCGCGTTCTCGGCGGACCCTGACTCCTTGAAGCGGAGGCGCACGGTCACAGGGGCGCTCACCGTCACGGGCGGGATCTCCTGCCGACGCCCCAGAGCCGCTGCGGCAGCCGCCCTTATGGTCTCGCAGGCCGCCTGGGCCGGCAGGTGCCGCGCCGCGTAGCGCCCTCTGGCCCACTTGACCACCGCCCCTTCGCAGCCAGGGCAGTCGCGCTGCGCCTCGGCCACGGTGAGGTCGTCCCCCGTCACGAGCACCGTCGGCACGCCGAAGGAGCCGGCCAGGTAAGCGTTGACGCCCACCTCGCCCACGACCCGTCCGTTGACCCACAGGTCGGCGACCGCCTGCCCGTTCATGGTGTGGCTGAGCACTCCGGACCGGCCGTGGCGCGTGTGGTAGCCCACCATCATGAGCGCGTCGAACCCCTCGTCGATGCACTCGAGCTGCCCTAGGTGCCGCGGTGAGCCGTTGATCAGCTCGGCGCGCGGGTCCAGCTCGTCCAAGCGGATGTTGCGCATGCCGTTGCCGCCGTGCGAGTCGGACACCACCACGAGGGTGGCGCCGGCCTCGAAGGCGCCCGCCACGGCGGCGTTGGCCTCGCGCGTCATGGCCTGGCGCCCCAGTTCGTAGTCGAAGCCTACGGGGTTCGTCTGCTCGCGGTGCACCACCCCCGCGCAGCCCTCCATGTCCACGGAGATGTACACCTTCACCGGATCAGCTCCGTTCCGACGCGGCGAGCGCCACGGGAAGCCCGGTGGCGTGAGACCTGTAGATGGCCAGCGACACCTCGAGGGCGCGCAGTCCGTCCTCGCCGGTCACGGCCGGGTCCCTGCCCGTCGCGATCGCGTCGATGAAGTCCGCCGCCTGGCGCTCGAAGTTGTAGTTCGGCTTGGCCGTCTCGGGGTCGCCGCCCGGTTCGTAGCGCTCGCTCCCGTGGACGCCGGCGGTCTCGGCGAACTGCCGCGTGCGTACGCGGACCATCGCCTCGGTGCCGTGCAGCTCGGTCTCCCAGACGGTGGGGTCGTTCGGGTAGGTCGTGGACGCAGCCGTGAGGGTGGCGATGCCGCCACGCGCGAAGGTGAGCACCACAGCCACGCCGTCCTCGACGTCGCCGGGGTCCGGCGCGAAGCGCCTGGTGCGGGCGTAGACCTCCACGACGTCGTCGTCGAAAAGCCAGAGCAGCCGGTCGAGGCCGTGGATGGCGGTGTACATCAACACGCCGCCGCCGGCCATCGCTCTGTCGCGCAGCCACCGCGGGTGCGCGGCGGTGCGGCGGCTGGAGATGGTCTCGCGCCCCACCTCGACGGTCCCCGCCGCCTCGGCCCAGCGCTTGGCCCTGACCGACTCCTCGCGGAAGCGGTGGACGAAGCTCGTCGCCAGCCTGATGCCGGCGTCGCGGGCGCGGTCCACGATGCGACGACCGTCCTCGCTCGTCGTCGCGATCGGCTTCTCCATCATCACGTGCACGCCGCTGGCCGCGGCGGCCTCGAGGGGCTCGACGTGGAGGGCGTGGGGCGTCGCGACCACCAAGACGTCGATCCCCAGGTCGAGCAGCCCCCGCACGCCGTCGACGGCCCTGCCGCCCACCTTCGCCGCCAGTGCCGCCGCGCGGTCGGGGGCTAGGTCGGCTACGCCCACCACCGCGGCGTCGGGGTGGGCGGCGAACCCCAGGGCCTGCTTCTCCCCAGCCTGGCCGGCTCCGAGGACGCCGACGCGCCACCGTGCTCCGGCGCGTCCGGCACCGCTACCGCTGGTCTCGGTCGGCATGCCTCAGGCCCCGACGTTCACGAACGTGCGGAAGTCACGCGGGTCGGGCAGCCTGGCCCGGCCGCCCTCTACGGTCAGGCGGCCGTCCACCCAGACGCGGTCGACCCGCTCGATCGCGCCCAGGTCGGCCTCGAGGTCGCCGTCGACGATGACGACGTCCGCGGCCTTCCCCGCGTCGATGCTGCCCATGTCCTCATCGCGGCGGAGCAGCTCGGCGGACCTGATGGTCGCGGCCTGCAGGACCTCGACCGGCGTGTCGAAGACGCCGAACTCGAGGAGCTGCTGCATCTCGGCGAGGATGGCGTCGTGCGGCACGACGGGGCTGCCCGAGTCGGTGCCGAACGCCAGCTTGGCGCCTGCGCGGCGCGCGCGCACCAGGCCCTCGTGGCGGCCGCTGTCGGCGAGCTGCGCCTTGCGCCTGTCGATGACGCTCTGCTTCATGCCCCACTCGTGCCCGTTGCGCGCCTGCAGGACCACCGGCGAGAGCGTCGGCACGATCCAGACGCCGCGCTCCACGATCTTCGCGATCAGCTCGTCGGAGTAGTTGCCACCGTGCTCGATGCAGTCCACGCCGGCGTCGACGGCCGCCTCGGCCCAGGTGCCCGCGTCGGTGGTCACGGGAACGCCCAGCTCGTGCGCCGTGTCGACGCACGCCCGCAGCTCGTCCGGCGAGTAGCCGTGCGCCATGAGCTTGATCCAGTCGGCGCCGGCGCGGATCTGCTCGCGGGTGGCCTTGATGACCTCGTCCACCCCGTCGGCCTCGCGGTTGCCGAAGTGGATATGCCCCCCGGTGCGGCACACCGCGCGCCCGCAGGCGAACACCTTCGGGCCCGGGATGAGGCCGTCACGCTGGGCCTGACGCGCGTACAGCCCGGTGTCGTGCACGCACGCCAGGTCGCGGAACATGGTCACGCCCGCCTCGACGGCGGAGATCAGGCCCCTGGCGGCCTTGATGTAGCCCATGGGGCCGTCGTGGCGACACTGCGCCTCCAGGTCGGAGAACCCGTCCCAGGCGAAGTGGCCGTGCATGTTGGCGAGCCCCGGCAGCACCGTCTTCCCGGTGGCGTCGATGACCTCGCCCTCCGGCGCCGCTCCGCCCACGGAGGCGATGCGGCCGCCCTCGATCCTGATCCCCGGGTTCGGGCGGAACGCTCCCGCCACGGCGTCGAAGAGCTTCCCCCCGGTGATGGTGTACGCGCTCAAGTCCTGCTCCTTTCTATCGGCTCGGCCGAGGGCCCGATGACCTGGCCCTGACCGGTACCCGCGATCACGTGCCCGTTCTCGTCGACGACCCGCCGCCCGTGCGCCCACACGCCGCGGATGGCGCCGTGGAGGTCGAGACCCTCCACGTGGCGGAGGCTGCCGCCGCTGCGGCTGACGAACCCCTCCCGGCCCAACCTGCGCTCCGCGCTCGGGTCCAGGAGCACGAAGTCGGCGTCGCGGCCCATCGCCAGGTGGCCCTTGCGGTCGTCGAGACCGAACAGCCGCGCCGGGGCCTCGCTGGTCCAGCGGACGACGTCCTCCAGCGCTACCTGCCCCTTCAAAGCCCTGTCCCAGAGGAGGGGGCCGGTGAGCTCGATGCCCGGCACGCCGGAGCCGGCCGACCAGACGTCGGTCCAGCCGGCCTCCTTCTCCTCAGGGAGGAAGGGCGCATGGTCGGAGACGACCAGGTCGAGGGTCCCGTCGGCCAGCGCGTCCCACAGGGCGTCACGGTCCTTCGCCGTCCTGAGCGGCGGGTTCACCTTCAAGTAGGGCCCGTGCTCGCGCAGGTCCTCCTCCGAGTAGAAGAGGTAGGAAGGCGTGGTCTCGGCCGTCATGCGCTGGCCGCGGGCCTGGAACCAGCGGATGTACTCCACGGCGAGCCGCGAGCTGACGTGCACGATGTGCAGCCGCGCCCCCAGGACCTCGTTCATCGCGCCCACGCGTGCGACGGCCGCGGCTTCGGTGACGGCGGGACGAGACCGCGCGTGGCGCAGCGGGTCGAGCCGCCCCCGCCGCTCGGCCTCCCGCTCGCGCGTCTCGAACAGGTCTATGAGGCCCTGGTGCTCGGCGTGCACCGCCACCACGCGCTCGGTGGCCGCGAGCGCTTCCAAGGCCAGGTAGAGGCCGTCGTCGTCCGGGATGGCCAGCCCTTCGAAGGACTCCTCGCGGCCCTCCGGGGCGCTGTGCATGATCACCTTGAAGGCGATCGCCCCGACCGCGACCATCTCGTCCAGCAGGCCCCGGTCGAGGCTACCAGGGGCCGCGTAGAAGCCCACGTCGATCCGTGCCTGCCGTGCGGCCAGCTCCATGCGGCGCGCCAGCACCTCCGGCGTCGTGCATGCGGGGGAGGTGATGGGCATCTCCAGGATCGTGGTGACCCCGCCCGCCGCGGCGGCCGCGGTACCGGAGTCGAAGTCCTCCCGCTCGGGGTGATCGGGGGCGCGGCAGTGGAAGTGCGTGTCCACCATCCCCGGTAACACCAGGAGCCCGGAGGCGTCGACGGTCTCGCGCGCCGGCGGCAGCGCTTCGGAGGGTGCCACGGCCACGATCCGGCCGTCCCTGACGCCCAGGCCCAGCGCGGCGCGCCCGGAGCCTGTCACCAGGGTGCCGTTC
The DNA here is from genome assembly GCA_964529575.1 of uncultured bacterium. Classification (GTDB taxonomy): domain Bacteria; phylum Deinococcota; class Deinococci; order Deinococcales; family Trueperaceae; genus DASRWD01. Next base: position 14,575 of record CAZGXF010000017.1, read on the forward strand.
ACGACGGCTAGGTCGAGAGGCTCGCCCGCGCTCATGCGGGGCGCACCGGGAAGGCAGGAGGGTAGAGGTCGTCGGCTGAACGTCCCAGGGGGTCGCGCGCCGCTAGCCGCCGCTTGTAGACGTCCCACGCGCCTTGGGCCCGGTCCAGCAGCTCCAGGTCGTCGATGGCCACTACGTCGCGGTCACGGACCACCCACTCGCCATCGACGATGACGTGCTCCGCGTCGGCGCCGCTGGCGTAATGGACCAGGGCCTTGATCGGGCAGTCGATGACCCCTAGCTGCAGCGACCTCATGTCGAAGACGCTCAGGTCGGCCTTGGCGCCTGGTGCGAGGCGGCCGAGGTCGTCGCGTCCGAGGGCCGTCGCGCCACCGACGGTGGCGGCCAGGTAGACCTCGCGTGCGCTGCCCGCAGCGGCGTCGCTCTCGACGACCTTCGCCATGGTGGCGGCCATCCGCATCTCGGCGACCAGGTCGGCCGGCACCGTGTCGGTGCCCAGGCCGAGGTTTACGCCGGCGCGGCGGTAGCGGTCGAACGAGCGGAGGACCTCCCCGCGGCGGGAGAAGACGACGGGGCAGTGCCCCACCGACGTGCCGCTGTCGGCCAGTAGTGCCAGGTCGCCGTCCATCTCGCCGTGACCGATCTCGGGGTGGCCACGCAGGAAGATCGCGTGCGTGAGCGTGGTCCTCGGACCGAGCAGGCCCAGGTCGGCCATGCGCTCCACCGGGCTCTTGCCCTGGCTCTCGAGGAGCTCGCGGGCCTCCTTCGGGTACTGGGCGAAGTGCGACCGGACGGGCACGCCCAGGTCCGCCGCGGCGTCGCGTGCGGAGCGGAGGAGGTCGTCGGAGCAGGTCTCGGTCGTGTAGGGGAAGAGGAAGCCGCGCACGCGGTCGTCACCGCGTGCTTGCAGGCTCTCTACCAACGCCACCGCGTTCCGCAGCCCCGCCCGGCCCTCCTCGGGGTCGAACCGCAGGTGCTCGCGGCCTTGGCCGTCGTGGTAGCGGCTGTGGTCCTGGAAGTTGTGCGCCACGTAGGCGCGCGCTCCCAGCTCGGCGGCGGCCTCCGCCAGCGCTAGAGGCTCGGCGACGGGGTCCTGGAACCTCTTGCTGGCCATCGTCGTGACCCCGGCGAAGGTCGTGGCGCCGTTCCGCAACAGCGAGGCGACGGCGAACCGCGCCGACGTGCGGAGCTGGTCGTCGGTGAGGACCTGCTCACCCGAGGAGAACCAGGCCTCGCTCTTGGGGAAGCCGACACCGGTGACGTCGATCCGCAGCGGTTGCAGGTCGATGTTGGCTATGCAATGCAGGTTGATCAGTCCGGGCGAAATGAGGCGGCCGGGGAGGCTCACCTCGGTGTCGGCGTCGGGGCAGTCCGGGTCGTCGGGGAAGCCCACGAAAGCGACCCGGTCGCCTTCCAGGACGACGCAACCTCCCTGGAGCACCTCGTGGTCGGTGCCCGCCCAGCGCACCACCCAGCCCCCCAAGAGGCGTAGCCTCATAGGGCGCCCCCCATGGCGGCGGGGCGGTGGACAGGTGCGACCGTCGGACCGCCTTCGGTGGGGCGGCGCGATCTGCGAGTGCGTGTCGGCATCAGGTGTCCTCCTGGGACCGCTGGGGGCGGCGCCGCGGTCCTCGGTTCACGTGGCCCGCCTGCGCGGGTAGTGGGGTGCCCAACGCACCGCCGAGGGGCGGCGCCGTGCGTCCCACCCCTCGAGCACCTCCACGACGCGGTCGAGCACTTCACCCATGCGGGCGTTGGTCTCCGCCTCGTCGACGCCGGGTACCTCCCCGTCGTCGAGCACGAGGCGACCGTCGACCCAGACGTGGGTGACGTCGCGGAAGGACGCGTAGTAGACGAGGCTGCGGATCGGGTCGAGCGTGGGGACGAACGAGGCGCTGTCCATGCGGACGAGCACGACGTCGGCCTTGGCGCCGGGCGCCAAGCGGCCGAGGTCGTCACGGCCCAGGAAGCGAGACGCGCCCAGCGTGGCCGCCTCGAAGGCCATGGCGGCGGTGGAGGCGGTGCTGGCCGTGGGCGTCGGTGCCCCGTCGACCGCTTCGGCAAGCTTGCCCAGTTGGGCTGCGACGCGCATCTCCTGGAGCATGTCGCCGGGGTAGGTGTCGGTACCGAGCGCCACCCGCACCCCCGACCGCAGGTAGCGCCCGAACGAGTGCAGCGCCCTCCCGCCGAACAGGTAGATCCACGGCGTGTGGCCGACGGTCACCTCGGCTTCGGACAGCAGGCGCAGCTCGTCGTCTGAGACCCACGGTCCCCCGGCGTGGCCCCGTCCGTAGAGGCAGTGGGTGAGCAGGACGTCGGGGCCGAGCACGCCCATCTCGGCCAGGTTCTCGATCGGCGTGCGGCCTGTGCGGGCCAGCGTGAGCTCCAGCTCGTGCAGCGACTGGGCGAAGTGCATGCGCCATCCCACCCCGAGCTCGTCGGCGGCGGCTCTCGTCGCCAGCAGCAGCTCGCGGCTCACCGTGTCCTGCGTATAGGGGAAGAGGAGGCCGTGCACCCGCGGGCCGTGGTCGCCGCGCTGGCAAGCCCGCACGAACGCGACGTTCCGCTCCAGGCCCTCGAAGCCACGGCGCTCGTCGACCAGCTCGTCCGCGTCAGGGTCGTCGACTATAGGCACGCTCGAGCGGAAGTGGTGGCTTAGGTACGCCCGCAAGCCCAGTCGGTCCGCCACGCGCGCGTACAAGGGCGGCTCCCACGGCTCGTCGTGCCAGCGTTTGAACACCATGGCGTTCACGCCCAGGAAGGTGGTGACGCCGGAGCGCAGGAGCATCGTCATCATGGCCTCGGCGCCGGCCTCGACCTGTGCGGGGGTGAACGGGTAGCCCTCGCCCTCGACGTACGAGCGCGGGCGGTAGCCTTCGTCGCGCTCCCGGTCCCAGAGCAGCAGGTGGATCCCGATGTCGACCAGCGCGTGGGCGTCGACCAGGCCGGGCATCACCAGGCGTCCGGTGGTGTCGACCTCGCGGTCCACGGGCCCCTCGTACGGGCCGCCGACGTGGAGGATGCGGTCGTCCTGGAACACGACGTCGGCGCCGTCGAGCAGCTCGTGGGAGCTGCGGGCCGCGTCGTAGGCGACCACGGTCCCGCCCCGCAGGCGGACGACCTCGCCTGCGCCCGTAGCCCGTGACCCCGCGCTCATCTGAGCCTCGGGTCGAGCACGTCACGCAAGCCGTCGCCGAGGAGGTTCATGGCCATGACCGTGGCCATGATCCCCATGCCCGGGAACACCGTGAGCCACCAGGCGAGCGACATGAAGCCACGCCCCTGGCTGAGCATGAGGCCCCACTCAGGCGTGGGCGCCTGCGCCCCCAGCCCCAGGAACGAGAGCGCCGCGCCCGCCAGGATGGCGCTGCCCGTGCCGAGGGCGCCCATGACGATGTTGGGGGCGACCACGTTGGGCAGGATGTGCTTGAACATCACGAGGCGCGAGTTCGCGCCCAGGGCCAGAGCCGACTGGACGTACAGGTTCTCCTTCGCCGACAGCACCTCTGCGCGCGAGATGCGGGCGTAGGCCGGTATCGACGAGATGCCCACGGCGATCATCGCGTTCGTGAGGCCGGGGCCCAGCGCGAACACGGCGATGAGCGCGAGTATCAGCGACGGGAAGGCGAGAAGGATGTCGACGAAGCGCATGATCACGGCGTCGACGCGCCCGCCCAGGTAGCCGGCCAGGACGCCCAGGGGAACGCCCAGGATCATGGCGATGCCCACGGAGACGACGCCCAGGCGTAGCGAGATGCGGGCGCCGTAGACCACGCGGCTGAACTGGTCGCGCCCGAGGGTGTCGGTGCCCATCCAGTGCTCGGCCGACGGCGGGAGCATCGCGTTCACCGGGTCCACCCGGAGCGGGTCGTATGGGGCGATGACGGGCGCCAGGAGGGCCGTGAACACGAGGACGAGAAGCAGTACGGCGCCCAGCATCCCGCCCCTGTGACGCACGAAGCGCCTCAACGCGCGCCAGCCCGGCCCTGACCTTCTGGCGGCCGCCGAGGAGCGCCCGGCGGCGCCCGGCGTGGCCGCTTGGATCGTCATCGAGATGCCTCCTTCATTCGTAGCGGATGCGCGGGTCGAGGAGCGAGTAGGTGAGGTCCACGGCGAGGTTCACGAGGACGAAGGCCAGGGCGGCCAGCATCACGGTCGCCTGCACGAGGGGGAAGTCGGCCCGCTGGATGCCCGAGACGGTCAGGTTGCCGAGCCCCTGGCGGCCGAACACGGTCTCCACGACGACGGAGCCGCCCAGCAAGGCGCCGAACTGGAGGCCGGCGACGGTCATCACCGAGGCCATCGAGTTCCTCAACGCGTGCTTGACGACCACGGTCAGGGGGCGCAGCCCCTTGGACCTCGCCGTGCGCACGAAGTCGGAGTGGATTACCTCCAGCACGCTCGAGCGGGTGATGCGCGCGATGATCGCGACCCCTGAGAAGCCCAGCGTCACACCGGGCAGGACCAGGTGCCGCCAAGTCCCCACGCCCGCGGCCGGGAACCAGCCCAGGTGCAGCGAGAAGCCGAGGATCAGCAGTAGACCGAGCCAGAAGTTCGGCATGGAGACGCCTAGGAGGGCGATGACCATGGAGAACGAGTCGACCCAGGTGCCGCGGTTCACCGCAGCTAGGACGCCCAGCGGAACGCCCACGCACACCGCGATGAACAGGGCGGCCAGCGTCAGCTCGATGGTGGCCCCGATCTGCGTGGCGATCTGGTCGTAGACAGGGCGGCCGGTGACTATGGACGCGCCGAGGTCGCCGCGGGCGAGGCGGACCAAGAAGCGTCCGTACTGGACGAAGAACGGATCATCCAGGCCCAGTTGGGCCCGGAGCCTGGCCAGGTCCTCGGCGCTGGCGCCGCGCTCGGCGAGCATCGAGTCGACGGCGTCGCCGGGCAGGATGTACATGGCCGCGAAGATAAGGAAGGAGACCCCGATAACGATCGGAACGAGGATGATCAGACGACGGACTACGTACGACCACATATCGACCTTCTGTTCCGCCTACGCCTTCCGCGCGCGTCTCCGGCCCGTCGCGCGCAGGCGACGTAGCGGCTAGGGGGTGGCGGTCCCGGGAGCTGGAGGCCTCCCGGGACCGCAGAGGGGTCAGTCGCTACTGCTTGTACGTGTCGTAGAAGTAGGGCGCTTCGCCGTAGACGGGGTAGTTCTCGGCGTCCACTACGCTCGACCGGTACGCGTTGATCGTGTGCTGGTACACGACGGGCAGCACGTAGCCCTGTTCGAACATGCGCCTCTGGACCTCGGCGATGACCTCGTTGCGCGCCGCCGGGTCGACCGTCTCCTGGATCGCCTCGAGCATCTGGTCCAGCTCGGGGTCGGGCAGGTGGACGAAGTTCCAGCCGCTGCCGATGTTCTCTGAATGGAACAGCGTGCGGAGGAAGCCGGCGTCCTTGTAGATGAAGGTGAGGTGGGCCAGGTTGTGCTCGCCCGCCTGGCGAGCGGCCTGGATGGCGCCCGAGTCGAGCTCGCGGATCGTGATGGCCACGCCGAGAGGCTGCAGGTTCGCCTGCATCAGCTCGACGGTGCGGGTGGTCTCGGGGCTCGGGAAACCGATGTAGACGAGCTCGGCCCGTGCGCCGTCCTTGACCCTGATGCCGTCGGGACCGGGTACCCAGCCGGCCTCGTCCAGGAGGCGACGCGCCTCCTCGATGTCGTAGCTGTACGTGCCCGAGAGGTCCACGAAGCCGGGGTTGGGCGAGGAGAGCACCGAGCTGCGGTGGGCGGGCCACGCGTTGAAGTAGGCGACGCGAGCCATGAGGTCGGGGGAGGCGGCGTTGATGATCGCCTGCCGCATGGCCAGGTCGTTGGTCGGCGGCTTGTTCGCGTTGATGACGATGATCACGCCCGAGCCCGGGAGGGTCGCCTCGACGACGCTGAACGACGGGTCCGACTTCAGCGCGGCGACGTCTTGCGGTGCCACGCGCAGCATGCCGTCGATCTCGCCGTTGCGGAGCGAGACGAGACGCGACTGGTCCTCGACGATGGTGCGGAAGACGACGCGGTCGAGGTACGCCGGGCCCTCGTGGTTCGTGCCGGGCCGCGGCCAGGCGTAGTCGGGGTTGCGCTCCAGGACGATGCGGTCGCCCTGGGTCCAGGAGACGAAGCGGAAGGGCCCCGTGCCCACCGGCTTGAAGCGGTAGCCGGCGGGGTCGGCCTGGATGGCGGTAGGGGAGTGGGGGCCGCCGGCGCGCCAGTCGGACAGCGCGTACCAGAAGCCGGGGAACGGCTCCTCGAAGCGGACCACGAGCGTCAGGTCGTCGACGACCTCGGAGCCCGCGTACGAGCCCATGTCGCCGACCGCCGCAGCGCTGGCTGTCGCGGGGTCCACGATGCGGTCGAAGTTGAACTTGACGGCCTCGGCGTTCAGGGGCGTGCCGTCGTGGAAGGTCACGCCCGGCCTCAGCCTGATCGTGTACTCGGTGGCGTCGTCGTTCGACGTCACCTCCTCAGCCAGCCAGGGGACGAACTCTCCTTCCGGCGTGAGGAAGAGGTACGTGTCGTAGATCTGGGCGGCCACGACCAGGTCGTAGCGCGACGACCCGACGTGCAGGTCCAGCATGTCGGCTTCCCTGTTGACGGCGAACACCAGTTCGCCGCCCTGCTGCTGTGCGGTAGCCACGGTCATCGCCGCGGCGCCGAGCACCACCAGCGCCACTGAGAGACGACGAGCTACACGGGTTGGCAGCATCCTCATATGAGCCTCCTCACCTTCGTCGATTGTCGACAGTCGGCGTGCTTGCGAAGAAGTATCCTTGTCGCGGGCCCCGCTGTCAATCTGCGTGGCGTTAACGCTCCTGGTGGGCCGTGCGGCTCGATGGCCCGGCTCGGCCCGGAGCGGGCGGTCAGAGCCCGCGGACGAACTCCGCCAGCCTGCTCAGGCCTTCCTGTAGCCGCGGCGGGCGTGCCATCAGCGAGCCGCGGATCCAGCCCTCGCCGGCGCCTCCCCCGCCCGTGCCCAAGGTCACGTTGGCCTCCTGCCCCGCACGCCGCACGAAGGTGTTCGCGTCGAGCCCTGTGCCGCGCACGTCGAAGAAGACGTAGTAGGCACCCTGCGGGCGCACGTAGGGCAGACCCATGGCCTCGAGCTGCTCGATCCAGACCTGCCGGCGCCGGTCGTACTCGGCCAGGATCGGCTCGAACCAGCTCCGGTCGTGGCTGAGCGCCGCGATGGCGCCGTGCTGGGCCGTCACCGGCGCGCAGATCGTCATCGCGTGGTGGAACGGCATCATGGCTTGGATCAGCTGCGCCGGCGCCACCACGTACCCGGCTCGTATGCCCGTGAGCGCGAAGCCCTTCGATAGGCTGTAGATGGAAACGGTGCGCTCGCGCGCGCCGGGCAGCGTGGCCACGGTGACGTGGCGCCTCCCGTCGAAGACGTAGTCCTCGTAGATCTCGTCCGAGACGATGACGAGGTCGTGCTCCACCGCGAGGTCGACGAGCCCGCGCAGCGTCTCCTCCGGGAAGACGGCGCCGGTCGGGTTACTGGGCGACACGATCACCAGGGCACGCGTACGGGGGGTGATGGCGGCGCGTACCTCCTCGACGGTCGGTACGAACCCGTTCTCGGGTCGCGCGGGGACGGCCGTCATGTTCGCCCCGATGACCTTGGCCACGCGCGTGTACACGCCGTAGTGCGGGTCGGAGATCAGCACCTCGTCGCCCGGGTCGAGCAGGGTCAGCAACGTGGCCATCAGCGCCTCCTGGGCGCCGCTGGTGATGAGCACCTCGCTGTCCGGGTCCACCTCGAGCCCGTTCTGGCGCAGCATCTTCTGAGCCACGGCCTGCCTGAGCTCGGGAAGTCCCGCCCAAGGCGTGTAGGCCAGCTTGCCCTCGCTGAGCGAGCGGGTCATGGCCTCGACGACGAAGGTCGGTACCGGGAAGTCAGGCGTTCCCGACCCGAGGTTGATCCTCCCCGGCGTGTCGACCGAGGTCTGGGGCTGGATGGAGACGGCTAGGGAACGCTGTGAGCGGAAGTCTCGCATGATCTCTCCAAACGCGTGTGGAGGGGTAGACCGCGCGGTAGCCGGCGGTCGTGGGCCGATCGGTCGTCAGGGGGTCAGTCGGCTACGTCCTTGCTGGGCTCCTCCAGTACGAGGTCGGCGGCGGTGGCGATGTGGGCCCTGAGGCTCTCGACCGCCGCCTCCACGTCGCCCTTCTCGATGGCAGCCACGATGCGCACGTGGTTGTGGTAGATGGCCATGCTGTCCTCGTTCTGGAGGTTGCGTAGCGCCATCACTTGGCGCACCCTCAGGTAGAGGTCGCGCCACGCCTGCATGAGGAGGCCGTGCTCGGCCCCGGCGACGATGTGCTCGTGGAAACGGGCGTCCTCGTCTGCCAGGGCGGACCAGTCGCGCCGGGCGGCGAGCTCCTGCATGCTGTCGCAGGACTCGCGGAGCGCGGCGCTGAGGCGCTCGCGGTCGCGCGCCATGGCGCGTTGGAGCGCGAAGGACTCCAAAGCCATCCGTAGCGAGTAGACCTCGTCGACGTCGTTGGGCGTGAGGCGTCTGACGACGGTGCCCCGGTACGGGACCGTCTCGACCAGGTTCCCTCGCGACAGGATCTGCAACGCCTCCCGCACGGGGGCCCGGCTGACGCCCAACCGCTGCGCCACCTCGGACTCGACGATGGGCGCGCCCGGAGGTAGCTCGCCGTTCAGGATCGCGCGCTGTAGGGCGTCGGCGATCTGCTGCCGTAGAGGGCGGGTGTCCACGGCCCCGATCGCCTCCATGGAGCGCTGGGAGGGAGAAGTAGCCTTAGTCATCGCTTGACATGGTCCTCCGGAGGCGCTTATCCTCGCGTAGATTGTCGACAATCGACCACGTGCAGCATAAGGCGCTCAAGGCCAAGTGTCAACGGTACTGCCCAAGTGCTTGGCACTACGTCGATATACCACCGGTCGGCGGGCAATAAGACACGACCCTAGGAGACAACTGTGCCCGAACCAGCAGCCTGGAGATACGAGAAGAAGATCGCGCCCATCTTCGACGACTCGCCGACGCCGCGCCTCCTGCTCGGCCGGGTGCTGACCTGTGTGGGCGACGAGGTGATCGAGAGGGGTTTCGTGGAGCTTCGCGACGGCAAGGTCGCGCGTGTCGGCCCCGTCGAGGACCTGGGCACGCCTGCGCCCGAGCTCGTCGTCCACGACCTCGGCGACGTGACCATACTGCCGGGCCTGATCAACTCGCACGCTCACCTCGCCTGGGACGGGATACACGACCTGGCCCGCCAATCGCTGGACGACGCGCCGGAGATCAGCGCCTACAAGGCGGCAGCGAACATGCTCAAGTCACTGCGGGCCGGGGTGACGCTGGTCCGGGACCTGGGTATGAACGAATCGAACCTGTTCACGAAACAGGCGCTCGAACAGGGCATCTTCCCCGGGCCGCGCGTCCTGGTCACCGGCGAGGCGATCGTGCAGACCGGCGGGCATACGTACTGGTGCTGCAGGGAGGCGTCGGGCGCCGACGAGATGCGTCGGGCCGTGCGGGAGCAGGTGCGGCGCGGCGCCGACCTCATCAAGATCATGGGCTGCCACGACCGGCTCGAGTTCACCGACGAAGAGCTGGCGGCTGTCATCGACGAGGCGCATCGCAACGGCCTGCCGATCACGGCGCACGCCACGTTCGACGCGTGCATCCGCCGCATGGCCGAGTTCGGTGTCGACGTGGTGGAACACGGCGGCTCGATGAGCGAGGAGACGATCCAGCTTCTGCTCGACAAGAAGATCCCCATCGTCACGACGTTCGCGCCGTTGGTGCAGCAGAGCGTGCCGGAGGTGGCGCGCCGGTTCAACATCCCTGAGTGGAAGATCGCCGAGCGGCAGAGGGCCATCGCCGATCCGTCCAGGTACGCGGGCCTCAAGCGCGCCGCCGAGGCGGGCGTTCCCATCGTCTTCGGCACCGACGCCGGTAGCCCGGCCGTCGGCCACGACGTCGTGGCGCCGGAGATGAAGTTCATGGTCAAGGTCGGCGTCGTTGCCGACAACTACGCCGCCCTCCGCTCGGCCACCGTCCGCGCCGCCGAGCTCAGCAGGCTCCAGGACAAGCTCGGCACGATCGAGCCAGGCAAGCTCGCCGACGTCATCGTCGTGCGGGGGAACCCCCTCGCCGACCTCGACGCCCTTGAGAGCGTGGCGATGACCTTCGTGGGCGGAGTACCGAGGTACGTAGCGGCATGATCACGAACAAGCCAGACCCCAAAGAGAAGTTCGTCGCGATGCAGGTCTCGCCCATCAGCTTCATCGACGAGGGCGTTGACGAAGTGCTCGACACGCTCCAACAGCGGGTGGGCGTGAACGTGCTGATGATCGGCACCGTGTCCTGGTTGGGTCTCAAGGCCGGGCGCAGCATCTCCCACGAGATCGACGGCTGGCCGGACCATGGCGTCCCCGAGCCCTTCGCGATGAAGGGCGGCGCGTACTTCGACCCGGACCCGCGGTACTACCGCACCACGTTCATCGACGACTACCGGTCGCGCGACCGCGAGATGGAAGGGGTCGACGTCCTGGAGGCCGTCATACCGGCGGCTAAGGCGCGCGGCATGAAGGTCTTCATCGAGCTGATGGAGCCCTTCTTCAAGTACGCGGGCCACGGCTCGGTGAACAACGTCGAGGTACCGAACCTCCCCCAGGTGCTCGAGGTGGACGTGTACGGCCGGTTCGGCCAGGAGCCCAGCACCAGCCATCCGGCGTACCGCCAGTGGATCCACTCGATGATCGAGGACCAGGTGCGCAACTACGACCTGGACGGCGTGATGTGGTGCAACGAGCGCCGCAGCCCGCTCGACCAGATGGTGGCCGGTCAGGCACCAGGCGACTTCTCGGCGGCGGCGCGGCGCGAGGCCCTGGAGCGGGGCATCGACGTCGAGCGCGTGCGCATCGCCATGCTCAACGTGTGGGACTACTTCCAGCGTGCCCGGTCGGGCGAGGAGTTCGTCGACGGCTCGCTGATCGAGTTCATGCGTGTGCTGCTCGCCAACCCCGAGGTGCTCATCTGGGAGCGCTTCTGGCTCGAGCGCAACAAGGACCTGGACCGCGAGCTCTACGGCCTGGTCAAGTGGTGCAACCCGAACCTGTCGTTCGGCCTGAACGTCTGGAACCGGAACCACTTCAACCCCATCCGCAAGGCGCAGTGGCCCTGGGAGGAGCAGACGCTCTACGCGGACTGGGTCAAGCCCATCACGTACCAGCATCAGGCCGGCCTCATCTACCGCCGCGAGATGGAGGACCTGCACCGGTCGATACTCCGCGACTTCCTGCCTCAGGAACTGACGCCGGTGATGTACAAGCTGCTCGGCCTCGACGAGGCGCCGTGGGACGAAGTGGTGCAGGCCGGCATGAAGCCGGAGACGTACGTGGGCGGACAGTGCGCCGACGCCGTTAGGGGCGTCGCCGGCAAGGCCAAGGTCTACATGGGCATCGGGGTCGACGCTCCGCGCCAGCGCAAGGACCAGGCCGTCTGCACCCCCGAGATCGTGCGCGAAAGCGTGCTGGCGACGTACGCGAACGGCGGCGAGGGGGTCGTCTTCTCGCCGAACTACACCAGCATGAAGCTGACGAACCTCGACGGCGCCGCGCAGGCGCTCGAGGAGCTCGGTCTGAAGTGACGAACTCGATCACCGCCCTGAGGGGCCCGGTGCGCTCGTGACGGTCCACGTCGGCATCATCGGCGCGAGCTTCGCCCGGAAGGCCTACCTGCCGGCCCTGCGGCACACACCCGACACGCGCGTCGTGGCGATCGCCAGCGCGCGGCTCGACAGCGCCAGCGCTGCCGCCAGCGCCTACGACGTGCCCCACGCCTACGACGACTGGCGGCGGATGCTCGCCGAGCACGAGTTCGACCTGGTTTGCATCGCCACGCCGACCGACACGCACGCGCCGATGGCGCTGGCCGCCCTCGACGCCGGCGCCGCCGTTCTCTGCGAGAAGCCTACGGCGATGGACGCCGAGGAGGCGCGCCGCATGCGGGACCGTGCCCGGGAGCTGGGCCGGGTCGCGGTGATCGGCCACGAGCTGAGGTTCAACCCTAACCGGCGCAAGGTCGCCGAGCTCGTCGCGTCGGGCGCGATCGGCGAGGTCAGGCACGCGCACATCGCGAACGTCACGTCGGGATGGGCCGACCCGTCCTCGCGGCCGAAGGGCGACTGGTGGTCCCTGGCCGAGCGAGGCGGCGGTCGCCTCGGGGCGAACGGCTCGCACCAGGTGGACCTGCTGCGCTGGTGGTTCGGCGAGCCCAGCGCGGTGCTCGGCCGCGCCGTGACCATGGTGCCCGACCGCGTCGACAAGCGGACCGGGGAGCCGTGGAGGGCCACTGCCGACGACGTCGTCCACATCGTCCTCGAGATGGAGAGGACCCCGTTCGCCGACGTCTTCCTCTCGGGCGTGGCCAGGCACAACATGGACAACGTCACCCAGGTGTTCGGCAGCGAGGGCACGATCGTGCTGACGAACTCCGACGAACGCCTGTTGCTGGGGCGTCCCGGCGGCGAGCTCGAGGACGTCAGCGTCAAGGACCCCAACGCCGCCCTGGAGGGCGTGGGTCCAGGCATCTGGAACGTCTCGTACGTGAGCCTGATGCGGGAGCTCTGTGCCGCCGTCCGCGAGGGGCGCGAGGTGCTAGGGGCCGCGACGTTCGAGGACGGCTGGCGCAACCAGGTCGTGCTCGACGCCGTGAAGCGCTCGGGCGTCGAGAGACGCTGGATCGAAGTCGCGTTCTGAAGAGCGACCACGCTGACATGGAGAGGCTCGACGTGCTGGACGTCCGGTTCGACACCTACTACGACTACGAGGAGCTGACCGCCAGGCTGCACGCCCTCGCCAAGGCGTACCCCGAGCTGGCGACCCTGCGGTCGATCGGCAGGACGTTCCAGGGGCGCGAGGTCTGGGTCATGGAGATCACGAACCCGGGCACGGGCCCTGGGGGATCGAAGCCCGGCTACTACATCGACGGTCAGATACATGCCGAGGAGCACGCCACCTCGGCGGTGGCGCTCTACGCCATCCACCGGCTGCTCACGGGATACGGGCACGACGAGGAGGTGACACGGCTCGTCGATCAGCAGGTCTTCTACGTCATCCCCCGGATGAACCCCGACGGCGCCGAGCTGTCGCTGCAGCCGCCGTACTACCTGTGGTGCGGCAACGGCAGGTTCCTGCCCGGGCACGACCGCCACGCCGGGCTGAAGACCGATGACGTCGACGGCGACGGCTACATCACCTCGATGCGGGTCAGGGACCCGCTGGGCGAGTGGAAGAAGAGCGAGCTGGACGACCGCATCATGGTCCAGCGGCAGCCCGGAGAGGAGGGCGGCGAGTACTACCGCCTCTACCCCGAGGGGTTCATCGAGGGGTACGACGGGCTGCACGTCGCGATCGAGAAGCCGTTCGACGGCAACCTGAACCGCAACTTCCCCGCGGGTTGGGACGCGCGCGAGTACGGCGCCGGCGAGCTCCCGCTCTCGGAGCCCGAGGCCGCCGCGGTGGCGCGGTTCATCCTCGACCACCCGAACATCGCGGGCATGAACAGCTACCACACGCACGGCGGCATAATCCTGCGGCCTTCGATGACGCAGTCGGACGCCCAGATGTCGCCCCGCGACCTCACGCTCTACAAGGCGCTGGGCAAGGTGGGTACCGAGCTGACCGGCTACCCCACGATCTCCGTCTACGAGGAGTTCACGCCCGACAAGAGCAAGCCCCGACGCGGCGGGCTCATGGACTGGACGTACGAGACCATGGGCATCCCCAGCTTCGCCACGGAGCTGTGGGACATCGAGCGCGCCGCCGGCGTGCAGAAGAAGGCCTACTACAACCTCCATCCCCGCACCGAGGAGGACCAGCTCAAGGTCTTCAGGTGGGTGCTGGAGAACCTGGGGGAGCGCGGCTTCCGCCCCTGGCGCTCGTTCCGGCACCCTCAGCTCGGCGATGTCGAGATCGGCGGCATGTCCTACATCTGGACGTACCGCAACCCACCCGGCGCGCTGCTCGAGGAGGTCTGTCGCGCCAACGTGGCGTTCAACCTGAGGCACGCGGCCGCCGCGCCGCGCTTGCGCCTGGACGAGCTCACGGTGGAGCCTCTGGGAGCCGACCTGTACAAGGTGAGGGCGGTGGCGGCCAACCACGGCTACCTGCCCACGAACCTCACCGACAAGGCGGTCGAGCGCGGCGTGGCTCGGCCGGTGACCCTAGAGATCGACACCGGAGGCGCCGAACTGGTGATGAACCCGGGGCGCGCGGAGCTGGGGCACCTGGCGGGGCGCAACGAGCGCGAGTTCCCCTGGTCGCCGTGGGGACCCGAATGGTCGCCGACGAAGAAGGCAGCCGAGTGGCTGGTGCGCGCGCGGGTCCGGACGACCCTCACCGTCACCGCGCGCTCGGAGCGGGCGGGCACGCACGCGCGCACCGTCGAGGTCGGCTAGTCACCGGAGCAAGAGCCCGCGGCACCCCACGAGCGGCGCCGCGCAGCGGAGGAGTCCATGGATCACCGACACGAGTACCGCGGGGTACACCCCATCGTTCCCACGGCGTTCCGGGAGGACGGCAGCCTCGACCTGGACAGCCAGAGGCGACTCATCGACCACATGGCCGCCGCCGGTTCGCACGGCGTCGCGATCCTCGGGTTCCTAGGGGAGGCGCACAAGCTCTCCACCGCCGAACGCCGGCAGGTGATCGCCGCGACCCGCGAGCGGTTGCGGCCAGGCATGAAGCTGCTGGTGGGCGTGCGCGCCCACGGCGCCGCCGGTGCCGTCGAGCAGGCCGTCGAGGCCAAGGACCTGGGCGCCGACGCCGTGTTCGTAGCCCCTATAGACGTGCAGAACGACGGCGTCCTGTTCGACTTCTACAGGTCCGTGGCCGACCGCTCCGGCGTGCCGGTGATGATCCACGACTACCCCGAGCACTTCGGCACGACGCTCTCGCCCCAGCTCATCGCCCGTCTGGGCAACGAGGTGGAGGGCATCGTCGGCATCAAGCTCGAGGAGCCCCCGGTCCTCGTCAAGCTGTCACAGGTGCTCGACGCCGCTCCCCAGCTGGCGGTCCTGGGCGGGCTCGGGGGCGTCTACTGCCTGGAGGAGCTCCAGCGCGGCGCCGCCGGCATCATGACCGGCTTCGCGTTCCCGGAGGTCCTCGTCGACATCTACGAACGCTTCGCTAACGGAGACCGGGACGGGGCCACGGCGGTCTTCGACCGCTACATGCCGCTCATCCGCTACGAGTTCCAGAACAAGATCGGCCTGGCGTTCCGTAAGCACGTCTACCGCACCC
>CAZGXF010000018.1:0-29670 GCA_964529575.1 uncultured bacterium
AGGTCCGGCTCCTCGACGTCGTGCAGGACCCGGGGTACCAGCGGGTAGTCGTCGAGGGCCCTGAGGTCGCGTTCGCGCATGTGACGGCGATGATAGCCGCTACGCCCGGGCGCGCGTGCCCGCGCGCTCCTACCTTCGGACGACGCTCGCTGCGACGAACGTGGCACCCGTCACGGACGCCCGGGCGGGTAGCATGCAGTCCGGATGGAAGGACCCATGATCGAGGTACAGGGGCTGCGGAAGACGTTCGAGGGCGGCAAGGGCGGGAAGAAGGTGCTCGCCGTGGACGACCTCGGCTTCGCCGTGGCCAGCGGCGAGGTGTACGGGCTGCTCGGGCCCAACGGCGCGGGCAAGACCACCACCCTCCGCGTCTTGGCCACGCTGCTCAAGCCCGACGCCGGCACGGCCAAGGTCGCCGGCTTCGACGTGGTCGAGGACGCCGAGGCCGTGAGGTCGCGCATCGGCGTCGTGAACGGCGGGATGGGGCTGTACGACCGGCTCACCGGCCGGGAGATCCTCCGCTACTTCGGGCGGCTCTACGGCATGGACGCCGCCGCCGTCGACGCGCGCATCGAGAGGCTCGACGACCTCCTCTCCCTGGGCGACACGCTCGACAGGCGCGCCGGAGGCTTCTCGACCGGCATGAAGCAGAAGGTCGTGATCGCCCGCGCGGTGATCCACGACCCGCCCGTGATCTTCTTCGACGAGGCCACCAGCGGCCTGGACGTGGTGGCGCGCCGCGCCGTCATCGACTTCGTCAGGGCGTACCCCTCCGAGGCGCGCGCCGTCGTCTACTCCACCCACGTCATGAGCGAGGTGGAGGAGCTCTGCGACCGCTGCTGCATCATCTACAGCGGCCGCAAGATCGCCGAGGGCACCGTCGCTGAGCTGAGCTCGCGGGCCGAGGCCTCGAGCCTCGAGGAGGCGTTCTTCAAGCTCGTCTCCCGCTCCGGCGTGACGGCCGAGGGGGTGGCGGCATGAGGTGGCCACGCGTCATGGACATCGCGCGGAAGGAGGTCCTCTCCACCTTCCGCGACCGCCGCGCGATCGTCTCGAACCTCGTCCTGCCGCTGCTGCTGCTGCCCGTCGTGATGCTCGGCATGCCCCTCCTGCTGGGCGGGCTGTTCGAGCGCGAGGCGACCACGGTCACGCAGCTCGGTCTGGTGGGCGCCGAGAACATGCCGGCCACGCTGCGAGCGGCCATCGAGGCGCAGAACGTCGAGCTCGTCGAGGTCGCCGACCCCGAGGCCGCCGTGCGCGAGGACGAGTTCCCGGCCGCGATCGTGGTGCCGGAGGGCTTCGTCGAGACGATCGCCGCCGGCGGCCGGGCCGAGGTGCAGCTCTACAGCAAGGCCGGCAACATGCGCAGCGAGCTGAACGTCGGCAAGCTGCGGGCGGCCGTCTCCGCCTACCAGCAGACCGTGGTGGCCGAGCGCCTGGGCGCCGAGGGCCTCGACCCCTCGATCCTCGAGCCCGTGGCGGTCACGGCCGTCGACGCCAGCTCCGAGGCCGAGCGCAGCAGCGGCCAGCTCTCCTGGCTGATCCCGTTCTTCATCGCCATCTGGACGCTCACGGGCGGGCAGATGACGGCCATCGACGCCACGGCCGGCGAGAAGGAGCGCGGCACGCTCGAGTCGCTCCTGGTGGCGCCCGTGCGCCGCTCCGAGGTCGTGTTCGGCAAGTTCCTCGCCACGCTGGTGTTCGGCCTCACGGCGGCGATCGCCGCGATCGGCGGCTACCTGGTCGGCGGCGTCGTGATGCGCAGCGTCTTCCTGCCGCGCATGGGCGAGGAGGGCGGCTCGATCGTCGCCATCATGGGCGGCAGCCTCTCCGTGGACCTGCAGAGCGTCCTGCTGCTCTTGATGAGCGCGGTGCTGCTGGCGGCGGTCGTGGCCGCGGTGCTGCTGTCGATCGCGCTCTTCGCGCGCTCGTTCAAGGAGGCCCAGAGCTACATCGCGCCGCTGTCGTTCGTCTTCGTCATCCCCGCCGTGGCGCTGCAGTTCAAGGACCTCATCGGCATAGGCGAGGGCGCCTACATGGTGCCGGTGCTGAACGCCCTGCTGGTGATGGACGACATCGTGAAGGGCACGGCCTCGCTCTCCACCATCCTCGTCACCTGGGCCTCGCTGGCCGTGGTGATCGTCGTCCTGCTGGCGTTCGCCCACAGGAACTTCAGCCGCGAGGACGTGATCTTCAGGTCCTGACCGACGCGTCAGGGGCGTCGCGGGGGCCGCGCGTCGTCTGACGCGCGGCCCCCCTTCCATGGGCGCGGCGTTCCCGGACCTCCGCGCTCAGAGCGAGGACTGCCGGTAGGGCGTGTCGACCGGGCCCGCCGAGGGCACGCGCCCGTAGACGGTCGCCAGGCCGCGCAGGTGCGGCGCCAGCCAGCCGGGCACGTCCTGCCAGGCGAAGCGCCACGTCCAGTTGCCGGTCTCGCGGCCGGGCGTGTTCATGCGGGCGTCGGCGCCCAGGCCCAGGTGGTCCTGCAGGGGCACGACGGCCAGGTCGGCCACCGAGGCGTAGGCCAGCCGCACCAGCCCGCTCACGACCTCCTCGTCCGGCCTGCCGAGGTAGCGCCGCGCGTGGTCGCGCTCGACCTCGGGCGCGGACTCGTACCAGCCGCGCGTGGTGTCGTTGTCGTGCGTGCCGGTGTAGACGACGCAGTTGCGCCCGTAGTTGTGGGGCAGGTACGGGTCGTCGGCACCTCCCGCGAAGGCGAACTGCAGCACCTTCATGCCGGGCAGCCCGAACGAGTCCCTGAGCTCCTCGACGTCGGGGGTGATGACGCCCAGGTCCTCGGCCACCACGGGCAGGCCGTCCAGCTCGCGCCGCAGGGCCTGGAACAGGTCGGCGCCCGGGCCCTCGACCCAGCGGCCGCGCACGGCCGTCGGCTCGTCGGCCGGTATCTCCCAGTAGGCGGCGAAGCCGCGGAAGTGGTCGATGCGCACCAGGTCCACGAGGCCGAGGGCGGCGCGCAGCCGCTCGACCCACCAGCCGTAGCCCTGCGCCCGCATGACGTCCCAGCGGTAGAGCGGGTTGCCCCAGCGCTGGCCCGTGGCCGAGAAGTAGTCGGGCGGCACGCCCGCCACCACGGTGGGCAGGCCGTCGTCCCCCAGGTGGAACAGCTCGGGGTGCGCCCACACGTCGGCGGAGTCGAGGGCCACGAAGATCGGCACGTCGCCCAGGACGCGCACCCCGCGCTCGGCGGCGTACGCCTTCACGGCGGCCCACTGGCGCGAGAACCAGTACTGCCACACGCGCTGCCTGGCCGCCTCGGCGGCGAGGCGCTCGGCCGCGTCCGCCAGGGCCGCCGGCTCGCGCAGGCGCAGCGGCCGCTCCCAGGCGGTCCAGGGCGCCCCGCCGGCCTCCTCCTTGAGAGCCATGAAGAGGGCGAAGTCATCCAGCCAACCGGCCTCGCGCTCCCGGTACGCGCGGAACCCGGGCTCGTTAGCGCCGCCAGCCGCCAGGAAGGCGTCCGCGGCGCGCCTCAGCAGCGGCAGCTTGTGGCGGTACAGGCCACCGAAGTCGACCCGCTCGTGCGGCAGCGCGCGCAGCGGCGCCAGGTCGGCGTCCTCCAGCCAGCCCTCGGCCGCCAGCGCGCCCATGTCGATCAGGTACGGGTTCCCGGCGAAGGTGCTGAACGACTGGTACGGGCTGTCGCCGTAGCCCGTGGGGCCCAGCGGCAGGACCTGCCACAGCCCCAGCCCGGCCTCGGCCATGAGGTCGAGCCACCTCAGCGCCTCGGGCCCCAGCTCGCCCACGCCGTGCGGGCCCGGCAGGCTGGTCGGGTGCAGGATGACCCCGGCGACGCGCCGTCCCTGCAGGGGCGCTCCCGCAGGCGCTTCGCTCACTTGACGAACGGCTTGCCGGCGGCCTTGGGCGCCACGGAGCGGCCCACGAAGCCGGCCAGCACGAGGATCGTGAGCACGTACGGCAAGCTCTGCACGATCGTGGGCGGGAGCAGGCTGCCGCCGCCCAGCAGCACCTCGGTGGCCTGGAAGGCGCCGAAGAGCAGCGTGGCGCCGAGCACGCCCACCGGATGCCACTTGCCGAAGATCAGCGCGGCCAGGGCGATGAAGCCGCGGCCGCCCGACATCTCGCTCACGAACTGGTTGAGGTTGCCGATGGACAGGTAGGCGCCGCCCAGGCCGGCCAGCACGCCGGAGATGACCACGCCCAGGTAGCGCATGCGGAAGACGTTCACGCCCAGCGAGTCGGCCGCCGCCGGGTGCTCGCCCACCGCGCGCAGCCGCAGGCCGAACGGGGTGCGGAACACGACCAGCCAGGTGAGCGGCACGAGCAGGAAGGCCAGGTAGACCAGCGGGCTGAACGACAGGTTGTCGATGCCGAACAGCTCCCACTGCGGCAGACGGTTCCTGATGGGCGCCGACGTGGAGGTGTTGCCGTACAGGCCCGACAGCACGACCGCCGGGATCCCGATGGCCATGAGGTTGATGGCCGTGCCCGAGATGATCTGGTCGGCCCGGTAGCGGATCGACACGACCGCGTGGATCCAGCCGACGAAGCCGCCCAGCACCGCGCCGGCCAGCACGCCCAGCCACGGCGCGTACGGGACGCGCGCCACGGGGTTCTCGGCCAGGAACGGCGCCTCGACGAGCTGCGCCGTGATGGCGGCCGCCATGGCGCCGAAGAGGATGATGCCCTCGAGCGCGATGTTGACGACGCCGGAGCGCTCGCTGAACAGGCCGCCCAGCGCCGCGAACAGGAGCGGCGTGGTCGCGCGGACCATGGACGAGAACAGCGCGAGGAGGACGACGGTGTCCACGGCCCTAAGCCCCTTCCTCCGCCTTGGCGGCCTGCGCCAGCGGCTGCGGCTCCTCGCCCTCGACCGTGTCGCGCTGCCCCGCGTGCGTGAAGCGACGGCGGAACGCGGGGTTCACGAACGACTGCGGCAGGAAGCCGCGCGCGGCGATGAACAGCACGACCAGCGCCAGGATCATGCTCACGACCTCGCGCGTGAGGTTGGGGAAGGTGATGTTCAGCACCGAGCCCCCGTACTTCATGACCCCGAACAGGAACGCCGAGAGCAGGATGCCGAAGGGGTGGTTGCCGGCGAGCAAGGCCACGGCGATGCCGTCGAAGCCGTCGCTGGTGGGTATCGACTGGCGCAGGGCGAAGTCCTCGAGGGCGCCGCCCAGCACGTAATGGGTGGCCGTCAGCCCGGCCAGGCCGCCCGAGATGGCCATCGTCACCACCGTGGTGCGCGGGATGTTCGCGCCGCCGTACTCGGCGGCGCCGGGCGCCAGGCCCACGGCGCGCAGCTCGTAGCCGAAGCGGGTCTTGAAGAGCAGCACGTACACCAGCGCCGCCGCCAGCAGCGCGATGAAGAAGCTGGCGTTCAGGTTCGTGGGCGGTACCGCCGTGGCCAGGCGGTTCAGGCCCAGGAGCATGCCCAGCAGGTAGGCCGCCACCCCCACGCCCGCGGCGGCGCCCAGCCGCGCCGGCCAAGCCCGCAGCGCCTTGAAGCGGCCGAGGTAGAAGAGCGACGCCAGCGCCAGCAACGGGGCGACGAGCCGGGCGTAGTCGACGCGCACGACGTTCACCCCTGGCGAGGTGCGGGTGTCGATGCCCACCATCGCCGGCAGCTGCGGCAGCCGCGCCTCGACGCGCAGAGGCTGCGACTTGGGCTCGTTGCCCGGCACCTTGAACGGCATCTGCACGGTCACGGGCCTGTCGCCCGGCCGCGGCTGGCCGGCCACGACGCAGGCCACGAGCACGCCCACGGCGAGGGCCGCAGCCGCCAGCCGCGGCGCCCGGCGCGCGGCGCGCCGCACCGGTGGCACGAGCGCCAACACCAGGGCCACGAGGACGGCCACGCCGATCACGGCGAGGATGCGCAGCGCCGGGGCGGCGAAGACGTTGCTGGAGGAGAGGATGAAGAGCAGCACCGAGGCGGCCACGAAGTTCAGCAGGATCGTCGCGATGACCTCGTTGGCGCCGAAGCGGGCCTTCAGCCACCCCGGCAGCGCGCCCCAGAGCGCGCCGCCCAGGAACGCCCCCAGCACCGCCAGGGGGAGCGTGACGACCCGCGGCCCCGGCATGTAGATGCCCACCATCGCGGCGGCGATGGCCCCGAGGACCATCTGGCCGGGAGCGCCGATGTTGAAGAGCCCGGCCTGGAAGCCGAACGCGACGGCGAGGCCGGTGAAGATGAGCGGGGTGGCCAGCTTGAGCGACTCGGCGAAGCCCCCGACGGTGCCGAGGGCGTCGCGGAACATCGTGTAGTAGGCGTACCAGAGCGTGTCGAGGCGCCCGACGAGGCGCTCGAACGCGCCCAGCTCCACACCCGGGGCCGAGGGCGTGGGCTGCAGCAGCAGTATGACGACGGCCGCGGCGGCCAGCGCCAGGAGTATCGATATCGCCGGCACCGCCGCCCCGCGGAGGAAGGCGTCGATGGCGCGCCGCGGGCCCGCCCAGGCGCGCAGCCCCGCCAGGGCCGACACGATGCCGAGCACCACGGCGAGGAACGCCGCCCACGCCGGGCCGACGTTCGCGTAAGGCAGGCGCCTGATGTTCAGGCCGCCGGCCCGCACGGCCACGACGTTCTCGGCGAGCGAGCGCTCGTCGAACGCCGCCAGCGCCTCGCGCAGGACCTCGGGGTCCTGGCGCGGGTTCGGGTCGGCGATCGCCGCCTCCACCTCGGCGCGCACGGCCGCCAGGCGCGCGTCGTCCACGGCGGCGCCGAAGCGGGACACGCCCCAGGTGTTCGCGCCCACGAGCAGCACCGCAGCGGCGAGCCACACGCCGTGGCGCGCCCGGGAGCCGGTCAGCGCGCCGCCGGCGGCCAGGAGCACGCCCGCGGCCGTCATCAGGAGCACGGCCGTGCCGGCCGGGAACCCCACGGGCGCGGTGCGGCCGGTGAAGTCGACGTAGCGCTCGGGCAGGAGGACCACGGCGCTGCGCGCCCCGGTCTCGCGGTTCACGGCTCCCCACGGGGCGAGGACCAGGGCCAACGCGGTGACGACCGCCATCGTCAGGACGGCGATACGGTCGCTCATGTGCCCTTCACGCGCGTCATCATACGGGAAGCCATGCGCAGCTCCGCCGCCGCCTCGGCCGCGCTGGGCCTCGCCCTCTGGTCCTTCGCCAGCAGCCGGGCGACGAGCCCGTCGAACGGGGCCAGGGAGGGGTCGAGCGCCGACGGCGCCGGCGCTTCGAGCGCCGCGTGCGCCCGCAGGACCTCGTCCGCGTCGCCCGTGAACGGCGTCTGGCCTGTCACCGCGCGGTAGGCCACGACCCCGAGGCCGTAGACGTCGGAGGCCGGGGTCGCCGGGGCGCCGCGCGCCTGCTCGGGGCTCAGGTAAGCGAGGGTGCCGGCCACCGGCGGCGTGGTCCCCGGCGTCTCGCCGAGGCGCGCGGCCAGGTCGAAGTCGAGCAGCTTGGCGTGGCCGCGGGCGTCCACCAGCACGTTCTCCGGTTTCACGTCGCGATGGACCACCCCGCGCCCGTGCAGGTGGGCCAGGGCCTCGGCCACGCCGGCGAGGGCCTCCAGCCGCTGGGAGAGGTCGGCGCCCTTGTCGGCCCAGCGCGTGTAGCGCACACCCAGCACGAGGGGCATGAGGAGCCCCGGCCGGCCGATCACGGTGACGGCCTCGTCGACGGGGTTCAGGTGCGGGTGGTCGAGCCCGTGCCCGACCTCGAGCTCCCGGGCGGCGCGCCAGGCGTCCTCCACGCGGAACAGCTTCAGGGCGGCGAGCCGCCTGCCGTCGCTGGCCAGGTAGACGCGCGCCGAGACCCCCCTGTCGAGCTCGCGCAGGACCTGCAGCCCGCCCGCGAGCCGCGTCCCGATGATCCTCACCGTCTCACCAGCACCCCGGCCCTCAGCAGGTCGGCGAAGGCCTGCCTCTCCAGCGCGGCGTGGTCGGCGGCGGCCGCGGCAGGCGGCGCCACCAGCAGGAGGTGCCTGAACCCCGCGCGCAGCACGGTCTCGCGGGTGCGCTCCAGGAACCGACGCACCTCGCGCCGGTAGGCCTCCACCTCGTCGGGGCCGGCAGGGCGCCTCTCCTCGGTCTCCACGTCCACGACCTCGAGCTCGCCGCGCGGCGGGTCGAGGTCCTCGGCGGCCACGACCTGCAGGAACGCCGCGTCCAGGCCGCGCGCCTTGATCGCCGAGAGCGCCGGCCTGAGCGGGGCGTCCTCGAACAGGTCCGAGACGACCAGGGCCAGGCCGCTGCCCTGGCGCGGCGGCAGCGAGAGGGCGAACGTCTTCAGCCCGCTCACGGGCCCGTGGCCGCGCGCACCCGTGGACTCGTCGATGAACGACCAGGTGGCGCGCATCGCCGCCCTCCCCTGCAGCGGACGGGTGCTGGCGCCCGACACGCGGTGGACCTGCGTGGGGGCGTCGCGCTGGGCGACGTAGCTGATGAGCTGCGCCAGCACCCGGGCGTAGGCGCGCTTGGCGCCCACGGCCATGCTGGCGGAGTCGTCGACGACGAGGTGCAGCCTGACGGCCTTCTCGGCCTGGTAGAGCCGGGTGTAGAGGCGACCGGTGCGGGCGTAGACGCGCCAGTCGGCGTACCTGAGCTCGTCGCCGGGCTGGTACGGCCTGAAGTCGTGGAACTCGACGCCCTGGCCGGGCTCGCGGCTCACCCTCTCCCCCGTCACGGCCGCCAGGGCGCGCGACGCCAGGGAGTAGCGGTCGAGGAGGGCGCGGCTGCGGGCGGTCAGCATCGCCGGGGGCTCGGGCTCAGCGCTTCTTGTCGAGGCCGTCCAGGACCTCTCGGAGCACGGCGTCGGTGTCGACGCCCTCCACCTCGGCCTCGAAGGTGAGCATCAGGCGGTGGCGCAGGGCGGGCAGCACGGAGCGTCTGATGTCCTCTAGCTCCACGTTCGGCCTCCCCGCGGCCAGGGCGAAGCCCTTCGCCGCCAGGGTGATGGCCTGCGCTCCGCGCGGGCTGGCGCCGAGCCTTACGTAAGGGTGCTGGTGCGTGGCCTCGACGAGCCGCACCACGTAGTCGAGGGCGGCGTCGGCGATGGGCACCGCGCGCAGCATGCGCTGCAGGGTGAGGAGCTCCTCGCGGTCGAACACGCGCTCGACGGCGCCGTCGTCGGACCCCGTCGTGACGACGAGGATGCGCCGCAGCGTCGCCGGGTCGGGGCGCTGAACGAGGATCTTGAACATGAACCTGTCGAGCTGGGCCTCGGGCAGAGGGTACGTGCCCTCCATCTCGAGCGGGTTCTGCGTGGCGAGGACCATGAACGGCTCGGGCAGGGCGTGCCGCGTGCCCGCGACCGTGACGGCGCGCTCCTGCATCGCCTCCAGCAGCGCCGACTGCGACTTGGGCGTGGCGCGGTTGATCTCGTCGGCGAGGAGGACGTTCGCGAAGACGGGGCCGGGCTGGAACTCGAAGCCCTGCCGGCCCTCGACGAAGACGGTGGTACCCGTCACGTCGGCCGGCATGAGGTCGGGCGTGAACTGGATGCGCGCGAACGAGAGGTCGGTCGCCTCGGCGAAGGCCTTGACCAGACGCGTCTTCCCCAGCCCCGGCACGCCCTCGATGAGCGCGTGGCCGCGCGCCAGGGCGGCGACCAGCAGCTCCTCGACGACCGTCTCCTGGCCGAGGATCACCCTGGAGATGCCGGAGAGGATGCGGCGGAACCTCTCGTGGAAGGCCTCGCTCGCGCTGCCGGGGACGGGTCCTGTCGTCATGTCGACTCGGAGTATACGTGCGGGCCACGCCGCCCGCTCGGGCAGCGAGTAGACTCTGCCCATGAGGCCCGCTTGGGGCAGGGTCACCCTCCGTCCGCTCGACGAGTTCACCGAGCAGGACTGGCGGCGGCTGCAGAGCCACTTCCGCGACCCGGAGATCTCCTACCTGAACGGGACGCCGCCGAACCGCATGCCCCTGTGGCTGCTGAAGCGCCTGCTGAAGGCCGACTCGCAGCGACACGACAGGGCGACCTTCGGCATCTTCGACGAGCGGGACGAGTTCATCGGCACGACCGAGCTCTACGACGTGAGCGGCGGCTCGGCCACGCTGGGCATCATCATCGGCGAGAAGACGCACTGGTCGAAGGGCTACGGCCCCGAGGCCATGCGCGCGCTGCTCACCTACGCCTTCTCGCACCTCGGGCTCGAGCTCGTGCGCCTGGAGACGTTCGGCGACAACGAGCGCGCCCAGGCCGCCTTCAGGAAGGTCGGGTTCCGCGAGGTGCGGCGGCGGGTGGGTCCCAGCGGCCGCGTCGACGTCTTCATGGAGCTGACCCGGTCCGCCTGGCACGAGCTGCAGGCCGGCGTCCGCCCCGTCGCGCCGGCGAGCTGAGCTAAGCGCCCCGCGGCCAGGGGCTCAGCGCCCGTTCCGCGCCGATCGCTACGCCCGCTGCGCGCTCTCCTCGCTGGCGAAGTAGTCCTTCACCGCCTTGGCCGCCGCCTGCCCCACGCCGGGTACGGCCGCCAGCGTGCCCAGGTCGGCCGTGCGCAGCTCGTCCACGCTGGAGAAGTGGGCCAGCAGCGCGTCGCGCCGCTTCGGTCCGATGCCGGGCACGTCGTCGAGCACGCTGCGCGTGAGCGCCTTGCCGCGGCGCTGCCGGTTGTAGCCCACGGCGACGCGGTGCGCCTCGTCGCGGACGTTGATGAGCAGCTTCAGCGCCGGGTGCGCCAGCGGGACCAGCAGCTCCTCGCCGCTCTCGAGGATCAGCGTCTCCTGCTTCTTGGCCAGGCCGACCAGCGGCACCTTCAGCCCGGCCTCCTGCAACGCCCGCCGCGCGGCGCCCATCTGCCCCTTGCCGCCGTCGATGAGCAGCAGGTCGGGCATGGGCATCTTGTCGGCCAGCGTGCCGGTGAAGCGCCGCTTCACGGCCTGGTGCATGGCGTAGTAGTCGTCGGAGCGCTGCGGGTTGCGGATGCGCAGGCGCCGGTAGTCGCTGCGCTTGGCGCGTCCCCCCTCGAACGTCACGATGCTGGCCACCGTGTGCTCGCCCATCAGGTTCGAGATGTCGAACCCCTCGATGCGCCAAGGCGGGTTCTCCAGAGCCAGGAGCTTCTGCAGCTCGCTGACGCCCGGCGCCTCGCCGCGGCGCTCCAGCAGCGCGATCTCGGCCTCCACGCCGGTGGCCGCGTTGCGCTGCGCCATCTCCATCAGCTCGACCTTGTCGCCGCGGCGCGGCACGCGCACCTCCACGCGGCGGCCGGCGCGGGTCGAGAGGAACTCGGTCCATACGCGCAGGTCCAGGTCGCTCTCCGGCACGAGGACGAGCGGCGGCACCTGCATGGCGCGCCCGTAGTAGTCGGCCATGAACGCCTCCAGGACCTCGTCGTCGGTGGCGCCCTCGGCGTTCTGCAGGAAGCGCTTGTCGCGGCCCACGACCCGCCCGCCGCGCATCTGGAAGAGCTGCACCATCGCGAAGTCGCCGGCCTTGGCCAGGCCCAGGAAGTCGAGGTCGTCGGCCTCGCTGTGCACGACGCTGGTGTCGTAGCCGGTCACACGCTTCACGGCCTCGATGCGGTCGCGGTAGGTGGCGGCCAGCTCGAAGTCCTGCCGCCCGGCCGCGGCCCTCATCCCCTCCTCCATCTGGTCGATGACCTCGCCCACGCGCCCCTCCAGGAAGGCCTTCACCTGAGACACGACCTCGCTGTACTCGGCCTCGTCGACGGGGTAGGCGCAGGGCGCGAAGCAGCGGCCCATGTGGTAGCGCAGGCAGGGTCGCTTGCGAGGCTGCATGGGCACGCCCGAGTTCTTGCGCAGCCTGAAGACGCTGAAGACGAGGTCCATGACGCGCCGCACGGAGCCGGCGCTGGGGTAGGGGCCGAAGTACGTGCCGCCGTCCTTCACGACCCGGCGGGTGAAGACGAGCGTGGGGTACGGCTCGTTCGTGAGCTTGAGGAACGGGTACGACTTGTCGTCCTTGAGCAGGACGTTGAAGTGCGGCTTGTGCCGCTTGATCAGGTTCGCCTCGAGGATCAGCGCCTCGACCTCGTCGGTCGTGACGATGAACTCGAGCGACCGCGCGTCCCTGGTGAGCAGGCGGGACTTCTGGCCGGCGTGCTTGCCGAAGTAGCTGCGCACGCGGCTGCGCAGGTTCTTCGCCTTGCCCACGTAGATCACGCGGCCCTGGTCGTCCAGGTACAGGTAGCAGCCGGGCTGCTGGGGCAGCACGGGCAGGTCGGTGCGCTTCACTGCAGGATCTTACGTCTCCATCGGGCTATTCTCGGTAGCCGGCGGCGCCGGCCGCGTTGGCGACGAGCCGCTGGAGGGTCCGCCTCACGAGGTCGATGTCCTCGTCCGGGACGCCTCGCCTGATCCTCTCGTCGAAGTCGCGGGCGGCCCGGCTGAGCCGGCCGAACAGCTCCCAGCCCGCCTCGGTGAGCTCGATCTTCTGGACGCGCCTGTCCTCGGGAGCGCGGTAGCGGCGGATGAGCCCCGCCTCCTCCATGGCGCTCAGGTGGTGGGTGAGCGTCGCCCCCTGGATGCCGACCTTCTCGGCGATGTCCCGCTGCGACGTCACGGGCCCGGAGCACAGCGCCAGCAGCACGAACCACACGGGCCGCGACCCGCCCTCGCGGGCCAGCACCTCGTCGAACTCGCGATGCAGGAACTGGACAGCGTCCCAAAGCGCCCGCCCTATGGGCACCTTCGAGGGCTCGTCTCCCATGGCGGGAGTATACCACCTTAGTTAGTCGTCTAAGGGTTTGACATCTAATGCTTAGAGGTCTATCTTCCTGGCGGACACCCACGCCGGGCCGGGCGCCCGGCCAGAGGAGGTCGACATGATCCGCGACACCTTCACAGCAGACAGGGTCACCGAGCGCCTAGGGCGCAGCGTGCGCGGCCAGGTGCTGCGACCCGGGGACGACGGCTACGAAGCCGCCAGGGCGCTGGCGCTGCCGGTCGTCGACCCCAGGCCCCTGGCCGTCGTCAGGCCGGTCGACGCCGAGGACGTCGCCGCCGCGCTCGAGGTGCTGGTCGGCGAGGGCGCGCCCTTCGCCCTCCGGGGCGGCGGCCACCACCCCTCGGGGCGGGCCGGCGGCGACGGCGCGTTCGTCCTGGACATGCGCGCCATGGACGCCGTCGAGGTCGACCCCGACGGCCGGGCGGCGACGGCACAGGCCGGCGTGACGACCGGCGGGTACACGCGTCTCGTGGGCGAGCGGGGGCTCGCCACCACCTTCGGGGACACGCCCACGGTGGGGGTCGTGGGCCTGACCCTCGGCGGCGGCCTGGGCTTCCTCAGCCGCGCCCACGGCCTGACGGTCGACAACCTGCTCGGCGCCGAGGTCGTCACGGCGGACGGCGAGGTCGTCTGGGCCGACGCCGGTTCGCACCCCGACCTGTTCTGGGCGCTGCGGGGCGGGGGCGGGGGCGTCGGCGTCGTGACGCGGCTGCGCTTCGCGCTGCGCGAGGTGCCCAGCGTGTACGGCGGCATGCTGATGTTGCCCGCGACCCCTGAGACGGTGCACGGCGTGGTGCAGACGGCGCTCGAGGCGCCCGACGAGCTCACCGTGATCGTGCAGACGATGCGCGCGCCGCCGCTGCCCTTCTTCCCCCAGGAGCTCCACGGCCAGCCGATCGTGGCCGTGCGCGGCGCCTACCTGGGCGACGCGGAAGCTGGCGCGGCGGCGTTCGCGCCCATGCGCGCGCTGGCGACGCCGGTCCTGGACGCGCTGCAGCCGATGCCGTACGCCGCCATGCTCGACGAACCGCCGGGTCCGCCCATGAAGGTCCGCTTCACCACGGCGTTCCGCGACGGCTGGGACCTCGATGCCGCCGAGCGCGTGCTGGCGCTGGCGACGGCCCCGGCGCGCGGCCTGCGCGGCGTGCAGCTGCGGCCCCTGGGCGGCGCGATCGCGCGCGTGGACACGGACGCGACCGCCTTCGCCCACAGGCAGCGCCGCCTGTTCGTGGGCGCCATGGCCGGCCCCGCCAGCGACGACGACCTGCCCGCCGCTCTGGACTGGCTCGGCGAGGTGCGCGCCGCGCTGGGGGAAGGACCGGCGGCGTTCTTCAGCTTCCTCGACGCCGGCGGAGCCACGCTCAGGGACGCCTACCCCTCCGGCGCGTGGGAGCGCCTGCAGGAGGTCAAGCGCGCCTACGACCCGCACGGCGTGTTCGGCCCCGACCGGGTCGCACAGGCGGACTGAGGGCCGCGAAGCGGCACGACCGAACCGGGCCCGCCTCGCCCGCGCGGCCCCGACCGGACCGGCCGCTGCCCGTTCAGGCAGCGGCCGGTCGCTTCGTAGCCTCGGGGCTGGTGCTCAGAGGTCGAGCATCAGCTCCTCGGGCGTCTCGAGCAGCTGGATCAGGCGGCTCGTGAACGACGCCGCGACGGCGCCGTCGAGCACGCGGTGGTCGAACGAGAGGCTGAGGTAGACCATCGAGCGGGCGGCGATGGTGTCGTCGGGGAGGACCACGGGCCGCTTCTTGATGGAGTGCAGGCCGAGGATCGCCGCCTCCGGCACGTTGATGATCGGGAACGAGAACAGGCCGCCCAGGCTGCCGATGTTCGTGATGGAGAACGTGCCGCCCTTGACGTCGTCGGGCGCGAGCTTGCCGGTACGGGCCGCCTCGGCCAGGCGCTGCACCTCGGCCGCGACCTCCAGGAGGCTCAGGTCCTCGACGTCCTTCACCACCGGCACGACGAGCCCGTCGGGGACGGCCACCGCCATGCCGATGTTGTAGTAGCGCTTCACGACGATCTCGCCGCGCTCCTCGTCGAGGCTCGAGTTCAGGGCCGGGTACTCCTTGAGCGCGGCCACGACGGCCTTCATGACGAACGGCAGGTAGGAGAGCCTCACGCCGCGGCGCTCGGCGGCGGGCTTGAGGCGCTCGCGCATGGCCACCAGCCCGCTCACGTCGGCTTCGTCCACGTGCAGCGTGCGCACCGTCTGCAGGTGCGAGGTCACCATCTGCTGCGAGATCAGGCGCCTGAGGCCGCGCACGGGCACGCGCTCCTCGAGCGCGGACAGGTCGCCCTGGACCGCCGGCGGCCTGGCGGGGCGCGCCGGCCCGGCGACGCCCGCGGCGGGAGCGGCGCCCTCGGCGTGGGCGCGCACGTCCTCGACGCGCACCCGGCCGTTCGGGCCGCTGCCCACCACCTGCTCGATGTCGATGCCCAGCTCGCGGGCGAGCTTGCGCGCCGCGGGCACGGCCAGCACCCGGCCGTACGGGCCCTTGACGGGGGCAGGGGCGCCGCTGGGCGCGGGCGGCGCGACGGGGGCCGGCCGCGGCGGCGCCGCGGAGGTCGCCACCGCCGCGGCGCCGGAGGCGGGGCGTTGGAACGAGACCCTGTGCAGCGGCTCTTCCCCGCGCGGGTCGCCGGGCTTGAAGAGGCTCAGCTCGTCGCCACGGTCCTCGGCGGCCCTCATGCCGCCCTCGACGATCGACCGCTCCTCCTCGCCGTGGCCCGGAGCGGGCGCGGCGGCGGGCGCCTGCGCGGCCGGCGCGCCGGCGGCCGCCCCGGCCTCCTCGATGAGCGCGATCGCCTGGTGGACCTTGACGACCTCGCCCTCGGCGGCGAGGTGCTTGGTCACCACGCCGGCGTAGGGGCTGGGGAGCTCGACGGTGACCTTGTCGGTCATCACCTCGACGACGGGCTGGTCCTTGGCGACGCTCTCGCCCTCGGCGACCAACCACTTCACGATCTCGCCCTCGACGACCGACTCGGCCAGCTCGGGCAGCAGCAGCTCTCGCGGCACTGTCAGCCAGTCCTCCTCAGGATCAGTAGGTGAGCACGCGCTCGACGGCGCGCAGGATGCGGTTCGGGCTGGGCAGGTACTCGCGGTCCTGCGCGTAGGGGTAGGGCGTGTCGAAGCCCGTGACCCGCAGCGGCGGCGCCAGGAGGCTGTCCATGACCTCCTCGACGATCGTCGCGGACACCTCGCTCATGAACCCGGCCGTGCGTGGCGACTCGCTGACGAGCACGACGCGGCCCACGCGGGCGGCCGCCTCGAGCACGGCGGTCTCGTCCCAGGGCTGCAGCGAGCGCAGGTCGAGGACGTGGGCGCCGATGCCCTGCTCCTGCAGCGCGTCGGCGGCCTTCATGGTCTCGGCCATGCTGCCGCCGTAGCTGACCAGCACGACGTCGTCGCCCTGGCGCCTCACGGCCGCCTGCCCGATGGGCACCACGTGGTCGCCCGCGGGCACCTCCTCCTTCACCGCGCGGTAGAGCCTCTTGGGCTCCATCACGACGACCGGGTCGTCGTCGCGTATCGCCGCGCGCAGCAGGCCGGCCGAGTCGGACGGCGTGGAGGGGTACACGACCTTCAGCCCGGCGGTGTGCACGAAGTGGGCGTCGGGGTTCTGCGAGTGATGGTGCCCGCCGCGCACGCCGCCGCCGGCCGGCATGCGCACGACCATGGGGGCCGTGAACGCGCCCCCGGAGCGGTAGCGGACCTTCGCGACCTGCGAGACGAGCTGGTCGAACCCCGGGAAGACGTAGTCGGAGAACTGGATCTCGGCCACGGGCCTGATGCCGTAGACGGCCATGCCCAGCGCGGCGCCGATGATCGCGGCCTCGGACAGCGGCGAGTCGATCACCCTGTCGGGGCCGTACTTGTCGAACAGCTTGTCGGTGGCGAGGAACACCCCGCCGCGCTTGCCGACGTCCTCGCCGATGACCACGACGCGCTCGTCGCGCGCCATCTCGCTGTCGAGGGTGGTGGCGATGGCCTGGGCCATCGTCTGCAGGCTCATGGTCTCCTGGCCTCCCGACCGGGCGAGGTCACCCCTCGAGCTCCCGGCGCTGCTTCGCGAGGCGCTCCGGCACCTCGGCGTAGACGTCCTCGAACATCCACTCGACCGGCGGGGTGCCGGCGGCCTCGGCCTCGGCGACCGCGGCGTCCAGCTGCGCCTCGGCTTCCGCGCGCGCCTGCTCCTCGTCGGCGTCGTCCCACAGCCCGCGACGCTCGAGGAAGCGGCGGAAGCGCGCCAGCGGGTCGCGCCGCCGCCACGCCTCTACCTCCTGGCGCGGCCGGTAGCGCGAGTCGTCGTCGGCGGACGAGTGCCCGCCGTAGCGGTAGACGAGCAGCTCCACGAGCGCCGGGCCGACGCCCTCGCGGGCGCGCTCCACGGCCTCGCGAGCCACGTAGTACGAGGCGAGCACGTCCATGCCGTCGACCAGGTACCCCGGCATGCCGTAGGCGTGCGCCTTGACGGCGATGTTGTCGGAGCCGGTCTGCTTCTTGAGGTCGACGCTGATGGCGTAGCCGTTGTTCTCGCAGGCGAAGACGATGGGCGCCCCCTGCGCGCCGGCCAGGTTCACGCCGGCGTGCCAGTCGCCCTCGCTGGTGGCGCCGTCCCCGAAGCTGCACAGCACGACCTGTGAGCGGCCCGAGAGCTTCATGGCCAGGGCGGTGCCCACGGCCGGAGGGATGTGCGAGGCGATGGGCGAGGCGACGGTGAAGACGTTCAGCTCGCCCGAGCCCGGGTGGTACGGCATCTGCCGCGCCTTCGCCGGGTCGGCGTTCGTGCCCATCACCTGGCCCACGAACTCGACGAGCGGTAGGCCGAAGGCGAGCACCAGCGAGACGTCGCGGTAGTAGGGGTAGAGCCAGTCGTGGCCGCGGCGCAGCGCGTGCGCCATGCCCACCTGCGCGGCCTCGTGGCCGGCGCTGGGCGCGACGAAGCTCGTCTTCCCTTGACGTTGGAGGCGGCTCATCCTCTCGTCGACGAGCCGCCCCATGAGCATGTCGAGGTAGAACCCGCGTAGCTGCGCGGGCTCCAGGTCTAGCTCGAACGGGCCGAGCCACTCGCCGCCGTCGCCGATCAGCCGGATCGGCTCCTGCGTGAAGGGCTCGAAGGCTTGCCCTTGAAGGATCATGCGTCGCTCCCTACCGACCCTGGCGCCCCGCGCGCCCCGGGCCTCTCTGAGGCGTAGGCGACGAACCGGCGGCCTCCAGCCGACCGGTCACGGACGGACAGTGCCCCGACGATACCACCGGCGAAGGAGGCCGCTCCGTAACGGAGCTGGCATCCGTGAGCACAGCGGACGCGCTGCGAAGCGTCTTATCCTCGCGTCGTGGAGAGCGCTGCTCGTCCTCCCGCGCCGGCGGACCTGGCGCGCGAGCTGGCCCGCCGCGTGGGCGGGCTGCCGCCGCTGGCCCTCATCACCCTGACCCTGGCCGCCTGCCTGGGCCTGGCCGCCCTGGCCCGCCTGCTCGGCAGCTCGGCGTGGCTGTGGGCGACGCTCGCCGGCGGCGCTTTCCTGGTGGCGTACGGGCGGTTCGGCACGCGCGGCGTGCTGCTCCTGGGCGCCGCCTTGGCCGGCTCTGGCGTGGGCATCCTGTTCGAGGCCGCGGCCGGCTGGGACGGCGCCTACCTCATGAGCCTGGGGGCGGCGCTGTGCATGGCCGACGCGCTCGACCCGCCGCCCGCGCACCTCGCGCTCGTCGTGGGCGGCGCGCTGGCGCTCATCGGCCTCGCGGTGGCCGTCGCCGCCTCCGACCTGGTCACCGTCCTGCTGCTCGGCGCCCTCGCCGCCGCCGGCATCGCCTACCTGCTGGCGCGCGAGCGCTGACCCCGGCTCCGGCCCCCGCGCTCCCCGACCCCCGCACCCGTCCGCCGCGGTTGTGCCCGACACCGCCGCACCGGGTCCGGGAGACGCCGAGGGGGTCGAGTACACTGCCGGTGCGCCCGAGAGCGCGCGCCCGTCCCGTCCCGGCGCGCCCGAGCGCCCACGGCCTGCCGAGGAAGAGAGAGACGATGGAACAGACGATCTACCGCGGCCTGGAAGGCGTCAACATCGATGTCAGCTCGATCTGCCACATCGACGGCGCCAAGGGCGAGCTGATCTACCGCGGCTACGACATACGGGAGCTCGCGAACAAGGCGAGCTTCGAGGAGGTCGTCCACCTGCTCTGGGAGGGCGAGCTCCCCACGCGCGCCCAGCTGGACGCCTTCAAGGCCGAGATCGCGCGGTGCTTCGA
Source organism: uncultured bacterium (assembly GCA_964529575.1). Taxonomy (GTDB): domain Bacteria; phylum Deinococcota; class Deinococci; order Deinococcales; family Trueperaceae; genus DASRWD01. The sequence goes on from CAZGXF010000018.1 coordinate 18,881, forward strand.
CGTCCCGCAGGCCGTCTTCGACCAGCTCCGCGCCCTGCCGCGGGACGTCGACCCCATGCACGCCCTCACGTCCGCCGTGGCGCTCCTCGGGGCTCTCGACCCGCAGGCCGACGACGTCGGCCTCGAGAACGTCAAGCGCATCGGCAAGCTGCTGCTGGCGCAGTTCCCCACGGTCGTGGCGGCGATCCAGCGGGCGCGCCAGGGCCTCGAGCCGGTCGCGCCGCACCCGGAGCTGAGCGTCGCCGGCAACTTCCTCTACATGCTCACCGGCGAGGAGCCCACCGCGGCGGCGACGAACGTGATGGACGTGGCGCTGGTGCTCCACGCCGAGCACGGCTCGAACGCCAGCACGTTCGTGGCGCGAGCCACGGCCAGCACGCTCACCGACGTCTACAGCGCCATCACGGCCGCCACGTCCGCTCTCAAGGGCCCGCTGCACGGCGGCGCGAACGAGGCGGTCATGGAGGCCCTGGAGCGGATCGGGAACGTGGAGAACGTCGAGGGGTACGTCCTCGACGTGCTGTCGCGGCCCGGCGGGCGCGTGATGGGCTTCGGCCACCGCGTCTACCGCGTGCTCGACCCGCGCGCCCAGGTCCTCAAGGAGGTCAGCCGGAACCTGGCCGAGGAGTCGGGCGACAGCAAGTGGTTCGAGATGAGCCTCGAGATGGAGCGCGTGATGGAGCGCGAGATGGCCAAGCGCGGCAAGCAGGTGCGGCCCAACGTCGACTTCTTCAGCGCCTCCGTCTACCGCATGCTGGGCTTCCCCGCCGCGATGTACACGCCCATCTTCGCCGTGGCGCGCGTCGCCGGCTGGATGGCCCACCTCTACGAGCAGTACGCCGACAACAAGCTCATGCGCCCGCGGCTCGTCTACGAGGGCCCGCGCGACAGGCGCTTCGTCCCCATCGATCAGCGGGGCTAGGAGAGGCGAGCGCCCGCTGGGCGCGGCGGACCACCCGCTGGTGCCCGTGCCCGGCCGCGCCTACGGCGCCGCCGCCCTGACCTCGAGGCTGGCCACGAACGCGCGCAGCCACTCGGCGTAGCGCTCCGCCCCCACCCGGTTCCAGGCGTCCACGTGCTCGGCGCCCTCGAGCCTGTGGTACGTGACGGGCACGCGAAGAGCGTCCACGAAGCGGTCGACGGACGCGATGGGCACGGTGGTGTCGGCCGTCCCGGCCACGACCATCACGGGCACGGGCACGCGAGGCGCCGACCGGGCCTGCACCAACGAGCCGAAGTCCACGCCCGTGCGCCAGCCGGCCACCGTGAGCGCCAGGCGCGTGAGCAGGGCGGGCGCGGGCAGCCCGGCCTTCACGGCGCCCAGCTCGATCGTCGCGTACGGGTCGACGAGCGGCGAGTCGAGGACCACCCCCACCACCTCGGGCAGGTCGGGCGTCCAGCGCTCGAGCGCCTCCAGGGCCACCGCGCCGCCCATGGATATGCCGAACAGCACGACCCTGTCCACGCCGCGGGCGGCCAGCTCGCGGGCGCCCGCCATGGCGTCCTCCCACTCGCTGGCGCCGTAGTGGTAGAGGCCGTCGGGGCTGGGGGCCGAGGCGTCGTGGTTGCGGTACGACTGCGCCAGGACGTGCATCCCCAGACCGTGCAGCGCGGGGACGAACCTGAGGGTCTCGATGAGCTCGCCGCGGCGCCGGCCGTGCAGCACCAGGGCGCCCGTGCGGCTGCGCGCCTGCGCGGCCGGGGGCACGTACCAGGCGCGGACCACCCCTGCGGGGCCTGGCAGCTCCAGCTCCTCGAAGGCCAGGCCGTGGTCGCGCAGCGGGTCGCGGCGGAAGACGAAGTTGTCGACGCGCGCGGGCGCGCCGGCGCCGGGCAGGGCGCCCTCCACCACCTCGAGGCGCCGCGTCACGGAGTCGCCGCCTTCCGCGACCGCCTCGCCGAGGAGGCCGTAGCCGCCTTCCCAGAGGAGGGCGTAAGTGCCCGCGACGTCGACGTCGGCGTGCTGGTTGGGGCTGCCGGTGCGCGGCAGGGTCACCGTGGCGGGCGGGCCGGGGTCGGAGGCCACGACCTCGAACTCCGGCATGAGCCCGTACGGCGCCGGCACGATCACGCGGTTCGAGAACACCCAGCCGAGCGCCAAGGCGGCGAGCGCCGCCAGCAGCGCGAGGACGAGGACGGCGACGAGCACCGTCCTCACCAACCCACCCTCCCGAACGTGTCGGCTCGGTCGGGGCTCGTCGAGAACATGACGACGGGCGTGCCCGTGACCTCCTCGATCAGCGCCAGGTAGGCGTGCACCTCGGGCGGCAGCGCCTCGCGCGTGCCCAGCCCCTGCAGGTCGCCCCAGCCGGGCAGGTCGCGGTAGACGGGCTCGCCGTCCGCGCCGTAGGCCACGCAGACGCGCACGGGGTCCAGGCCGGAGAGGACGTCGAGCTTCGTGAGCACCAGGCCGTCGAAGCCGTTCACCTCGCAGGCGTACCTGAGCTGGGCGAGGTCGAGCCAGCCGATGCGGCGGGCGCGGCCCGTGGTCGTGCCGTACTCGTCGCCCTGCTTCTCGCCCGTGCCGCGCAGGCGCATCGCCAGCCCCTCGTCGAGGACCTCGGTGGGGAACGGCCCGTGGCCCACGCGCGTGGCGAACGCCTTCACGACGCCGTACACCTGGTCGAGAGCCTTGTGGCTCACGCCGGCCCCGACGAGGATGCCGCCCACCGTGGGGTGGCTGCTGGTCACGTAGGGGTAGGTGCCGTAGGTGAGGTCGAGCATCGTGCCCTGGCCGCCCTCGAACAGCACGCGCTTCCCCGCCCGGAGCGCCGCCCTGGTCAGCTCGCCCGTGTCCCTCACGAGCGGCACGATGCGGTGGCGCACGGTCTCGAGCTCGGCCATGGCGGCGTCCACGGTCGTCCAGCCCACCCGGGCCGTGGAGTTCGGCTTCGCCTCGAGGAGCCGGCCCAGGCGCTCGCGCAGCACGGCCTCGTCGACGAGGTCGCCGGCGCGCAGGCCCACGCGCCGCGCCTTGTCGGAGTAGGCGGGGCCGATGCCGCGCCCGGTGGTGCCCACGAAGCCGCCACCCTCGTCGTTCTTGCGGTGGTGGGGCAGGACGAGGTGCGCCTCGTGCGACACCCACACCTGCCCGGGGTCGCGGCGCGCGGACAGCTCGTCGAGCTCCGCCACGAACCCCCAGGGGTCGATGACCATCCCGCCGCCCAGCACCGAGACGGGACGGTCGTGCAGCGTGCCGCAGGGCAGGTGATGGAGCTTGTAGACCTCGCCGCCCACGACGACCGTGTGGCCGGCGTTGGCGCCGCCGGAGAACCTCACGACCACGTCGGCCTCGTGGGACAGGGCGTCGACGACCTTGCCCTTGCCCTCGTCCCCCCACTGCGCGCCCAGTACTGCGATGCCAGGCACCTTGCCTCCTAAGGCCGCGCCGCGCGCGGCCGCCCGGCGGCGCTGGTGGGACGTCAGGGTCAGCCCCTCCGGCCGGGCGAGGTAAGAGTAACCTTAGCGCCATGACCACGCCCGCCGCCGCTCGCCCCACGGTGCTGCTCTCCACCTCGACGGTCCCGCGCACGACCTCGCTGCGCCGCGACGACGCCATGACGGGGCGCAACTACTCCCAGGCCGTCGCCCTGGCCGGCGGGCTGCCGGTGATGGTCGCGAACCTCGACCCGGCCCTGGCGCCCGCCTACGCCCGTACGGTCGACGCGCTGCTCCTCACCGGGGGCGGCGACGTGGACCCGGAGCTGTTCGGCGCCTCCCCCGACCGCGACCTGGGCGCGGTGGACCCGGAGCGCGACGCCTTCGAGCTGGCGCTCTACGCCGCCTTCCGCGAGGCCGGCAAGCCGGTGCTGGGCGTTTGCCGCGGCTGCCAGGTGATCAACGTCGCCCACGGCGGCAAGCTGCACCAGCACCTGCCCAGCGTGGGCGACACCCACCAGCACGACCAGCGCGACCTGCGCGGCTACCCGTTCCACACGGTGGAGCTCGAGGCCGGCAGCCGCCTGGGCGCCGCCTACGGCGCCACGCGCGTGAAGACGAACAGCTACCACCACCAGGCGATCTCCGAGGTGGGGGCGGGGCTGCGCCCCGTGGCCCGCGCCGGCGACGGCGTGGTCGAGGCCGTCGAGGCGGTCTCCGGCCCGCTGGTCGTGGGCGTGCAGTGGCACCCCGAGATGATGTTCGAGCGCTTCACCGAGCACCTGGCGCCGTTCAGGGTGCTGGTGGAGGCGGCCACGCCGCAGCCGGCGCGCTGAACCCGCCGCCGGCGCGCCCCGGCGCCGGCCCAACGGAACCCAGGCGCCGGCCTAACGGGAACCGCGAGGGGCCGTCCCCGGCGGGGCGGCCCCTGCTCCCGGCAGGTCGTCGCGCCAGCCCCCGTTGACGCGCAGGGCGGGGACGGATGTACACTTCCGCGCATGTCACCAGCGAGCCGAGGAGGTGGTGCCGTGGAAGACGGCTATGGCTACTTCCGGCTGACCTCCACCCCCGCGCCCGCTGGTCTCCCCCGCTGAACGAGGCAGGACCAGGGCGCGCCGACCCCCGCGGGGCCTAGCCCGGCCCCGACAGCAGCGCGAGAGAAGGTCCCATGGTCATCGTCATGCGGAAGGACGCCGACGAGGCGTCGGTAGCGAAGGTCATCAGCGAGGTCACGGGCCTCGGCTTCACCCCCCACGTGAGCGAGGGCGAGTCGCGCACGCTCATCGGCGCCATCGGCCCGGCGCCCACCGAGGAGCTCAGGGAGCACTTCGCCGGGCTGGCGGGCGTCGAGACGGTCGTGCGCATCACCAAGCCGTTCAAGCTCGCCTCGCGCGAGTTCAGGCACGACGACTCGTTCGTGATGATCGGCGGCGTGAAGACGGGCAACGGCCGTTTCGTCGTCGCCGCCGGGCCCTGCGGCGTGGAGAGCCGCGAGCAGACCCTGGAGGCGGCCGAGGTCGTCAAGGGCGCGGGCGGCCAGGTGCTGCGCGGCGGCGCCTACAAGCCGCGCACCTCGCCTTACGCCTTCCAGGGCCTGGGCGAGCGCGGGCTCGAGATCCTCGCCGAGGCGCGCGCGGCCACCGGCCTGCCCATCGTCACCGAGGTGACGGCCCCCGAGCTGGTCGAGAAGGTGGCGGGCGTGGCCGACATGCTCCAGGTGGGCGCCAGGAACACGCAGAACTTCGCGCTGCTCGCCGAGGTGGGCCGCTCCGGCAGGCCCGTGCTGTTCAAGCGCGGCATGTCCACGTCAGTGAGCGAGTTCCTGCAGGCCGCCGAGTACATCCTCAGCCAGGGGAACCCGCAGGTGGTCCTGTGCGAGCGCGGCATCAGGACGTTCGAGACCTCGACGCGCTTCACGCTCGACGTGAGCGCGGTGCCGGTCCTGAAGGAGCTCACGCACCTGCCGGTGTGGGTGGACCCCAGCCACGCCGCCGGACGCCGCTCGCTGGTGGCGTCGCTGGCGCTGGCCGGCGCCGCCGCGGGCGCCGACGGGATCATCGTCGAGGTGCACCCGCGCCCCGAGGAGGCGAAGTCCGACGCCGCCCAGCAGCTCGACGCCGACGAGTTCGCCACGCTGATGGCGCGGCTCGAGCCCGTCGTGCGGGCCCTGGGGAAGTCGCTCTGACGTGACGGCGAGGCGCACGCTGGCCGTCGCCGGCGTCGGGCTGATCGGCGGCTCGGTGGCCCTGGGCGCGCGCGAGCGCGGGCTGGCGGACCGCGTCCTCGGCTTCGACCACGACGCCACGGCGCTCGACGCCGCGCTGGGCCTGGGCGCGGTGGACGAGGCTCACCTCGAGCCAGGCGACTGGCTCGCCCAGGTGGACGTCCTCGTGCTGGCGGCCCCCACGAAGGCGCTGCCGGGCCTGGCCGGCGCGCTCCTCCCCCGTCTGCGGGCGGGCGCCGTGGTGACCGACGTGGGCAGCGTGAAGCGTCCCGTGGTGGAGGCGCTCTGCGCCGTGGAGTGGGCCGGCGGGCCGGGGCGGTTCGTGGGCGGCCACCCGATGGCCGGCAGCGAGCGCGCCGGCGTGGTGAACGCGGACCCCGGGCTGCTGGAGAACGCCGTCTGGGTCCTCACGCCGGTGACCGGCACGGACCCCCACGCGCTCGCCGCCGTGCGCGGCCTGGTGGAGGGCCTGGGCGCGCGGCCGATCGAGACGACCCCCGAGAAGCACGACGAGCTCGTGGCGGCGGTCAGCCACCTCCCCTACCTCGCCGCCGTGGCGCTGACCAGCCTCATCGACGAGGGCGACGACCGCGGCCTGAAGGCGCTGCTGGCCGCCGGCGGCTTCCGCGACCTGACGCGCGTGGCCAGCGGCGACCCCCGCATGAGCCGCGACATGGTCGCCGACAACGCCGGCCCCGTACGCGAGGCCCTGCGGGCGTTCCGCCGCGCGCTCGCCGAGCTGGAGGAGGCCCTCGACGACCCCGACGCCCTGCTGGAGCGCGCCGCGGCCGCCAAGCGCGCCCGCGACGCCGTGCCGGTCGTGAAGCGCGGCCTGCTCGCCTCGCGCTGGGAGCTGGTGGTGGCGGTGCTCGACCGCCCCGGCGAGTTCGCCCGCATAACGGCGGCCCTCGCGGAGGCGAGCGTGAACATCAAGGACCTCGAGGTGCTCTCGGTGCGCGAGTCCGGCGGCGCCGTCCGCCTGGCGTTCGAGGACGCCGCCGCGCAGGAGGCGGGCAGGCGGGCGCTGGAGGCGCTGGGCTACAAGGTGCGCGGCCGCAACGGCGGCTGAGGGCCGCGCCGAAGGGCCCATGGGAGGCCCGGAACGTATCCTCGAGGGCGTGGCCCCGCCGCGCGAAGCCCTCTTCGACCTGGCCGTCAACAGGGCCGCCGAGTACGCGGAGCGGCTCGGGCTGCCGCGCGGCGACGTCGAGCGCACGCGGCTGGGTCTGGAGGTCTGGTACCTGAAGACCCGCTTCGCGTACCGCGTGCCCTTGGACGAGGTGGCCGTCGCCGTCGCCGCGCGGCCCGCCGCGGCGGGCTCCGCCTGGTCCGGCGGGAGGCACGGCGCGTGGACGGTGCCGGACCGGACGCCGCCGTCCTCGTGAGCGGCGCCACCGCCGCGCCGCGTGCGACGATGTGGCGTGTGGGGAGGAAGGCCAGGAACCGCCCGCAGCGCCGGCCCTCGCCGGAGGAGCTGAGGCAGCGCGAGGAGCGCGCCTGCAAGAGGAAGACCCGCTACCTGAACCAGCGCGAGGCCCTCGAGGCCCAGGCCCTCGTGCGCCTGCGGTACGGCCACGACAAGGGCATCTACCGGTGCGACCACTGCGGCGGCTGGCACCTGGGCGGGCGCCCGCTGGACGCCTGAGCCCGCCCGCCCAACGTTAGCGTTGACTTACCGTAAGCGATAGCTTACGCTCCGGCATGGCGGCCACCGCCAAGCTCGCCGCTCTCTCCGACCCCACGCGGCGGCGCGTGTTCGAGCTCGTCCTGCGCCGGCCCAGCCCCGTGGGGCGCATCGCGAGCGCGCTGCCGGTGAGCCGTCCCGCGGTCTCCCAGCACCTGCGCGTGCTGCTCGACGCCGGGCTGGTGACGGCGGAGCGCCAGGGCGCGAGCCGCGTCTACAGAGCGGACCCCCGGGGCCTGGCCGAGCTGCGCGGCTGGCTCGAGGACCTGTGGGAGGACGCGCTGGACGCGTACGCGGCGGCCGCGCAGAAGGAGCACGACATGAGCCTCACGACCGGCGATACCGCTCCCGTCACGAAGACGAGGACCGTCCCCCTGCCGCCCGAGCGGGCCTTCGACCTCTTCACGAGGCGCATCGGCGAGTGGTGGCCGGTGGCCACGCACTCGATCTCCGGCGACGTGGCCGAGGTCAGGTTCGAGGGCCGCGTGGGCGGGCGCGTCGTCGAGGTCACCGGCGACGGCACCGAGCGCAGCTGGGGCGAGGTGTTGGCCTGGAACCCGCCCCACCGGTTCGCGATGTCCTGGCACCCTACCGAGGAGCCGAGGGCCGCGACGGTCCTCGAGGTCCGCTTCCGCGAGGTGGGCGGCGGCACCGAGCTGCTGCTCGAGCACCGCGGCTGGGAGGAGCACGGCGACGACGCCGCACGCGTGCGCGGCATGTACGAGCCCGGCTGGGACCACGTCCTGGGGCTGTTCCTGGAGGCCGCCGACCGCGAGCCCTGAGCGCGCCCTCGGCGCCGGACCGGGGCGGGGCGGCGCCCGACCCGGTCAGTCCGCGCCCTCGCCGGCCGGGACGGCGTCGGGGTCCTCCCACCACGCCGGCAGGCCCAGGACCGTCTCCAGCGCCAGCGCCACCCCGCCCATCGTGACGGCCTCCGGGCCCAGCTGGGAGGCGACCACGCGGCACGGCGAGCGGACACCGGTCAGGGCCGGCTGCTCCAGGCGTCGCGCGACGGCCGGCAGCAGGTAGGGGACGACGTGCGTCATCGAGCCGCCCAGGACGATGAGCTCCGGGTCCAGGAGGTCGACGAGGTCGGCCAGCACCAGGCCCAGCATGTCGCCCAGCTCTTCGAGGAGCCCCAGCGCCGCGGGGTCGCCGTGGGCGCAGGCCCGGGCCGCCTCGCGGTAGCTGTCGACGGCGACCGAGCGGTCCCTGAGCTGCTCGACGACGGCGCGCTCCGCCAGGTAGGCCTCCAGGCAGCCGCGGTCGCCGCAGGCGCACGGACGCCCGCCCGGAACGGCCGTGACGTGCCCCACCTCCCCGGCGAAGCCGCCCGACCCTCGTACCAGGCGCTCGCCCAGGTACAGCGCCCCGCCTATCCCTGAGTGCCCGGCGATCATGACGAAGTCGCGGGCGTGCTGGGCGGCCCCGAACAGCTTCTCGGCCAGCGCCGCCGCCTTCGTGTCGTTGTCGACGGCCACCGGCACCGGCCAGAGCGCTGCCAGGCGCTCGCGCATCGGCACGTCCCGCCAGCCGAGGTTGGGGCCGAACGCCAGGTGGCCGCCGCGCGCCACCAGCGCCGGGATGCCCACGCCGACCGCCTTGACGGCCGCCCAGCCCACGCCCAGCTCGTCCAGGAGCGCGTCCACCGCCCGCCCGAGGTCCGCCACCGCCGCCTCGGGCTCCTCGCCCGCGGGCCCCTGCCAGTTCTTCACCGGGGTGCCCTCGAGGGTCGCCGCCAGCACGCGGACGACCCCAGGCTCGAGTCGGGCGCCCAGGAGCATCCCGGCGCCGGGGTCGATCTCCAGGCGCATCGGAGGCCTGCCGCGACGCTCGCTGGAGGGCGCGGCGGTGGCCACCAGCCAGCCGTCGGCGCGCAGCTGCCTCACGACCGCCGACACCGTGGCCGGGTCCAGGCCGGTGCGCGCCACCAGCTCGGCCTGCGTGGCGCGGCCGGCCAGCCGCAGGGCGTGGAACACCTTGGCGACGTTGAGACGCCGGACGAGCGCCGGGTTGAGACGGCCTCCTTGACGACCCACTTGCCTCCCGAGGGGGACGGCCCGCCTTGACTGGCCCGCCGTGTGACCGGTAGCGTAGCATTTACTTAGATAGTCGTTAGAACTAAACGGCGGTTCCGCCGTTCTAGCTCCTCGCTAGGTCCACAGGAGGCGCATGGCTGCCCAAGAGGTTCTCAGCGGCGTCGGGCTGAGCAAGTCGTTCGGACCCATCGAGGTCGTGCACGGCGTCGACATAGACGTCCGGGCCGGCGAGGTCCATGCGCTGGTGGGCGAGAACGGCGCCGGCAAGTCGACCCTCATGAAGACGCTGTCCGGCTACCTGGCCCCGAGCTCGGGCGAGGTCCGCCTGGACGGCGCGCCCGTGACGTTCCGGGACTCGAACGAGGCGGAGGCGGCCGGGGTCGTGCTCATCCACCAGGAGCTCAACCTGGTCCCCCACCTGACGGTCGAGGAGAACATCTTCCTGGGCCGCGAGCCGCACCGCTACGGGTTGGTCGACCGCAGGGCGACGCGGCGGGCCACCCGCGAGCTCCTGGACTCCCTGCGAACGGACGTCCCCGTCACCAGCCAGGTACGGGAGCTGTCCGTGTCGCAGGCGCAGATGGTCGAGATCGCCAAGGCGGTGTCGCGCGAGGTGCGGGTGCTGTGCATGGACGAGCCCACCGACGTGCTCACGGGCCGCGAGACGGAGGTCCTGTTCGACCTGGTCAGGCGCCTGGTCGCCGACGGCGTGGCCGTCCTCTACGTCTCGCACAAGCTCGAGGAGGTCAAGGCGATCGCGGACAGGGTGACGATCATGCGCGACGGCTACAAGGTGGGCACCTACGACGTCGCCGACCTGACGCCGGTGGAGATGGCCCGTCGCATGGTGGGCCGGGACCTGGCGGACATGTACCCGCCGAAGCGGCCGCCTGCCGACGACGCTCCGGTGGCCCTCGAGATCGAGGCCTTCAGCGTGCCCGGGCTGGTGACCGGAGCGTCCCTGGCCGTGAGGCGCGGCGAGGTCCTCGGGGTGGCGGGGCTCATCGGCGCCGGCCGCACCGAGCTGTTCGAAGGCGTCCTGGGCCTGAGGCCCTCGGTGGGCACGGTGCGCAAGGACGGCCGCGAGGTCAAGTGGCGGCACCCCGCGGACGCCAAGCGCGACAAGGTCGCCTACCTGACCGAGGACCGCAAGGGCAAGGGCCTGCTGCTGAACAGCGTCCTGCGCGAGAACGTGACGCTGCAGGCGCTGGAGCTCTTCGCCAAGCCCTTCGTGGACCTGCGCGCCGAGCAGGGGGCGCTGGAGCGCGCCGTGGACGAGTTCGACGTGCGGGTCCGCGACCTGACGGTGCCGGCCAAGGCGCTGTCGGGCGGCAACCAGCAGAAGGTGGTGCTGGCGAAGATGATGCTCACCGACCCGGACGTCGTGATCCTCGACGAGCCCACCCGCGGGATCGACGTGGGCACCAAGCGGCAGATCTACTTCTACGTCGCCGAGCTCCTCGAG
>CAZGXF010000019.1:0-10284 GCA_964529575.1 uncultured bacterium
CCCCGTGCTTCTCGGCGTGCGCCTCGAGGGCGTCGAGGATCTCCTTGACGCGCTCCGGCCCGCCGCTCGCCAGGACGTAGTCGAGCGACTCGAGCCACTCGCGCATCTCCTGGCTGTTCAGCTCACGTAGCTCCGACGGCTCGAGCTGCGACCTGTCGAGGTCGAGGAGCTGGTCGAGAACGTCTGCCATGTCTCCGGTCCTCTCACCGCCCCGCGCCGCATCAGCCGCGCCGGCGGGTTGGTAGACGCCTGTGTCGCGGCGGTCGCCCTCGCGCACGCCCGCGAGTCCGTTCATCGTACCGCACCCCCGGCGGCCCGCCGGACCGCGGAGCGACCGGTGGTAGACGGTCAGCCGCGCGCGGCCAGCCTCCGCAGGATGCCGCGCACGAGCGTCTCGGCCCGCGCGGCGGCGAGCCCGGTGAACGACCTGAAGTCGACGTGGGCGGAGTGGTCGGCCGTGTCGCTGATGCTGCGCACCACCACGAAGGGCACGCGCCAGAAGGCGCACACCTGGGCGCAGGCGGCGCCCTCCATCTCGGCGCAGGCGGCGCCGAAGGTCTCCCTGATGCGAGCGCCCGCGGCCGGGTCCGCCACGAACAGGTCCCCCGAGGCCACGCGGCCCGTCACCACGCGCACGCCCTCCAGGTCGCCGGCCGCCTCCTGCGCCAAGGCCACGAGCCTGGCGTCGCAGGCGAAGACGGTGCCGGTGCCGGGCACCTCGCCGGGGGCGTAGCCGAGGCCGGTGACGTTCACGTCGTGCTGCACCGCGTCGACGCCGATGACGACGTCGCCCACCCGCAGGTCGGGGTCGAGGGCGCCCGCCACCCCGGTGAAGACCACGCTGCCCACGCCCAGCGACATGAGGTGCTGCGTGAGGGCCGCCGCGTTCACCTTGCCGATGCCGCACTCGGCCACGACCACGTCCACGCCCTCCAGGTCGCCGCGCGTCACGCGGAACGGGCCGGCCTCGAGGCGTCGGGGCCCCGCCAGGCCGGCGGTGAGGCGCTCGACCTCCTCGGTCATGGCGCCGATGACGGCCACGGGGTCGAGGTCGTAGTACGTGGGCACGGCCTACCTCAGGGGCGCGGCGCGGCGTTGAACACGGCGCGGCCCAGGTAGGCCCCTACCGGTGCGGCCACGGCGCCGACGCCGCACATCAGGTAGTCGACCTGCTGTCCCTGCACGGCCTGCATGACCCCCAGCACGACCGCCAGCGTGGTGCCGCCCACGGCCGCCGTGACCATGGCGCGCGGCAGCCCGCGGCGCGACAGGAAGAGGGTGGCGAAGTAGCCGTACATCAGGAAGAAGCCGGCGCCGATGAGGCTGTTGCCGACCGTCTTGTCCTCCACCGGCACGGCCGCCTGGAGGGCTATGAAGAAGACCGTGGCGAACATGAACGCGCCGGAGAAGCGGCCCGGGAGGCGCTTGCGCTCCTCGGGCGTGTACTGGCGCCTCTCGTTCGTCGTGGCCGGCGCGCCCGAGCCGACGCGCTGCCGCGCCTCCTCGCGCTGACGCCGACGCCGCTCCCGCAGCTCCTCGACCCTCTCGCGGCGGGCCGCCTTACGCCTCTCCTTCTCTATCTCGGCCTTCCTGTCCAACTTGGCTTGGGCCCGCCTGAGCTGCCGGTTCATGGCGCCAGCATAACTGGCGCCTCCTGGCAGCCCGGCCCGGCCGCAGCGGGCCGCCGACCCGTGATACCCTCGCCGGCGCTGATGACCGACGCGCTGCTCGCCGAGGTGGCCGCGGCCCACGGCACGCCCACCTACGTCTACGACCTCGACCTGGTCACCGACCGTTTCCGGCGGGTGGAGCGCGCCTTCCCCGGCGCCAGGGTCCATTACGCCGTCAAGGCCAACGGCCTGGGACCGCTGCTCGCCCACCTGGCGGCCCTGGGCGCCCGCGCCGAGGCGCTGACCCGGGGCGAGCTGGAGCGCGCGCTGCGCGCCGGCTTCGCGCCGGCGGACGTGGTGCTGGGCGGACCGGGGCACACCCCTGAGCTGGCCGCCCGTGCGGGCGCCGCCGGCGTGGGGCTGGTCAGCCTCGACTCGCGCGGGGCCTGGGAGGTCTGGCGCGGCGTCCACGCCCCGGCCACCCGCTTCCTGGTGCGCCTGAACCCCGGGTTCGACCCGCGCACCCACGAGCACCTGGCGACCGGCGCCGCCGAGTCCAAGTTCGGCCTGCCCTACGACGAGGCCGCCCAGGTGGCCGAGGAGGTCGCGGCCACGGGCCGGCTCGCCGGCTTCCACGTGCACGCGGGCTCGATGATCGCCGACCCCGAGGTCGCCAGGCTGGTCGCCGGCGCGCTCGACCCGCTCTACCGAAGCTTCGACGGCCTCGACCTCGTCGACTTCGGCGGCGGGTTCGCCGTGCCGGGACCGGACCTGGCGGCGTTCGCGGCCCCGCTGCTGGCGTTCGCCGAGGCGCACGGCGTCCGACCGATCGTCGAGCCGGGCCGCTACCTGGTGGCCGAGGCGGGCGTCCTGCTCACGCGCGTCCTGCACGTCAAGGAGGGCGGCCCCGTGCGCCACGTGATCGCCGACGCCGGCATGGCCGACCTGCTCCGCCCGGCGCTCTACGGCGCCAGGCACCCCGTGCGGGTGGTGGCCACGCCGGACGGCCCGCAGGCGCCCTCCGTCGCGCGCCGGGCCGGGACGGTCACCACCGACGTCGACGGCCCGCTGTGCGAGAACGCCGACCGCTTGGCGCGCGACGTGACCCTGGAGGACGCGGGCGCAGGGACCCTCCTGGCGGTCGAGGTCGCCGGGGCCTACGGGTTCGCGATGTCCTCGAACTACGCCTCGAGCCTGCGTCCCGCCCAGGTCGTGGTGGCGGGCGGGGTGGCCACGCTGGCCGCTCGGCGCGAGGAGCCCGCGGACCTGTGGCGCCTGGAGGCGCCCGTGGCGGCTCCCGCCGAGGGCGAGAGCGCGGGCGAGGCGCTGGGGCGCCTCTTGGAGAGCATGGACTCGCCGGCGCGCGCCGCGGCCGCCCTCATCACCGCCGCCGCCGAGCACCTGCGGCCGCGGCTCGGGCGGCTGGAGGACCTCACGCGCGCCTTCGCGAACGAGCTGTACAGCCCGCTGATCGGGGTGGGGGCCGGCGCCGTGAGGGAGCTGGACGAGCGCCGCGCCGACCATGGCGAGGTCGCGAGGGCCGTCGTGGCGACGCCGCAGGGCGACTTCGTGGTCTCGTTGGCGCGCCGTAGCAGCGGCGAGCGACCGGGTCGCTGGCTAGTCACCGGCCTGGCGCGCGACCTGCCGGGCGCCTGAGGCGCCGTGCCGGCCGCCGGGACGAGGCCCCGCGGCGCCGGTCGACCCTCGGCGGCGCCCCTAGGGCAGTACCTCCACGTCGATCCTGACGGGGACCTCGTTCCCACCGCGTGCCCGCAGTCCACCGCGCAGCCGGTACGGACCAGGGATCGCGCCTTCGGGGGCGGTGACCTCGTAGACGCCCCACAGGGCGTAGACGGTGCGGGAGGCGTCGGAGGCGCCCGACCCGCGCTCGGAGCTGCGCTCGACGCGCGCCATGCGCAGGTCGAAGGTCCAGCCGTCGGGCACGCGGTCCGGCGCCAGCCCGAACTGGCTGGTCACGTCGCCCACCTCGGAGTCGTAGCCGCTGGGCACCCACAACGCCGGCCGCAGGTCGCGCGGGGCGATGCCGAGGTCGTTCAGGGAGTGGTCGAGCCGCACGAAGATCGTCTCGCCGGCCCGCAGGGTGGGCGTGCCGCCTGCCGCCGGGAACGGGTTGGTGGCCGAGCCGCCCAGCGCCGACGGCGCGCAGGCGCTCAGCGCACCCAGGAGGGTCGCGACGGCGAACGTCAGAGCGAGCTTGCGCATGCCAGGAGGCTATCAGACGCCGGCGTGCCTCCGGCCCTGCCGCGACGACAGCTCCTTGACGCGCTCCAAGGCCTCGAGCCGGTGCTCCCTGACCGCCTCGTACACCGCCTCGGCGTCGCGTGAGCGCAGCAGGCGCCAGACGCGCCTGAGCGCGTTCTCGCTGCCGCGGAGCACGGCCTCGCAACGGTGCACGTGGAGGAACCGCTTCGAGACCTCGCGCAGGTCGCGGATCGTGTCGACGAGCATGCGGTTCGGGACGGCCTCGTAGAGGACGTCGAAGAACGCGAAGTAGTGGGACCCGAACGCGGCCGTGTCGCCGCCGTCCAGGTCGGCGTGCATGGCGTCGAGCAGCGAGCCCAGGCGAGCGAGCTGGTCCTCGGAGACGAGCGGCGTGGCCACCTGCGCGGCCAGCGGCTCGAGCGTGAGCCTCAGCTCGTAGGCCCAGACGCCCTGTTCCCACGGCAGCGTGGTGACCTCGACCCTGGTGTGCGGCTTGAGCTCGACCAGGCCCTCGGTCTCGAGCTGCCTCACGGCCTCGCGCACGGGTATGGGGCTGACGCCGAAGCGGCTGGCCACCTGCGAGAACACGAGCCTGGTACCCGGCCGCAGCCGCCCCTGCACTATGTCCTCACGTAGGGTCTCGTAGACGTACTGCGCTTTGGTCCTCATTGGACCCCCCGGACCCACCGCGGCGACGCGCGGTGTGCCTGCAGGCCCCGTCACGCACGGTGGCCGCGCTGTGAAGCCTGGCGTTGGCGGATGCTAGCACCGTCCCCGGCCGTGGGTTCACCTGGCACGTGACCGGCGGTACAAAGCGTGCCATCATCGCCGCGACGCCGCGACGCCGCCCGCGGCCACCCGAACCGGATGGACGAGAGAGGACAGCGCCTGCCCCTGCCCGTCGCCATGAGCGACAGCCGCCTGCGCGTCCTGCGCGAGGTGTTGCTCAGCCGCGACAAGGGCGCCACCGCCGAGGAGCTCGCGGCGGCGCTGGGCGTGAGCCGTACCGCGGTCACCCAGCAGCTGGCCTGCCTCGAGCGCGACGGGCTCGTGGTGAGGAACGGGCGGCGCGCCACGGGCGGCAGGCCCGGCCGCACCTACGCCCTCACCGACGCCGGCCGGGAGACGTTCCCCCGCCACTACGCCCTCTTCGCCGCCTCGCTCCTGCGCCACGCCGGCGACCTCTTCGGCGAGGAGGGCCTGGCGGCGCTGCTGGACCGGATGGCCGCCGAGGTGGCGGCCGGGGCGCGTCCGCGGCTCGAGGGGAAGTCGGGCGCCGAGCGGCGCGCCGAGGTCGTGAGCATCCTCAACGAGCTCGGCTACGAGGCGGTCGTCGCCCCCGACGGCGCGATCGAGGCGGTGAACTGCGTGTTCAGCCGGGTCGCCAGGGAGAGCCGCACGGCGTGTCGCTTCGACGTCGTACTGCTGGGCAGCCTCCTTGGCGAGGACGTGGCCCAGACCTCCTGCCTGGCCGACGGCGAGGGCTGCTGTCGCTTCCACACGCGCTGACCGTGTAGGATGTCACTTCGTGTAGGGGGAGTAGCCCCCGGCTGAGCCGGGCGTCCGCCTCCGTCAGCACGGTCGCCAAGGGCGACCCGGTAGCGGACCGCGTGTGAGTTCCCACGAAGGCAAGACCCTAACGGGAGGCAGTAGTGGATCTTCCGTTGTGGGCCTGGGTCGCGTTCATCGCGGGCGTGCTGTTCATGCTGGCGCTCGACCTCGGCGTCTTCCACCGCAAGGCGCACGTCGTCAAGGTCAAGGAGGCGGCGTTCTGGACGGCGGTGTGGGTGACGCTGTCGCTGTCGTTCGGCTACGTCATCCACAGGTGGCTGGGCCAGGAGAAGGCGGTCGAGTACCTGACGGGCTACGTGCTCGAGTGGTCGCTTGCCGTGGACAACATCTTCGTCTTCGTGATCGTCTTCAACTTCTTCCGCACGCCGTTCAAGTACCAGCAGCGCGTGCTGCTGTGGGGCGTGCTGGGCGCGCTGGTCATGCGCGGCTTGATGATCGGCGTGGGCGTCACGCTCATCCAGAACTTCCACTGGATCCTGTACGTGTTCGGCGGCTTCCTGCTGATCACCGGCCTGAGGATGCTGTTCGGCAAGGGCGACCACGATACCGACCTCTCCGAGAACCCGGGGCTGAAGCTCGTCAGGCGCTTCATCAAGGTCTCGCCCGAGTACGACGGGCAGAGGTTCTTCACCGTGCGCGACGGCGTGCGCATGGCCACCCCTCTGCTGCTGGTGCTGGTGGTCATCGAGTTCACCGACGTGATCTTCGCCGTCGACTCGATCCCCGCGATCTTCGCCGTCACCACCGACCCGTTCATCGTGTTCACGTCCAACGTGATGGCGATCCTCGGCCTGCGCAGCATGTACTTCCTGCTGGCCAACGTCGTGCACCGCTTCGTCTACCTGCAGACGGGGCTGGCCGTGATCCTCAGCTACATCGGCGTGAAGATGCTCCTACTCGACGTCGTGCACATCCCCACGTTCCTGTCGCTGGGCGTGGTCGTGGGCATACTGGCGTTGAGCGTCCTGGCCTCGCTGCTGTTCGGCAAGCCTGACGAGGCGATGCGCCGCGCTGCCGAGGAGCGGGAAGCGGCGGCGCAGTAGGTCCTCGCGCATGGACACCCCAGCCGACCACCTCGTCCTCGCCCTCACCTGCCCCGACCGGCCGGGGATCGTCCACGCCGTGACGGGCGCGCTGGCCGCTCGAGGCGGCAACATCACCGAGTCGCAGCAGTTCGGCGACCCCGGCACGGGCCTGTTCTTCATGCGCGTGCAGGTCGAGCTGCCCACCCCGCGCGTCGCGCTCGAGGAGGACCTCGCCGCGCTGGCCGGGCGCTTCGCCATGACGTGGCGCCTCGACGAGGTCGGGCGGCGCATGCGCACGCTCGTGATGGTCTCGCGCGAGGGCCACTGCCTCGCCGACCTCCTCCACCGGCAGCGGGGCGGCCGGCTGCCCGTGGACGTCGTGGGCGTCGTGTCGAACCACGAGACCTTGCGCGACGTGGCCCGGTTCTTCGGCGTGCCCTTCCACCACGTGCCCGTCACCACGAGCGCGAAGCCCGCGGCCGAGGCGAGGCTGCTCGCGCTCGTGGACGAGCTGGACGTGGAGCTCGTCGTGCTCGCCCGCTACATGCAGGTGCTGTCCGACGAGGCCTGCGCCCGCCTGGCCGGCAGGGCGATCAACATCCACCACTCGTTCCTGCCCAGCTTCAAGGGGGCGAGGCCGTACGCGCAGGCGCACGAGCGCGGCGTCAAGCTCATCGGCGCGACGGCCCACTACGTCACGCCGGACCTCGACGAGGGGCCGATCATCGAGCAGGACGTCGAGCGCGTCGACCACGCCGACGACGTCAGCGAGCTCGTGGCGGTGGGGCAGGACGTGGAGCGGCGCGTCCTGGCGCGCGCCGTGCGCTGGCACGCCGAGCACCGCGTGTTCCTGAACGGGCGCCGGACCGTCGTCTTCCGCTGACGGGGTCTAGCGCGCCTCGGCGCGGGCCCTGAGCACGGTGAGGAACTGCCGCACGGCGCCGAGGTGGTAGGCGGAGTGGGCCAGGGCGGCCAGCGCCACGTCGCTGTGCCCCTCGCCCCACTCCTCCGCCCCCTCGAGCAGGGTGACCAACTCCTCGTAGGCGTCGCGCAGGTGCCGGCGCAGGTCGTCCCACTCGCGGGCGTCGACGGCCTTCACGACCCAGCTCCGCGACCAGTCGACCTTGCCGAGCTCCCCGCCCTTCAGCTCGGTGGTGATCACGTCCAGGTAGAAGACCGTGTGGAAGACGTGCGAGGCGACCGTCGTCCCGCCGGGCACGATGGCCAGCGAGGCGTCCTCGTGGGACAGGCCCGCGAGCGCTGGGAACCAGCCGGTGCGTCTGTCCAGGTAGGTGTTGCCGCCCTTGTCGCGGCTCGGGAACGTCTCCTCGAGCAGCGCGAGCGCCGTCTCCCTGACGGGGTCCTTCGTCGCCATGACCCTCCTGATGGCGGGCTCGCGTGAGCGCGCGACCGTGCTCGGAGCCGTGGCCGGAGCCGACCCGTGGTTCGGCCCTCACCGCGAAGGCCCGGTCCGTAGGCTCCACTGCCTGTGAGGTGCCAGGTTAGCAGCGCGTGGCGTAGAAAGGTACGCGACCATGCGCATCTACACCCTCTCTTCCCCGCGAGGTCACGACGCCGTCGCGCCCGAGGTGCCGGGCACCTGGTTCCTGGCGGCGAGCCCCGAGGAGGCCGTCGCCGGCTGCCGCCTGCTAGCGGCTCAGGACCTTGAGGCCTACGCCCGATACGGCGCGCCCCTACCCGTCAGCCCGGGCGAGGTCGTGCTCCCTTCCTGGCAGGAGGGCGGGCCGGCCATCTTCGCCGAGGACTTCGTGCCCCTGGCTACTGACGAGGTGCGGGCGGTCGTACGGCGCATCGACGAGGTGAGGCATGAGCTGCGGGAGCTGCTCACGCGCCTGCCCGAGGAGGCTTGGTCGCTCAACCGCCCGGGCAAGTGGTCGGTGAGGACGCTGGTCGACCACGTGGCGAACTCGCAGTGGCTGATCGCCCAGGCGCTCGACGACTGGCCCCCTACCCCCGAGGAGGCGCACGCGTCGGCGATGGAGGAGCTCCTCGCGGCCGTCGAGCCGTGGGTGGAGGCGCCCGAGCAGCCGCGGACTGATCACTTCGGGCACAACAGCGAGAACGGCCGGGTGCGGTGGACGCCGCGCAAGGTGCTGCGCGTCGTCGCGACCATGCAGGTGGCCTGGCGCGAGCACCTGCGTTCGGGCGCGCCGGCGCCCACCTTCCCCCTGGCGCACGAGGACCTGCCCGAGGACGCCGCTCCGCCCTCCCCCGCCGAGGTCGACGCCGTGGCGGAGAACGCCGTGGACCTCTCCGCTAGCGCCGACCCCAAGGCCCTCGGCGTACTGGCGCGGCGCTACCGCTACTACGCGCGGCGTCTGCATGTCTGGCCCGAGGGCGTCCTGGAGCGCTGGGACGCCACCTGGGAGCACAGCAAGGCGCTCTTCCTGGCGTCGTCGGCGGCCGACCTGGCACGCGTGCGGGTGGACCCGTCCGGCTCTCTGACCACGGTGCGGCAGGCACTGAGCTTGTCGCTCGGTCACCTCAGGGAGCACGCCGGGCACGTCAGGCGGACGTTGGCGCTGCACGGCGTGGCCGTCGGGGTCGGCTAGAGCCCCTTCTGCGGGTACGGGGCCTCGCCGCGCGCGAGCATGGCCACGAAGTCGGCGATCCGGCGCCGACGACCGGCCGCGGTCTTCAGGTTCAGGACGCGGAAGGCCAGGGCGAAGCGGTTCTGGGCGTTCAGCCTCTCGAACGTCGCCTGGGCGCGAGGGTCGGCGCGGATGGCCGCCAGCAGGTCCTCCGGCATCTCCATTTCCTTCGAGCCCGAGTAGGCGCGCTCCCAGCGGCCGTCGGCCTTCGCGGCCTCCACGTGCCTCAGGCCGTGCTCGGTCATCAGGCCCGCGGCGGTGAGCCTGGCGACGTTGTCGACGTTGACCTGGCTCCACACGCTCCTCGGGCGCCGGGGCGTGTAGCGCTGCAGGAAGCTCTTGTCGTCGTAGGCCTTCCTGATGCCGTCGATCCAGCCCCAGCACAGGGCGGCGTCGATGGCCTCCTTGGGGGTGATCGAGGGCAGACCTGAGCCGACCTTGTGGACCTTGATCCACAGCTCGTCGGCGGTGTCGTGGTTCTCGCGGAGCCAGGCGTAGAACGCCTCGAAGCTCTCGAACTCGCGGACCTTGGCGGGGTCGACCTTCACCTCGGGCACGGGCCGATGGTGCCACACGCGCGCGTGAGTCGTTCACGCTGCGTTCACGGTCCGGCCCCCTGCGCTTCACGGCCCCCGCCCTAGCCTCGCACCGTGGCCGGGAGACCCGTCCCGGCGGAAGGGAAGGAAGGCATGTTCCACGGTTTCGGACACGGCGCCGGGTTCGGCTTCGGGCTCGGGTTCCTCAACCTCATCGGCACCGTCCTCTTCGTCCTCGTCGTCATCTGGGTGATCAAGGCGGCGGTGCGCGGCACCTGGCGCGGCGGGCGCGGCCCCGGGGGCGACGCCGACCGGCGCCCCGGCTGGTGGGGCGGCCCGGGCCCGCTCTGGGCGAACCAGGGCGAGACGGCCGGCGACGAGGCGGTCCGCATCGCCCGCGAGCGGCTGGCCGCCGGCGAGATCACGGCCGCCGAGTACGAGGCCATCAAGAGGGGCCTCGGCGGCGGCGACCAGGCAGGCTACGGCCGGCACGACCCCGCTCTCCGCATCGCGCGGACGCGTTTCGCCCGGGGCGAGATCGGCCTCGAGGAGTTCGAGGCGGTGAGGCGGGCGCTGCAGGCCTGAGCGCCGCGCGGAGGTGAGGCGCCGCCCGCCTAGCGGTGGGCGGCGCCCCTCTCGCCCCCGCCGCGCGGCGGCGCCCCTCTCGCCCCCGCCGCGCGGCATGATGCCCGAGGAGAGTTGGACA
>CAZGXF010000019.1:10384-27342 GCA_964529575.1 uncultured bacterium
GGCGGCGCCCCTCTCGCCCCCGCCGCGCGGCATGATGCCCGAGGAGAGTTGGACATGGCCACGGGAACGGTCCTCGTCGTCGAGGACGAACGGACGCTGGTGGGGATACTCACCGACTACCTGCGGCGCGAGGGCTTCCGCGTCGAGACCGCCTACGACGGGCAGCGCGGCCTGGAGCTGTGGCGGGCCGCCAGGCCGGACCTGATCCTGCTGGACATCATGCTGCCGGGGCTGGACGGGCTCGAGGTCGCGCGGCGCGTGCGCGCCGAGTCGACGGTGCCCATCATCATGCTCACCGCGCGCGACGAGGAGGTCGACAAGCTGGTCGGCCTGGGCCTGGGCGCCGACGACTACGTCGTGAAGCCGTACAGCCCGCGCGAGGTCGTGGCCCGCGTGAAGGCCGTGCTGCGCCGGGCCGGCGGCGCCGTGGAGGCCCCGACCTCCTTCGCGGCCGGTTCCCTGACGGTGGACGTGGGGGCGTACGAGGCGCGGTGCGCGGGCGAGCTCCTGCCCCTCACCGCCAGCGAGCTGCGGCTGCTGGCCGCGCTGGCGCGCGAGCCGGGCCGGGTCAAGCGCCGCGCCGAGCTGCTGGCGGCGGTCGGGGGCGGCCTGGCCGACGAGCGGACCGTGGACGCGCACGTGAAGAACCTGCGCCGCAAGCTGGGCGGTTGCCGCGACCAGCTAGAGACCGTGCGAGGCGTCGGCTACCGGCTGAGGGGAGGCTAGTGGCGGGCGACCGCACCGGCGAGCCGCCCGGCGGCGGGCCGCCCGGCGCGCGTGGCCCGGGCGGCTGGACACCCCCGTCCGGAGGCCACGGGCCCTCGCACGGGCACCGTTGGCGCGGCCCGCCCCGCCACGGCAGGCGCTGGGGCCTGCGGCGGCGCCTAGCCTTCACCTACGCGTTCGTGGCGCTGGCGGCCGTGGCGCTGACGAGCTGGCTGACCCTCGGCGCCGTCTTCAGGGCGCAGGGCGAGCTGTTCGGCGCCGAGTGGGCGCAGGAAGGGCCGCCTTGGGCGCGCTTCGAACAGCCCTTCGACGACCCCCGCGACCAGGCTTCGGGCCCGGCCGCCAGGGAGGCGCGCGAAGCGTTCCGGGCCGTTGCGCGCACCGGGTTCCTGGCGGCCCTGCTCTCGTTCCTGCTCGCCACGGCGGTGGCGGGGTCCATGACGCGGCGCCTGACGATGCCCCTCCTCGCCCTGGAACGGGGGGCGCGACGGCTGGCGGCCGGGGAGCGCGGTCTCAGGTTGGCGCTGCCGCACGCGCGGGACGAGCTGCGCAGCCTCACCGAGGCGTTCAACTCGCTGGTGGCCGGGCTCGAGCGCCAGGAGAGCTGGCGCCGCGGCGTGGTGGCGGACATCGCCCACGACCTGCGCACGCCCTTGTCGGTGCTGCGCAGCGAGGTCGAGGCGATGCAGGACGGCGTCAGGCCCCTCGACCAGGAGGGGCTCGGGAGGCTGCACCAAGAGGTCATGAGGCTCTCGCGGCTGGTCGAGGACCTGCGGACGCTCTCCGTCGCCGAGGCCGGGGGCTTCGCGCTGCAGCGCGAGCCCGTGGAGGTGCGCGCGTTCCTGCAGCGGGTCCTAGCGGGCTTCGCCAGCCGCGCGACCGCCGCGGGCGTGGACCTGCGCCTCGAGCCGGCGCCCGAGGGCCTCGTCGTAGAGGCCGACCCGGCGGCGCTGTCGCGGGTCCTGGACAACCTCCTCGACAACGCCCTGCGCTACGCCGCGCCGGGACCCGTCGAGGTCGCGGCGCGGCCCGAGGCCCAGGACGTGCGCATCGCCGTGCGCGACCACGGACCGGGCCTGCCCGACGAGGAGGTCGACCGCCTCTTCGAGCGCTTCTACCGCGGGGACCCGGCGCGGGCCCGTCAGGCTGAGGGCGGCTCGGGGCTCGGTTTGGCGATCGCCAAGGCCCTCGTCGAGGCCCACGGCGGCCGGTTGGAGGCGGGGCCGGCCCCTGGTGGGGGCGCGCTGTTCACCGTCGTCCTGCCGGCGGCCGGGTCGCGGCCCTAGCTCAGGTCGACCTTCTCGTTCTCGCCCATGTGGTCGTGCCGCCCCGTCACGGCCGACCGGACCATGTCGAAGAGCTGCCGCACCTTGCCCGAGCTGCCGTCCCAGTACTCCGCTCGTTCCGGCTCCACCTGCAACAGCACGAGCTCCGGGTCGTCGGGGCCGTCGAAGAAGGCGGCGTTCATCGCGTTCCACAGCTCGCGCTCCAGCTCGGGGTCGTCGACGATGCGCGCCCTGCCCGCCACCGAGACGAAGACGTTCTTGCCCGGGTCGGCGTAGCTCACGTTCACGTCGCTGTGGCCCTCCACCTGCTGCGACTTGGCCGAGGAGCGCTCCGTGAAGAACCAGAGGCCGTCCTCCCTGTCCTCCCGCTGCGTGTACATGGGCCGGCTGTAGAGCCTGCCGTCCGGCCCGATGGTGGTGAGCATGGCGATCTTGACGTCCTTGATCTTGTCCCAGAGCTCGGCGCGCTTGTCCGCGGGTGTGGCCATGTCGCTCTCCTCTCGCCCGTTCTCCACCGGGCCCATGGAACAGGGATAGCCCGCAGGCGTGAAAGCCGGATGGCGCCCAGCCGGGTACTCCCGGCCGGCGTCCTACGATGCCGTACGAGTCTATGCCTTGACAGGAATATTCTCCAGCGAGTATATAGAGAGCAGGGAGGACACGCGAGTCCGATGAGCGAAAGGAGGGCGACGAACGCAGGAGAGGCGCGGGCGCGCATGCTCGAGACGCTGCAGGCTCTGGCCGAGCCGAACCGCATGCGCATCGTGGAGCTGCTCCGCGAGGGGCCGCTGACCGTGGGCGAGATCGCCCAGCGGCTGGGCTTGAGGCAGCCGCAGACGTCCAAGCACCTCAAGGTCCTCACCGACAGCGGCCTGCTCACGGTCAGGGCGGAGGGCAACAGACGGATCTACGGCCTCAGCGCCGAGCCGTTCCTCGCGCTCGAAGGTTGGCTGGACACGTTCAGGCGGACGATGGAGCAGAGGTACGACAGGCTCGACGAGTACCTGAGGCGGTTGCAGGGAGAGAACGACGACCGAGAGGTCTGAGGAGGAGCTGGTGATGGCGAACGGCAAGACGGAACACAGGATCGAAGGCGACAAGGTTCTCGTGCTGGAGCGCGTGTTCGACGCCCCCCGCGAGCTGTTGTTCAGGATGTTCGGCGACTCGGAGCACCTCAAGCACTGGTGGGGGCCGCGCGGCTGGGACCTCCCCGTCTCGAAGCTCGACTTCCGCCCCGGCGGCAGCTGGCTCTACTGCATGAGGTGCGTCGACGAGAACCAAGGCGAGTTCTACGGCCAGGAGTCGTGGGGGAAGATGGTCTTCAAGGAGATCGACGCGCCGAACCGCCTCGTCTACACCGACTACTTCACCGACGCCGAGGGGAACGTCGACGACTCCCTGCCCGCGTCGGACACGGTGCTCGAGTTCGTCGACCTGGGCGGCAAGACCAAGCTCGTGAGCCGCACCGAGTACGCCACGCCCCAGGCGCTCAAGACCGTCCTGGACATGGGCATGCTGCAGGGCGTCAGCGAGACCTGGGACCGCCTCGAGGAGCGAGTGGCCCAGGCCGCCTGACCGGGACAGGCGGCACCGGGTCGGCCAGGGCCGACCGCGACGCGGAGGGCCGGCGGTGGTCGCCGGCCCTCCGTCCATGGCCGCCTCGACGCCCTGGCTACGTCGCCCGGCGAGCGGGGTCCGCAGGCCCGCTCCCGCCGCGGCCTCTCACTCGGCGGGCAACGCGAACGAGACGAGCAGGGCGCCGCCGCGCTGCGTCCGCGTGGCCGCGCCGCCGCTCGCCACGGCTACGTACTGGCGCCCGTCCACCTCGTAGGTCATGGGCGGCGCCGTGATGGGCCCCCCGACCTGGAAGGACCACAGGAGGTCCCCGGTCGCGGCGTCGTAGGCGTTGAAAGCGCCGTTGGACTCGCCGGAGAACACGACGCCGCCGGCCGTGGCCAGGGTGCCGCCCGTGACCGGCTGCGGCGTCTCGACCTGCCAGACGACGCGGCCGCCGTCGTACAGGTCGAGGGCGGTGACCGTGCCCTTCGAGTCACCTTCGACGCTCTCGGTGTTCATCTCGAACAGGTGGGGCGCTCCGGGGACCGGGGTCAAGGTGCGGACCTCGGGCGCGTCTATGCCCTCGACGTACAGGTAGCCGGTCGTCGGGTCGAACGACAGCGCCGTCACGCCCACGCCGCCCAGGCCGCCCGGGGCCGCCCTCACCCCCTCCTCGCTGCCGCGCGAGTACATGTTCTCCTGGCGCACGACCGCCTCGGTCCGGAACAGGACCTCTCCCGTCTCCCGGTCCAGGACGTAGCAGAAGCCCGACTTCCCGCAGCCCGCGAGGGCCGGGACCGTCCGTCCCTCGTGCTCCAGCTCGAACAGGACGTTCTGCGTCGTCATGTCGTAGATGCCGTGCGGGGACTCCTGGAAGAACCACACCAGCTCGCCCGTGTCCAGCGAGATCGCGGCGATCCCGTCGGAGTACAGGTTGTCCCCCGGCCGGATCAGGTCGATGTGCCCGGGCGCCGGGTTACCCGTGGACACGAAGAGGAGGCGCCTCTCGACGTCGACGGTGGGGATCTGCCACGGCGAGGCGGAGCCGGCGGCCCAGCCGAGGCCGTAGCGCTCCGCCAGCTCGCGCTCGGCCTCCAGGTCGCGATCGAGGACCGCCCCGTCGTACGCGGTCGCCGTGAACCCGCCCGTCCAGTCGCCTTCGCGGGTGGTGTACCAGCGCCACACCTCGTCCCCCGTCTCGGCGTCGAGGGCCGCCACGAACGCTCTGCGCCCCAGGTTCGCGTCTATCCAGGCCACGCCGGGGTCCTCGCCGCGCGCCACGGCGTCCGCCAGGAGGTCGGCGTCGACCTCGTTCACCTCGAAGCGCGTGGCGGTGACCACGACCTTGCCGTCGTAGACCAGCGGGGCCCAACGGAAGTTGAACGGCATGGGCTCGGGCGCCTGGACGCCCTCACGGACGAGGTGGCTCGCGTCGAAGGGCGCCACCTTGACGTCCCAGACGACCGCGCCGGTCTCCTGGTCGAGGGCGACGACCCTCTCGTCCTCGGTGGCCACGTAGACCCGGCCGTAGCCGACGGCGGGTCCCCGGTTGCGTTCGCCGCTCACCGGCCGCGACATCTCGTGGTCGTAGCGCCACAGCTCCACGCCGGTCGCGGCGTCGATGGCTGCCACGTCGCTGCCCGCCGTCGTCACGTAGAGGACGCCGTCCACGACGAGGGGATGCGTCTGCGTCACGCCCGGGGCACCCATCTGGTAGATCCAGGCGGGGGCGAGCCGGCCCACGTTCTCGCGGTCGATCTGGTCGAGCCGGGAGAAGCGCTGTCCGCCCAGGTCGCCGCCGTAGGTCAGCCAGTTCCCGGGCTCCTGGACCGCCGCCTCGAGGCGGGCGTCGTCCACCGAGCCCGGTCCCTGCGCCAGCGCGATGCAGGCGAGGGACGCGAAGGTGACTGCGACGAAGCCAGTAGCTCTCCGACTGCCCATGGCCATCTCCTCCTTCTCCGCCACGAAGGGGTCCTGCCCGGTCTGCCAGGTGTCCCGACGATGCTAGCAACGGCGCCCCTGAGAACCGCTACGTCTGGGGCCGCCGCGCGCCCCCGGGCGGGTTACTTCATGGCGCCGGCCCGGGAGCGGCGTGTAAGGTCCTCACCATGCGCACACGCAGCGGGGTCGTGCTGCTGGACCGCGACCGCGTCTGTCTCATCCAGCGGGTGAGGAACGGGCGGACGTACTACCTCTTCCCGGGCGGCGGCGTCGAGCCGGGCGAGACGCCCGAGCAGGCGGCCGCTCGCGAGGCGCTCGAGGAGCTGGGCGTGGAGGTGGAGCTGGAGCGGCTCGTCGCCGAGTACAGCTTCCGCGGGCGGCGGCAGTACTACTACCTGGCGCGCATCGTCGGCGGCCGTTTCGGCACCGGTACGGGCGAGGAGATGTCGAGCTCCGCGGACTCGGAGCGCGGCAGCTACACGCCGGTGTGGATGACGCTCGAGCGCACGCAGCACGTGGACGTCCGTCCACGCGAGCTGTGCCGGGCGCTCCACACCGGCGAGATCGGCGCCGCCGCGCTCGCGGACGGCAAGGTGCCGCGACGCGGCCGCGTCTGAGGGGCCGCCGGCTCCCGGCGCCTTGACGCGGCGCCCTGACGCGGCGGCGCGCTTTCCCTTATCCTTCGTCGTCCCCACTGCCCCGGCGGCACGCCGTACCGCCGGAGGACGAGGCCAGCTCGTCCCCGGAGGTAGGCATGGATCGCGGTCACAGCGGTTGGGGCGGCAGGGTACGTGCCGCGGTGCGGCGGCCCGCGCGGCCGGCGTGGGTCCTGGCGGCGGCGCTACTGACGCTGGCCGCGTGCGGCGGGCCCACCGCTCCGCCCAAGCCCACCGTCGACCTCCCGGAGCCAGACCCGCTCACCGTGGCGGCGACGTTCGACCACGGGCGCGCCGTCACCACCACGCTGCCTCGGGCCGGCGGCACGGTGAGCGTCACCGACACCGCCGGCACCGTCTACACCCTGCGCGTCCCGGCGACCGCCCTGCTCGAGGCGGTCGAGGTGACCATGACGCCGCTGGCGAGCCTGTCGGGGGCGCCGGTGACGGGCCGGGCGTACGGCGTGCTGCTCGAGCCGAGCGGCTTGCGCCTCTACGACGCGGCCGCGCTGGAGGTCGTCCCCGCCGACGGCGAGGCGTTCAGCGCCATCGGCTTCGCGGCCAGGGAGGACGGCAGCGAGTTCCACCTCGTGCCCCCGGCCCTGGGCGGCGACGCCGGTAGCGTCACGGTCCACCTCTCCTCGTTCTCCGAGCACGGCGCCTTCATGGGCAGCGAGGTGGACCCGATCGTCGTGGAGGAGTCGCCCGGCGACTTCGCGCCCACGGACTGGGAGAGCCAGCTGGCGCACATGCTCGCCGAACTGATCGCCGCCGAGCGCGAGGCCCAGTTGAGCGGCGAGAAGGGCGACCCCGAGTTCGAGAGGAGGGTCGAGGCGATCGTCAACACCTACTTCATCGAGGTCGTCACCCCCATGCTCCCGCGCATCGCCACCGACTGCGCCTACGCCGAGGCGAACACGGCGCAGGTGCTGAGCTGGGTGCGCTCGACGATGCTAGCCGGCCTGGAGCAGACGTTCACGCGGGAGGCGCAGGCCGTGTCGGACGCCGTGAGGGCGGGGGCCCACCGGTGCTGGGAGGAGGCCATCGAGCCGTGCGTGGACCCGGCGGGGCCGAGCTTCGTACGAGTGCTGGAGACGGCGCGCATGAACCTGCTGCTCGGGGGCTCCGAGGCGGTCTACGACCCCTACCGCGACGACATCCGGTGCGACGAGTCGTGCGGCTGGCTCGACGAGGTCGAGACGATGGACCTCGAGCTCTCCTTCGCGTGGAGCCAGAGCGGCACCGACCAGTACGGGGCGACGGGGAACGTGGCCAGGTCGTGGCAGGCGCAGGCCGAGCTGGCCAAGACCCAGCACTACGCCGACGTCCGTCGGTTCCGCGCCTCCTTCCCCGACGACCCCGTGACCGCCTCGTACGAGGTCGACGACGTCCTCTCGCAGGACGGAGGGACCGAGACGACCAGCGGCTCCGGCGCGCCCTACCGTGTGAACCTAACCGTCACGTTCGACGTCGGCGCCTGCACCTACGACACCACGTTCCACGCCGAGGTCGACGTGGTCACCGAGGACGGGGGCGGCAGCGACGACCACTCGCTCACCATCGGCACCGTCGAGCTGGTCGCGCTGAAGGCGTCGGAGGCCGGCATGGCCGGCGACCTGGCGCTGCCGCACGCGTTCGAGGCGCCGAGCGGCGCGTCCGCGTTCTGGACCGGCTGGGACGGCGCCGCCAACGTGCTCATGGAGACCGGCCTCGGCACCGCCGCCGTCTCCTGGTCCCTCGAGCCGGTCCGGACGCCGTGAACCGGACGGGCGCCGACCGAACGGGCTCCTAGGCGCCCACAGCGGGCGCCGGCCGGCCCCGCGACCTGGTCCACCCCGCCCCCCGCGCGCCATGACTCGCGGGGGCGCGCCAGTCATGCTCGATTCATCCGGCCACCCGTACCTTCCCCGCGGCGCCGCCACCGGCGGCAACGGAAGCGAGGAAGGTATGAAGCACTGGAAGACACTGCTCTCGGCGCTGCTGGTCGTCCTGCTGGCGGCCTGCGGCACGGCCGCCCTGCCCGGCGAGCCGGGCGGGCCCGACGGCGAGGACGACCCCAAGGGACCCGGCAAGGACCCGACGAACCCGGGCGGCCCCACGAACCCCGTGACGTCCACCCGCTTCTTCCTGTTCAGCGGCGACGACGTGCGCAACACGACGAACCCGACCGTGGCGGTGGACGCCTTCGGCGGCGTGCACGTCGTCTTCCCCGCCTACGCCGTCGAGGACGCGTTCTACGCCTACTGTCCCGAGGTCTGCGCCTCCCAGGACGACTTCAGCGTCGTCACCCTGGACACGGTGGGCACGGTGAACAACGCGATGCTGGCGGTGGACGGCCACGGCCGGCCGCGCGTGCTCCTCAGCACCTACCTGCGCGTCTACTACGCCAGCTGCGACGCCGACTGCGGCGAGCAGGGGTCTTGGCAGGTGGACGTGATCCTCGAGCACGGCGGCGACTACGAGGTCTCGGGCGAGGCGTTCGCGCTCGACCCCTTCGGCAGGCCGCGCTTCCTGATGCACACCTACCGCACCCCCTTCCCGACGGGCGACTGGACCCCGTCCACGCACTTCGTGATGTGCAACGCGTTCTGCGACGAACCGGAGCGCTGGGAGAGCTGGAAGGTCGACAGCCGCAACTGGGAGGAGACCACCCTGCGGTTCTCGGAGGACGGCACGGCGCACGTGGCCACGGCCGTGCTCGCCGAGAACGGCAGCGGCCACATGCTCGTCTACTTCGCCTGCGACTACGCCTGCGAGGAGGAGGGCAGCTGGGTCGGGCTCGGCTTCGTGGAGGCGTACTCCGACCCCTACGTCTCGCTGATGTACCCGGCCATCGCGCTGGAGCTCACAGACAGCGGCGCCCCGCGCGTGGCCCTCATCGGCGAGGACTACAGGTACGACAACGCGCCCATGCTCGTGTACCTGGAGTGCGACGCGGACTGCACCGAGGAAGAGTGGTCAGGCAGCGTGCTGATCGCCGGCGACGCCAGCGAGGACCTGGGACCCGGCATCGACCTGGCGCTGGACGCGAAGGGCGCGCCGAGGATCGCCTACACCGCCGCCTCGAGCGTCCTCATGGCCCACTGCGACGTGTCGTGCGCCGGCGCCGAAGCCTCCGGCTGGGACCTCACCGCCGTCGAGTTCGCCGGCGACATCCCGGCGGACCAGGTGATCCCCTACCACAACTGCACGGTGGCGGCCTGGCTGCTGCGTGAGCCGTCGCTGGCGATCGGCGCGGGCGGCCTACCGCTGGCCGTCTACCGCGCCGAGGACGTCAGCGCCCCGGGCGGCCCGCAGGACCCCCGCTACCCGCCGTGCCGCGCCGGCGCCGACATGACCCTCACGCGCTTCGCCCGCCTGGGCGGCTACTGAGGTCCGCCGGACCCAGCGCGAGGGAGCGAGCGCTCGGCCGGCCGTCGGAAGCTGAAGCCGAGCCACCGCGGCGCTCCGTCCACAGCCCGGGAGAGGCCCTTGCGAGCCTCTCCCGGCGCGTTTCCAGGCCGTCCAGGACGACACGAACGCATCGCCTTGACGGATAACGCATACCGGTGTATCTTGAAGTTTATAGGCGCTCCGCGGAGCGCCGTTCGTCGTTAAGGGCCCCGTCACGAGAGGAACCTGCCACGCCGCCCGCCGCGAGGCTCGGTAAGCTGGCGTCACCATGCTCGCGCTACTGCTCGTCGTCGACCTGGTCTTCGTCGTCGCGACCGTCTACCTGTTCCTGCAGGACCAGCTCGTACCCGCCTTGGTGATGCTGGTGATGGGCAGCGTGGCGACGGGCGTCCTCGCCGTGCGGTTCGCCCAGCGCGCCCGCGAGGGCAGGGGCCTCTCGCCCTTCGGCGCCGTCAGCGGCGCCACGCCCGAGCAGGTCACGCTGTCGCCCGCCCACGAGGCCGAGGTGCGCGACCTGGCGAGGCGGAGCAGGATCGCGGCCGTCAAGCGCGTCAGGGAGCTCACGAACTCGAGCCTGAGGGCCGCCAAGGAGTACGTGGACCGCCTGCCGTAGCCCTCGGGCCGCCGGCGCACCGACCGCGAGGCGCCCTACTCGAGGGCGATGAGGTCGTCGAACTCCGCCTGGCCGTCGGGGGCGGAGCGCGCCACCTCGCTGCCCCGCGTCGCCCAGGCGGGGAACGGGAAGGTGACCATGAGCGGCACGGGCAGGTCGGGCTGGTGCACGATCATCGAGCCCGGGCTGAGGATGCCGGCCCGCTCCTGCAGCGTCCCGGGCAGGAACCGGTACTCCGGCCTGGTGGCCTCGGCCATGTCCAGGCGGCCCACCACGCGGACCGCGGCGTTGCTCACCACGCGCCGCTCCACCTCGCTGGCGGTCTGCTGGGCGCCGATGAGGATGACGCCCAGGCTGCGCCCGCGCTCGGCGATGTCGAGGAGCGTCTCCTTGATGGGGCTCTCCTCCTGCGCCGGCGCGTACTTGTTCAGCTCGTCGAGCACGACGTAGACGGTGCCGGGGCTGCGGCCGGCGGCCTCGCGCTGCTCGAACACGTCCCGCAGCACGACCCCCACCACGAACGCCTGCGCCACCGAGTGCAGGTCGTGGATGTCGATGACATGCACCATGTCGCTGCTGGCCAGGGGGTCGAGGCGCGCCTTCTCCAGCTCCCGGGCGGGCAGGTCGCCGCGCACCAGGTGCCGGACGTGCTTCAGCGCGCCGCGGAAGCGGCGGATGAACGCCTGGATGGTGCCCTGCGCGTGGTTCCTGCCCCAGTGCTCGCCCAGGAGCATGTCGGCCACGTGCTCGAGGAGCTCGTCGAGCGTGGTCAGCTTCACGCGGCCGTCGCCCTCCAGCCCCTCGAGGGTGCCGCGGGCCGCCGCCGGGTCCCAGTCGGTGACCTCGCCGGGCGGCAGGTACACGTGCGGCCCCTGCTGGCCGGACGCGTACCGCTTCAGCCGCTCGGTGACGTCCTCGGTGACGAACTGGATCATCTGGCTGCCGGGGTCCAGCGCGAACAGGTAGGGCAGCATGCCTTTCTGGCAGAACTCGAGCAGCGACCAGGCGTAAGGCGTGGCCGTGGCGCCCGCGGGCACCTCGCAGGCGAGGCGCTCGGCGCCGGCCAGGCCCGGACGCGGCGGCATGCGGCAGGCGACACGCTCGAACGGCGCGGCGGGCAGGCCCAGCAGGTCGTAGCGCGACGCCGCCTCCAGGCCGGCCTCCTCGCAGTAGGCCCTCTCGTCCTCGCGGCAGCGGGCGTTCGGCTTGTCCAGGTAGAGCAGGTCGGTGCCCTTGACGTTGAAGACCACGCCCTTCACGTCCTGCCGGTTCCTGGCGACGTACTGGCCGTCGGAACGGCGGGCGTTCAGGACGCTGTAGAGCAGCCACGTCGCGAAGCTCGTCTTCGTGGCCACGCCCGAGACGCCGCTGATGTTCACGTGCCCGCCCGCCACCCCGCAGAGGAAGTCGTAGTTCAGGTAGGCGGGCTGGCCGTTGCGCAGCACGCCCACCGGGAGCGCGGCGTCCTTCATGCGGTCCACGTAGAGCGCCTTGGCCAGGTCGTCGCCCTTGGCGAGCCGCACCGGCGCGCCGGGTCGCGGCGGCCTGAGGACGTCGGGCACGAACCTCAGCACGCGGGCGTGCGCCATGAGGATGCGGCGCCCGTAGCTGGCGCCCTGCTCGAGCAGCTCGGTGTCGCCGGGGAACGCCAGCCCCTCGACGCTGTCGATGAGGTCGTCCACGACCGCGTAGACGGCCACGGGGCGGTCGGGGTTGAAGGGGTTGAAGACGTCCACGGCCACGAGCTCGTCGAGCTGCACGCGCGCCTGCTCCTCGAGCTTGAACCAGAACTCGAGGGGCCGGCTCCTGTCGTTGGCGAGGACGATGCCAACGCTCATGCCGCCAGCGCCCCCCGCAACGCGCTCAGCAGCAGCTCGCGGTCGCCGAACGTCCGGCGCAGGTCGCTCTCGAGGTTCTTCACGATCAGCAGCTGCTGGGGCGCCCGCGCGTCGTGGTGGTAGTCGGCGCTGTAGGCCGGCAGCGTCGCCGCGCTCCAGTCGGCCAAGGACCGCGCCTCGTCCGGCGTCAGCGCGCTGTTGGCCTGCACGCGCACGAGGCCCTGGCGCGGGTCGACGCCGCGCGCGGTGGGCCGCGGCCTGATCACCCACTCGAGCCTGTCGCCTATGCTCCTGTCGCCGGCGCGCACGAGGTAGACGGGCGTCCTCTGCCCGGGCTGGAGGGCGTCCAGCACCGCGTGCTGCGCGGCGGGCAGGCGCTCGCGCCGGGTCGTCTTCACGTAGCCCAGCACGTTCTGGTACGAGCCCGAGCGCCGCAAGGGGCCGTCCACCACCACCAGGTCCTCCGGGTGCGCGGCCGCCAGCTCCGCGGCCAGGTCCGCCTCCCGCTCGAGCATGAGCCGCTGGGCCTCGGCGGCCAGGCTCCGCTCGGCGTCGCGCAGGAAGCGCGGCTCGTACGCGATGCCGTACTGGGGGAGCGAGACGGGCCCGACGTCGCCGCGCTCGTCCCCGCCCACGATCACGAAACGCCGCGCCGGCCGCGGCGTAGGCGGCTCGACGCGCGTGCCGAGCCGGCTGGTCACGCTGCCCACGCCCATGACCACGAACAGGCAGGGGCGGTCGTCGAGCGTGCCGGCGGCGTCGTGGCGCCGGGCACCGTCCACGAACCTCACGGTGCGGGGCGACGACGGTCCTGGGGTCAGGGGCCGCCACTCGCCCTCGGGGACCTCGAAGCCGAGGTCGAGGTAGGGGTCGGCCACGTGGTCCGGGTCCTGGTCGAACTCCGTCACGGTGTAGAGCGTGTCCGGGTCCCACGGGTGAAGCCTGAAGCGGAGGGCCACGGGGCCATCCTAGCGCCGATGCGGCTCCGGATGACTGAGTTTTTCAGGCACCGCGCGTTAGCCTGTGGCGATGCGCGTCCTCCACACCGGCGACTGGCACGCGGGCAAGACGCTCTACGGCTTCGACCGCACGCCCGAGGTCCGCGCCGCCCTCGACGAGAGCCTCGAGGCGGCGCTGCAGCACGGCGTCCAGGCGGTGCTCGTAGCCGGCGACCTGTTCCACACCCGCAACCCGAGCGCCGAGGCCGAGGAGGCCGTCTACGAGTTCTTCAAGCGCGCCACCGAGGCGGGCCTGCCCGTCGTGGTGGTGGCCGGGAACCACGACAGCCCGCGCCGCCTGGACGCCATCGCCGGCTTCATGCGCACGAAGGGCATCCACATCGTCGGCCGCCCCAAGGGGCCGCGCGACGGCGGTGTCGTCACCTTGGACGTCGGCGGCGAGCGCATGGTCGTGGCCTGCCTGCCGTTCGTCAGCGAGCGCGTGCTGCTGACCAGCGACGAGCTCTTCGCCCAGGAGGGCGGCGATGGCCTGGGCACGTACCAGGGGCGCGTGCAGCGGCTCATGCACGCCTGCGCCGACCACTTCCGCAACGACACCGTGAACGTGCTGCTCATGCATGGCACCATGGACGGCGCCAGGCTCTCCGGCAGCGAGTACCAGTTCCACAGCGGCCGCGACTACGCCATAGACCCGCACCACGTGCCCGAGTCGGTCTCCTACGTGGCCATGGGCCACGTGCACATGCCGCAGGCGGTGTGGGGCTACCCCGAGGACAGGGCCCGCTACTGCGGCAGCCTGGTGCAGCTGGACTTCGGCGAGGCCGGGGACGAGAAGCGCGCCTACGTGGTGGAGCTGAAGCCGGGCGTCCCGGCCCGCACCGTCGCCGCGGTGCCCCTGCGCTGCGGCCGCGAGCTGCGCCAGGAGCGCCTGACGCTGGCCGAGCTGGAGGCGCGACAGCCCGAGCTGCGGAGGTTCAACGGTCACCTGAAGCTGGTGCTGAAGCTCGACAGGCACGACCCCACGGTGCGCGAGCGCGTGAGGCGCGACCTGCCGAACGCCCGCATCATCCAGGTCGAGGTGCCGCGCACGCCCGTCGACGGCGTCGTGAGGGACGCGGCCGCCCGCAGCCTGCGCGACAACTTCGAGGCGTTCTGGCGCGAGGGCCACGGCGGCCTCCTCGACGAGGCCGTGATGAGCAAGTTCGACGAGCTCCACGCCAGGGTCGAGGCGGAGGAGCTGGCGTCGTGAGGCCGCAGCGGCTGCGGCTGCGGAACTTCGGCTGCTTCCGCGGCGAGCACGAGGTGGACTTCACCGTCCTGAACAGCGACCTCTTCGCCATCGCCGGCGCCACCGGCAGCGGCAAGAGCACGCTCCTGGACGCCCTCACCTGGGCCCTCTACGGCCAGACCCCGCGCCTGGGGAAGCAGCTGAACGAGCACATCTTCTCGCCGGGCGAGTCGGAGCTCTCCGTCGTGCTCGAGTTCTCGGCCGGCGGCAGCGAGTACCGGGCCACCCGCTCGTTGCGGCGACGGCCCTCCGGCATCTCCCCCGCGGCGAAGCTCGAGCGCCGCGCCGACGACGGCCGCTGGCTGACCGTCCCCGAGACCGACAAGATAGGCGAGTACGAGAAGGCGCTGGCGCGCGCCGTGGGCCTCGACTACGACGGCTACGTCAGGGCGGTGATGCTCCCCCAGGGGGCGTTCGACGAGTTCCTGCGCGGCAACGACGCCGAGCGCCGCGAGGTCATCAAGGCCCTGCTGCGCGCCTTCACGATCGAGCGCATGCGCGAGCTGGCGGTGAAGGAGCGGCAGGAGGCCAAGGGCCAGCTCGACCAGGCCAGGGCGCGCATCGACAACGAGTACGAGGGCGTGACGCGCGAACGCGAGGCCGAGCTCGCCGAGCGCGTCCGGGAGCTGGAGGGGCGGCTCCAGACGGTGCGCGCCGAGCAGAAGGAGGCCCAGGCGCGCCTCGAGGGGCTCGCGGAGCTGGAGCGCCTCGACCGCGAGCTGCGCGAGGCCGCCGACGAGCTCGCCAGGCTGGACGCGACGGAGGCCGAGGTCGGCCGGGCGCGCGAGGCGCTGGAGCGCGCCGCGGCGGCCGAGGCCCTCGTCCCGGTGATCAGGGCGTTCCGGTCCCGCGAGCGGGACCTGTCGGTCGCGACCGCCGCGGTGGCCGAGCGACGCGGCGCCGTGGTGGATGCCGAACGGCTGGTCGCCGACGCCCAGGAGCGGCACGACCGCGCGGTGGACGACCGCGCCGCCAGGCAGGAGGAGCTGAAGCGGCGCGTGACCGAGCTCGAGTCCGGCAAGCGCGACGCCGGGCTCCTGAAGCGCTTCGGCGGCAGGCTCGACCTGGCGACGAGCGCCGACGACGAGCCCTTCGACGAGGACCGCTTGGCGCGTCTGCACGACCTGCGCTCGCGCCTGGGCGAGCTGAGGCAGCTGGAGCGCGCCGCCGCCGCGGCCGAGGGGGAGCAGCGGACGAAGGCGGCCGACGCGGAGCGGCGACGCGAGGCGCTCGCGCGCCAACGCGTCGAGCTGGCGGCGCTCGTGGAGGAGGGCAAGCGGAAGCGCCAGGAGCTGGACGCGGCGAAGGACGAGCTCGAGCGCGCCCAGGTGGAGCACCAGGCGGCGGCGCTGCGCGCGCACCTGCACGTCGGCGAACCCTGCCCCGTCTGCCAGGGCGTGGTGGCGGCTCTGCCGGAGGCGGCTGCCCCGGTCGCACTGGAGGCGCTGAGGGCGCGTGTCGACGCGGCGCAGGCGGCGGTGGACGGGCTGCGCGAGCGGTACGCCAAGGAGTCCCAGCGGCTCGCCAGCGAGGAGGCCGCTGTGGCCGAGCTGGAGAGGGAGGTCGGCGAGAAGCTCGCGCCGGAAGCGGACCGGAAGGCGCGCGAGCTGCGCGAGCGCCTGGCGTCGTTCGCCGAGCACGGCGACACGGTGGAGGCCGTGGCGGCCAGCGTGACCGCGCGGGCGGACCTGGAGCTGGCGCGGCTGGCGCGGCGCCTCACGGCGCTGACCGGCGGGCGCGACTTCGACGCGCTCCTCGCCGAGACGGACGCGGCGCTCGCCGGCCTCGACGGGGCCGTAGAGGAAGCCCGGAAGCGGCTGGGCGAGGCGGAGGCCGCGCTGGCCGCGGCGCGCGCCAGGCTCGAGGCGGCCGAGGCGCAGGAGCAGACCGCCCGCGCCGCCCTGGCCCAGGCCGAGGTCGAGCTGAAGGCGGCGCTGTCCGGGTCGCCCTTCGCGACGCTCGAGGCGGTGGAGGCTGCGGCCCTACCGGGCGACGAGGCGCGCCGCCTGCGCGACCGCCTGGAGGCGCACGCCGAACGGCGCGCGGCCGCGCAGGCGAGGAGGGCCTCGGCCGAGGCGGGCTTGGCCGGGCGCTCCTACGACCCCGAGGAGCACCGGGCGCTGAGGGAGCGGGCCGCTGACCTCCAGCGGCGCTCCGAGGAGGGCAACGCCGCGCTGGGCGAGGCGCAGCAGGAGCTGAGATCCCTGCGAGGGCGCCTGGCCGACCTGGCCGAGCTGGTCGCCCGGGCCGAGGAGCTGGAGGCGCGCCACGCCGTGCTGCACAGCCTGGAGCAGTCGCTTCGCTCGAACCAGTTCGAGGCCTACGTGCTGGGCCACGCGCTGGCCGACCTGGCCGTGAACGCCAGCGTGATCATCAACGAGCTCACGGACGGCCGGTACGAGCTCGACTACGACGGTGAGTTCTACGTGCGCGACACCTGGATGGACCCGCACCGCCGCTCGGTGAAGACGCTCTCCGGCGGCGAGAGCTTCATCGTCAGCCTCGCCCTGGCCCTGGCGCTGGCCGACTCGGTGGCGGGCCAGCGGAGCCTGGGAGCGCTGTTCCTGGACGAGGGCTTCGGGACCCTTGACCCTGAGGCGCTGGACAGCGTCACCGAGGTGCTCACGAACCTGACGAGCAGCGGCCGCATGGTGGGAGTGATCACGCACGTCACCAGCCTCACCGAGCGCCTGCCCGCGCG
>CAZGXF010000020.1:0-27002 GCA_964529575.1 uncultured bacterium
GCTCCCGGGATGGCCCGAGGCCGTGCTGACGCTGGAGCTGGCCGTGCTCGGCTGGTTGGCGATCTACCCGTCGCCGCGCGACACGCGGCTCGCCGGCCCCCTCGACGCGCTCTTGGCGTACGCCCTGGCCTGGAGCACCGCCGGACTGGCCCTGCTGGCCGCGACTCGCGGCGAGGTCACGCTCGACCTCGTCGTGGCCGAGCACGCGGCGGTGCTGCCGGGCGTGGTGGCCAGCGCCGCGCTGCTCGTCCTCGTGGGGCCGCGGGCGTACCGCGCCGCGTTCCCCGGCAGCCGCATCTACCCGCCCACGGTCAGGCGCCGCCGCGCCGCGGCAGGGCCGGCGCCGGCGCTGGCCTGGCGCGCCAGCCTCGCCGGGGACGCAGACGCGCTCCTCGTGGCCGCGCGCGACCCCCGTCGCGGCCTCACGCTAGGCGCGCTGGCGCACGACGCCGCGCTCCTCGACGACAGGCTGCCCTCCCGCCGGGGGCGCGTCGAGCGCGACCTGGCGCCGTTCCCGGACGACGAAGCCCCGTTCTCGAGGGGCGAGCGGCCGCGTCGCCTCGACCCGCGCCGTCTGCCCGAGGAGCTCACTCGGCCAGCGGGACGCTGAAGCCGAAGGCGCTGCCGCGCGCGCCGTCCCGGCGCGGTCCGCCCCAGGCCTCGCCGCCCCAGGCGGCCGCCACGGACCGCACGATGTACAGTCCCAGACCCGTGCCCTTGGCCTTGGGGCCGCCCTGCGTCCGCGGCTCGAACAGCCGCTCGTAGTCGCTCGCGGGCAGCGGTTCCCCTCGGTCCTTGACCTCCACGTGCGCGGCCTCGCCCACGCGCCGGGCGACGACCTCGACCTCGCCTCCAGAGGGGCCGTGCACGGCCGCGTTCTCGAGCAGGTTGACGAGCGCCTGTAGGAGCTTGTCCTCGTCGGCCCTGACCTCCATGCCGCTGGGCTCGGCGCGTAGCCTCACGCCGCGCCCCTCCCGCACCGGCTGGGTGAGGACGGCGGCGCGCTCCACGACGGCGTCGAGCTGGAGCGTCCTGACGCGCGGCGGCCGCACGTCGACGGTCAGGTCGCCCAGCAGCCTGGTGAGGCGCTCCGCCTCCTCGCGAGCTCGGGCCAGGAACCTGCCGCGAAGCTCCGGCGGCAGGTCGCCGCGCAGGGCGTCCAGGACGGCCACGACCGCCGCCGCCGGCGTGCGGAGCTCGTGCGAGAGCACCGCCAGCAGCTCCCGGGCGTCGCGCTGGCTGGCCCGGACGTCGCTCACGTCCCGCAGCAGCAACGCGCCGCGCCGGCTCCGCGCCACGACGGGCCGGCCGCGCAGCTCGACCTCCAGCCGTCCGTCCTCCTCCCTGGTCAGCTCCTCGAGACGATGGTCGCGCAGCACGCCGATGAGCGTGCGGCCGACGGCCCGCTCCGGCGCGACGTCGAGGAGCTCGGCGGCGCTCCTGTTCAGGCGCGTGACGACGCGGCCGTCGTGCTGCAGCACCCCCTCGTCGAGCGCGTCGAACCAGCCGGCGGCCCCCTCCGGGGGAGCTTCCGGCGAGCCGCGCCCGTCCCCCGCGGTCACCGGTCCCCGCCGGCACGGGACATGCGGTAGCCACGGCCCCTGACCGTCTCGATCCAACCGGGGCCCAGGCGCGCCCGCAGCTGGGCGACGTGCTGGTCGACGGTGCGCTCCGTGCCCGAGAACTCCACGCCCCAGACCTTGTCGAGCAGCTCGCCGCGCGAGAGGACGCGGCCGGCGTTGGCCACGAGGCAGGCGAGGAGCTCGAACTCCCGCCGCGTGAGGTCGAGTCGCTCGCCGCGCAGCCGCGCCTCGCCGGCGTCGTCGTCGACCTCCAGGTCGCCGAGCGCGCGCGCCCGACGCACGCCGGACCGCCGCAGCAGCGCCCGCAGCCGGGCCACGAGCTCGGCGTGCGAGAACGGCTTCACGAGGTAGTCGTCGGCGCCGACCTCGAGGCCCTCGACGCGGTCCGCCTCGCGCGCCTTCGCCGTGAGCATCAGCACCGGCGTGTCGTCGGCGCCGGCCCTGGCGCGCGCCAGCAGGCGCACGCCCGGTTCGTCGGGGAGCATCCAGTCGAGCACTACTACGTCGGCCCGCGGCCACGCCGCCGCGGCCTCGCTGGCCGTGCGCGCTTGAACGACGGCGAACCCCGCCGCCGACAGGTTATGAGCCACGACCTCGCGGAGCACGTCGTCGTCCTCCACGAGCAGGACCTCGGCGGGCCGCGCCACGAGCGCAGTCTAGCCACGGCCGGTGACCCGCGTCACCTGGGCAGCGCGCACCTTGTCGGTGGGAACCGGTCCAGCTCCGGGAGGGTCCGCCGGCCCGAGGGCCGCCGCCTGACGCTCCGCTGACGAGGGCTACGTAGGCTCGGCTATCATGCCGAGGGTGGACAGCAGCCCGCTAAGCGAGGACATCAGGGCCATCTCTAACCACGTGCTGCGCATGCTCAGCCTCGTCAGGGAGGCCACGGAGCTCGCCAGGCGGGCGCTGATCGACCAGGACGAGGCCGCCGCCGAGCGCTGCATCGCGGGCGACGCGCAGATCGACGCCATGCAGGCCGAGCTGGAGACACGCATCCTGACCGTGATCGCCCGCCGCCAACCGGCCGCGCGCGACCTGCGCTTCCTCGGCGCCAGCTTCCAGGCCCTGCACGACATCGAGCGCGCCGGCGACTACGCCGAGCACGTGGCCAAGGCCGCGTTGGACCTGGCGAAGGAGCCGCCCCTCAAGCGCTACCTCGACCTGCAGCGCTGCTTCGAGGTCCTCGCGGAGATGCTCGACGTCACGATGAAGGCGTACGCCGAGGAGGACGCCGAGGCCGCCAAGCGCGCGCACGCCATGGACCAGGAGGTCGACGACCTCTACGAACAGATCCAGCGCGAGCTGCTCACCTACATGCTCGAGTCCCCCGCGGCGATCGGCCGGGCCAACAGGCTCCTCGAGGTGGCCCGCTACCTGGAGCGCCTGGGCGACCACGTCGAGAACGTCAACGAGCACGTCGTCTTCTGGCTCACGGGCGAGCGCCGCATGTGACGAGCGGGGGCGCCAACCCCCGCCGCCGCCTGCGCCGTGCCCTGGGCAGGGCGCTGCTGGTGCTCTCGCTCGTGTGGGCACTGATGACCGCCGCCTTCGCGGCGCGCGACTACGTGTACGTGCACGGCTTCCCCAGCCCCATGAGCCTGGTCTTC
Source organism: uncultured bacterium (assembly GCA_964529575.1). Classification (GTDB taxonomy): domain Bacteria; phylum Deinococcota; class Deinococci; order Deinococcales; family Trueperaceae; genus DASRWD01. The sequence continues at coordinate 3,191 of CAZGXF010000020.1, forward strand.
GGCGACGAGGTGCGCGTGCCGCGGTGGCAGGTGCTGCGGAAGCTCGCGAACGCCGTGCGCGGGCCGGTGAGGGTGGGCCTGCAGGTGGGACACCTCGGCGCGGCCGAGCAGCCCGAGGAGCTCGCCGAGCTGCGCTACAGCACCGGGGCCCATTGGGACGGCCTCGACGAGGTGGAGGCCAACCACGCGATCGCGGCGGCGCTGGCCGAGCGCCTGCGCGCCCGCGGGTTCGTGGTGGACGTGCTGCCGGCCACGGTGCCGCCGCGTTACCGCGCCGACCTGCTGGTCTCGGTGCACGTGGACGCGAACCCCAACGAGGCGCGCAGCGGCTACAAGTCTTCGCACTTCGTGCCGCCGCGCAACCCCCACGAGCTGCTGCTGAAGCTGCACCTCGACAGGGCCGTGCTGAGGCACACCACCCTCGCCGACGACGACAGGAACGTCACGGGGAACATGCTGCAGTACTACGCCTTCAACAACCGGCGCTACCGGCACGCGGCGCACGCCCGCACGCCGGCCGTGATCGTCGAGCTCGGCTACCTCTCGAACCCTCACGACCGCCGGCTGATCGAGCGGCCCGACCGCCTGGCGGCGGCGCTCGAGGCGGGCGTCCTGGGCTACCTGAAGGAGGTCGGCAGGCTCTGAGGCGCGCCCTGGTGCCCGCCAAGGTCCACCCGGGCACCAGGGCGTACGGGGGCCGTTGGTACCATCGCTGCGGCATGACCCGCTCGCTTCACCCCCGCACGCAAGTCCGCCTCCTCCTCGCCGCCTCGCTCGCCCTAGTGACGCTCGCCGCGTGCAAGCCGGGTGGTGAGGGCACCGGGCGGGGCACGGCCGGCGGCGGGTCCGTCGCCGCGGGTCAGCTGGCCGCGTCGGTGGCCGTGACGGAGCCCGTCGTGGGGGGCGGCGTCGTCACGGTGACCGTGAGGGAGGGCGACGCGCCCGTCAGGGGCGCCTCGGTCGAGGTGCAGGGCGACATGACCCACGCCGGGATGGTGCCAGTGATCGCCGCGGCCGCCGAGGTGGAGCCCGGCGTCTACCGCGCGGGTCCCTTCGGGTTCAGCATGGCCGGCGACTGGATCGTCACGGCCGAGGTGGAGACGCCCGACGGCCGCGAGACGACGGCCGAGGCTTTCGTCACGGTCGCGAGGTGAGCGCGCCCGTCGTCGGCGTGAGCGCTCGCCGGAGGCGCGACGGGCCGGCCGGCCTGGTCGACCAGCCGCGCGGTCTCGACCTCCTCTCGCTGCCCGGACTCAGGCGCTTCGCGCGCTGGCGCTACGCCCGCCTCGCCCTGCAGCTCCCGCTCCTGCTGCTCGCTCTGATCGTGGTGGTGGACGGCTTCACCGGCCGCCAGGTCGCCCCGCGCAACGTGGCCACCACCGCCGTGTGGCTGCACTACCGCGGCCTGCTGGTGCTGGGCCTGGCGGTGGTGGGCAACCTGTTCTGCGCCGCCTGCCCGCTCATGCTCACGCGCGGGCTGTCGCGCCGGCTCGAGCGCCTGCTGCCGCGGAAGCTCGCCTGGCCGCGGGCGCTGCGCAACAAGTGGCTCGTCGTAGTCGTCACCCTCGTGTACTTCCTGGCCTACGAGGTGTTCGACCTGTGGGCCAGCCCCTGGCTCACGGCCTGGTTGGTGGTGGGCTACTTCGGCGCGGCCCTGGCGGTGGACGTCCTCTTCCCCGCCGGCACGTTCTGCCGCTACGTCTGCCCTCTGGGGAACTTCAACTTCGCGCTCGCCAGCGCCTCGCCCACGCAGGTCACCGCGGTCGACCCCGACGTCTGCCGCCGCTGCGAGCACAAGCCGTGCCTGCACGGGCGCTACACCGCGGCGGAGCCGCCGCAGGGGGCGGTCAGCTTGCCGCTGGCGGGCGCCAACGCGGGCTTCGTGCCCGCGGACGAGGTCGTGAACCCGAACGGCCGAGGCTTCTTCCCCGGCTGCGAGACCGGCCTGTTCGTGCCCACGATCACGTCGAACATGGACTGCACGCTGTGCCTCAACTGCGTGCGCGCCTGCCCCTACGACAACGTGGCGCTCACCGTCCGCGCGCCGGGCCGCGAGCTGCACCACGCGCCGTGGGCGCGCCGCGGCCGTCTCGCGGTGGTGTCGATGGGGGTGCTCCTGGCGTTCTTCGGCGTGATGAACGCCTTGGCCATGGTGCCCCCGTTCTACGAGGCGGCCGAGCGCCTGTCCGCCGTCCTGGGCACGCGCGACGAGGCGCTGCTCCTCGTCCTCCTCTACGCCGGCGTCACCCTCGGTGGCCTGGGCCTCACGCTCGCCGCCGCGGCCGCCGCCGACGCCCTGGGCGGCAGGCGGGAGGGCCTGCGCGCGGCGTTCGAGCGCTGGGGCTACGTGGTGGTGGCCCTGGGGTTCGGCTTCTGGGCGGCGCACTACACCTTCCACTTCCTCACCGGCGCCCTGTCGATAGTCCCCGTGTTCCAGCACTTCCTCGAGTACCGGGGGTTCGCCGTCGACCCGAACTGGCGCCTGGCCCAGGTGGTGCCGAGCCGTTACCTGTTCGCGATCCAGGCCGTGATCACCGGGGCCGCCAGCGTGCTCGCCCTGTACACCACGGCGCGCATAGGCCTGCGCGACTTCGGGCGGCGCGGGGTGCTGGCGATGTGGCCCATGTTCGTCTTCGTCCTCGTGTTCACGGCGCTGGCGTTGCTGATCCTGGCCCAGCCGATGGAGATGCGCGGGACGATCCTGGGCCCCTCGTTCTGAGCGTGCCCGTGGGCCTTGGCGGCGCCGCTGCGACCGGTGGTAGCCTGCTCCGAGTGCTCCGCAGGACCCTCCTTCTCCTCACCGCCCTCGCTCCCCTGCTCCTGGCCTCGCCGGCGCAGGCCGAGGCGCTGCCCGCCTGCGCCGTCGACGACCGACCGGCGCTGATGACCGCCTACGACGACCACGCGCTCACCGTCCTCGACACGGTCTTCGCGCTCCCGAGGGACTACGTGCCGCCCGACCTCGTGCCCGTGTCGCGGGCGTTCCCGCCGACCTACGACGGCGGCGGGCAGCTGCAGGTGCGCGAGGTGATCGTCGAGGACCTGGCCGCCCTCCTGCGCGACGCCGAGGCGGCCGGCGTGCGGCTGGCCGTGCAGTCGGCGTACCGCAGCTACGACTACCAGGCCACGACGTTCCAGTACTGGGTGGACCGGGACGGCTACGCGGCCGCCCTGGCCAGCAGCGCTCGGCCCGGGCACTCCGAGCACCAGCTCGGCACGGCGCTCGACCTGCGCTCCTTCTCCGGGCCGCCTGCGTGGGAGCTCGACGACTGGGCGCTCACGCCCGAAGGCGCCTGGGTGGCCGCCAACGCCCACCTCTACGGCTTCGTGATGAGCTACCCGCAGGGCGAGGCCGACGCGACCTGCTACGTGTACGAACCGTGGCACTACCGCTACGTGGGCCGCGACACCGCCGCGGCGATCCAGCGCAGCGGCCTCACGCCTCGCGAGTACCTGTGGCTGGCCATGCAGGCCGAGCTCGAGCGCCGCGGGGACGCTGTGGGAGGGAGCCGGCCGTGAGACGCCTCCTGGCGCCCTGCTTCGCGCTGCTCGTGGGCACCGCCGCAGGCCACCCCATGCTGGTGATCGGCGAGGTCAAGTTCGACCCGGACCCGCCGACCCCGGGCGCGGCGGCCACGGTCACCGTCACCCTGCAGGAGACCTCGCTGGCCGAGGTCGAGGACGCGGTCGTGTTCCTGGAGCTGCGTGCCGGGGCGCCGCCCGAGGCGGCGTCGGCGCCGCCCGGCGACCCGCTCGTCGCCACCGACAGGCTCGAGGAGGTCGCGCCCGGCGTCTACACGGCGGCCATCGCGGTCCCTGCGGAGGGGACGTACACGCTCACCGTGCGCGACCGCACCTACCGACAGGAGGAGGCCATCGCGCACGTGCGCGTGGAGCTGGGCGGCGGCCCGGTCGGCGCCGTGGCGTTCATCCTGCCGCCGACCGCCACTGGCCCCGCCTCGCTGGGCTCCTGGCTGGTCTGGCTGGTCGGCGTGCCGCTGCTGGCCGGCGTGGTCGTCACCGTCCTGGTGCTGCGCGCGGGCGGTCGCGACGAGACGACGGCGCAGGAGGCGGCGGGCGAGCCGGGGGGCGAGTGAGCCTCCTCGAGCAGACCTGGGGCACCTGGCTGAACGTCGCCACCGTGCTCGTCGGCGGTGGCCTGGGCCTGCTCGTGCGCGGGCGGCTCCCGGCGCGCGTGACGGCCGTGGTCATGCAGGCCATCGGCCTCGTCACGCTGCTCATCGGCGTGCTGAACGCCATGGACCTGAGCCGCGTCGCGTCGCCCCCGGGCGTGCTGGTCGGCCTCCTGGCCCTGGCGATCGGCGGCGCGCTGGGCGAGTGGTGGGGCATCGAGGACGGGCTCGAGCGGCTCGGGGAGCGCCTGAAGCGCGCGTTGGGCGGACAGGGGCGGTTCACCGAGGGCTTCGTCGCGGCGAGCCTGCTCTTCTGCGTGGGTCCGCTCACGCTCCTGGGCAGCTTCCAGAACGGGCTCACCGGCGAGGCGCCCTTCCTGGTGCTGAAGTCCACGCTCGACGGCTTCTCGGCGCTGGCGCTGGCGACCACGTTCGGCTTCGGGGTCCTGGCCTCCGTGGCCGTGATAGCCGTCTACCAGGGCGCTCTGTCGCTCGCCGCCGGCCTCTTCGCCTCGCTGGTGCCGGACCCGTCCGCCGACCCGAACGTGATGCTGGTCAACGGGGTCGGCGGACTGATGATCGTGGGGCTCGGCCTCGGGCTCCTGGAGGTCAAGCGCCTGCGCGTCGCCTCGCTGCTGCCGGCCGTCCTGCTGGCGCCCCTGCTCCACTGGCTCGGCCGGCTCGTCTACTGAGCGGGCGCCGGCGCCAAGACGCGCCCTGCTTGGCCGCCGGCCTGCCCCGGCCGCCACGGGCGCACAACCGCCATGAGCCGCGTCCGGCGCGATAGCATCCAGCCGTGTCAGGTAGCCCTACGCCGGTCATCGACGACGAGACGCTAGCTCACCTCGAGGAGCTGGCGCGGCTCGAGCTGGCTCCCGAGGAGCGCGCGCGGGTGAAGGCCGACCTGCAGGCGGTGCTGGGGTTCGTGGCCGAGCTGGCCGACCTGCCGGAGGGCGTGGCGGACGCGGACCTGGCGGCGCCCGAGCGCACGAGGCCGGACGTGCCTCGGCCCGGCCTGGCGCGCGAGGCGGCGCTGGCGCTGGCGCCGGCCGCCCGCGACGGCTACTTCGAGGTCCCCCGGACGGTCGAGGAGGCCTGAGCGCCGCGGCCCGCCGGACGCCCGCGTCAGGGCGGCCTCGCGCCGGCGACCGCGCCAGGCAGGGGCCGGGCACCCCATGGCGGCCGGCTCGGGTGGCGTCGGTCGGCACGGTCTAGAGCCTGCGGCCCGCCGTGGGGGCACGGTCGAGTGCCATGATCGCCTCCATGTACCTGGCGATCGTGATCGCCCTCGTGCTCGTGAACGGCCTGTTCGCGATGTCGGAGATCGCCGTCGTCTCGTCGAACCGCTTCCGCCTGCAGCAGCGGGCCGACGAGGGCGACCGCGCCGCCGCCCGGGCCCTGGCGCTCGTCGACGACCCGAACCGCTTCCTGTCGACCGTCCAGGTGGGCATCACGCTGGTGGGCGTGGTGTCAGGCGCCTTCGGGGGCGCCGTCCTGGCCGGACCCCTCGCCGAGGCGCTGCGGCGCGTGGGCTGGCTCGCGCCGTACGCCGGGCCGGTGGCGTTCGGGCTGGTGGTGGCGGGCATCAGCTACCTCTCGCTGGTGGTGGGCGAGCTGGTCCCGAAGCGCCTGGGCATGGCGGACCCCGAGGGCGTGGCCGTCAGGGTCGCCGGGCTCATGCACGCGCTCTCGCGGGCCGCCAGCCCGGTCGTGTGGCTGCTCGGAGCCTCCACGAACGCGCTCCTGCGGCTCCTGCGCGTCGAGCCCGACGAAGACGACATCGACGAGGAGGACATCGAGAACGTCATCGCCCAGGGGCGCGAGGCCGGCGTGGTGGAGCCGGAAGAGCAGGTGATCATCGAGAACGCGTTCTGGCTCGGCGAGCGGCGCGTGAACGACATCATGACGCCGCGCCACGAGGTCGCCTGGCTCGACGTGGGCAGCACCCGCGAGCAGGTCGGCGCGGTCCTCGCCGGGGCGCGGCACGGCCGCTACGTGGTCGCCGAAGGCGACCTCGATCACGTGCTGGGCTACGTCGAGTCCGCCGACCTGCTCAGGAGCGCCCTGCGGGGTGAGGCGTTCGACCTGACACGCCACCTGAGGGAGCCGCTCTTCGTGCCCGAGACGATGCCCATCCTGGCGATGCTGGGCGCGTTCCGCGAGTCGGGCCGGCGCCTCGCGGTGGTGGTGGACGAGTACGGCGGCTTCGAAGGGCTGCTGACCCTGGGCGACATCCTCGAGGAGCTGGTCGGCGACCTGGCCTCCGTGGGGCCCGAGGAGCCGCGGGTTCAGGAGCTCGCCCCCGGCGCCTGGCGCGTGGACGGCGCCGTGCACGTCGACACGCTCGTGGACGCGCTCGGCCTGGGTCGCGAGGTCGACCTCGAGCACGCGGGCTTCCAGACCGCCGGCGGTCTGGCCGCGTTCGAGCTGGGGCGCGTGCCGGACGAGGGCGACGCCTTCGAGTGGCATGGCCATCGCTTCACGGTGGTGCGCACCGAGGGCCAGCGGGTGGAGGAGCTCAGGGTCGAGCGTCTGGCGGGGTCGCAGGAGCCCTGAGGTCGGCCGCGGGCCGCAGGACTAGACTGGCGCGCGTGTGGCGCGCTGCGGCGCGCCGGCGCTCGCCGCGGTCCGGGTCCAGCGGCGGCGCCGGCGCCTCCTACCTGGCCAAGTGGGCCCTCATAGGCCTAGCGGTGGGCGTCGTCGCCGGTCTGGGGGCGGCGCTCTTCCACCTGGCGTTGGACGAGGCCACGCGTCTGCTGCTCGTCGGCGTCGGCGGCCACCAGCCGCCCCTGCCGCCCGGCGCGGGCGGCACGCCCGCCTCCGAGGGCCGGCCGCATCTGCTCCTCCCTCTCGTCGTGGCGGGCGGAGCCCTGGTGTCGGGACTGCTCGTGGCGCGGTTCGCGCCCGAGGCCGAGGGCGCGGGCACCGACGCGGCGCTCGAGGCGGTGCACGCCCGCGCCGGCAAGCTGCGGCGCCGCGTCCCCCTGGTGAAGGTCGTGGCCTCGGCGCTGACGGTGGGCAGCGGCGGCTCGGCAGGCCGCGAGGGCCCGGCGTCCCTGGTCTCGGCCGGCCTCGCCTCGGCCGTCGCCGACTGGCTGGGCCTGAGCGCCCAGGACCGTAGGGTCGCCGTGACGGCCGGCATGGGCGCAGGCATCGGTGCCATCTTCTCCGCCCCGTTGGGCGGCGCGCTCATGGCGGCCGAGGTGCTCTACCAGGACGACATGGAGACGGAGGCGATCGTGCCGAGCATGATCGCCTCGATCGTCGCCTACAGCGTGTTCGGCGCGTTCCACGGCTTCGCGCCCCTGTTCGGCGCGCAGACTGGCGTGGGCATCGACTCGCCCCTGCAGCTCCCCTACTACGCCCTGCTCGGGCTCGCCTGCGGCGCGATGGGCGCGCTCTACGCGGCCGTGTTCTCGCGGGCTCGCGGGGTCTTCGCGCGCCTCGACCTGCCGGCGTGGCTGCGGCCCGCCGTGGGGGGCCTCGGGGTCGGGCTCATGGGCCTGGCGCTGCCCCAGGTGCTCCATACGGGCTACGGCTGGCTGCCGCTGGACGCGGGTTCGCCCCTCCTGGCGTCGCCGGTCTGGCTCCTGCTGCTCCTCCCCTTCGCGAAGGTCGTCGCTACCGCGCTCTCCGTGGGGTCGGGCGGGTCGGGAGGCACCTTCGGCCCCGGCATGGCGATCGGCGGCCTCGTGGGCGCGGCGTTCTGGCGGCTCGGTCACGGCGTGCTGCCCAACGTCCCCGACTCGCCGGCGCCGTTCGTGATCGTCGGCATGATGGCGCTGTTCGGCGGCATCGCGCACGTGCCCATAGCGATGATGCTGATGGTCGCCGAGATGACGGGGAGCCTCTCGCTGCTGCCGGGCGCGATGGTCGCCGTGGCCGTCGCCACGGCCCTCGTGGGCGAGCGCTCGGTCTACCGCGCCCAGCTGCCCAACCGGGCCTCGGCCCCGGCGCATAGGGTGCGCATGGCGTTCCCGCTCCTCTCCTCGCTCGTCGTGCGGGACGCGCTGCGGCCGGTCGTCGCGGTGGAGCCCGACGCCTCGCCGGCGGAGGCCCGAGCGGCCGCGGGCGAGGACGGCGCGGTGGTCGTGGGAAGCGACCGGGTCGTGGGGGTCGTGACCGCCCAGGCGCTGGCCGCGCCGGGAGCGGCGGGCACCGTGGGCGCGCTGGCGAAGGCGGTGGACCCCCTGGGCCCCGACCTCCCCCTCGACCAGGCGCTCGAGGAGCTCGACGCTGCCGGCCTACCCTGGCTGCCCGTCGTGGAGGGCGGGCGCCTGGTGGGCCGCGTCAGCACCCGCGGCATCGTGGCCACCTACAAGGAGACGCTGGGGCGCGGGGTGAGGAGGGTCACGGACCTACCGCCCGAGACCGCTCTGCTCGAGGCCGTGGTCGACGCGCGCTCGCCGCTCGCCGGGCTGTCGCTGGCGGAGGCGCGACTGCCCGCCGGCGTGCTGGTCCTCTCGCTCCTGCGCGACGGGACCGTGGTCTACCCCCGCGGGGACACGGTCGTCGCCGCCGGCGACCGGCTCACCGTGCTGGCGGCGCGTGGCCGCGAGGACGAGGTGAGGCGCTACCTGACCGGGTGACACCGGGCCGGACCGGCGGCGACGGGCCCGCGCGGCGTGGGCCCGCACGGTCGGGGTGCCGCCCCGGTGTGCGCGGTGCCCGGGTTCAGAGCGTCTTCGTGCCCAGGTAGCCCGCCAGCGCGTCCGGCACCACGACGGTGCCGTCCTCGCGCTGGTTGTTCTCCACCAGCGCCGCGATGGTGCGCGGGAACGCCAGCGCGCTGCCGTTCAGGGTGTGCACCGGCTCGGGCTTGCCCTTGCCGTTCACGCCGCCTGGCCGCGCCCTGGTGCGCAGGCGGTTGGCCTGGAAGGCCTCCAGGTTGCTGACGCTGGAGACCTCCAGCCAGCGGCCCTGACCCGCGCTCCACACCTCCAGGTCGTACTTCTTCGCCTGCGTGAAGCCCAGGTCGCCGGTGCACATCAGCAGCCGCCGGTACGGCAGGCCGAGCTCCTCCAACAACGACTCCGAGACCGCGACCATCTCCTCGAGCGCCTCGTAGCTGCGGTCGGGGGTCGTGAACTGGACCATCTCGACCTTGTCGAACTGGTGCACGCGGTTCAGGCCGCGGACGTCCTTGCCGTGGCTGCCGGCCTCGCGCCGGAAACAGGCCGTGTAGGCGGCGTAGCGGATGGGCAGGGCGGCGCTGTCGAGGATCTCGTCGCGGTGCAGGTTCGTGAGCGGCACCTCCGAGGTGGGGACGAGGTAGAGCCCGCCGGTCACCTCGTACATCTGCCCCTCCTTGTCGGGGAGCTGGCCGGTGGCCGTGGCCGACTCGGCGTTCACCACCACGGGCGGCACGACCTCCTCGAAGCCGTGCGCCGCCAACCGGTCGAGGAAGTACGCTTGGAGCGCCCGCACGAGCCGGCTGCCCTGGCGCCTGAACACCGGGAAGCCGGCGCCGGCGAGCTTCACGCCGGCCTCGAGGTCGAGCCAGCCGCGCGAGGTCATGAGGTCCCAGTGCGGCTTCGGCTCGAAGCCGAACGTCGGCCTCTCCCCCCACTCCTTGACCACCACGTTGTCGTGTTCGCTCTCGCCGTACGGCACGCTCTCGTGCGGCAGGTTAGGGACCGTCAGCATGAGCTGGCCGATCTGCTGCTGGAGGCTGCGCTCCAGGTCCTCCAGGCGCTTCACCTCGCCCGACAGCTCGGCCAGGCGCGCCATCAGCTCGGGGTCGTCCTGGCCGCGGCGCTTCATCTCGCCGACCGCGCGGCTGTCCGCGTTGCGCTGCGCCTGCTTCTCCTCGAGGTCCCGCTTCACGAGCCTGTGCTCCTCGTCCAGGCGGAGGAGCTGCTCGAGCTTCGGCAGGTCGTCTGCCATCATCTTGGCGCGCATCGCGCGTCTCACGGCGTCGGGGTTCTCGCGGACGAAGCGCAGGTCGAGCATGGCAGCCAGTGTACGAGCTTACTCAACGCGCCGGGACGGGCGCACGTATCCTCGTGGGTGACGGGGGAAGGCTCCCCGGACCCGGGAGGTTGGGAAGTGCTGAGACGCCTCTTGAGCAGGCCGGAGAGCGCACCGGAGAGCGACCAGCTCGACGTCGCCGTGCGCGTGCTGCGCGCCGCCAGGCCGGAAGGGCGCAGCGAGGAGGCCTTGAAGGGCGCGCGGGCCGAGCTGGGAGGCGAGGTCCGCGGCTACGTGGTGCGCGGGGACGACGCCTCCGGGTACCGGTTCGACGCCCAGGTCGGCTACGACGCGTCGCTCATCGACCTCGAGCCGGGCCACGGCCCCTGGCGCTCGCCGGGGCCGCGCCTGGTCGCCAACCACATCGCCGAGATGTTCACGCCCAACGACGCCGCCAAGCGCGCCCAGTACGCCGAGCTGGGGCTGCGCGACGCGACGTCGACCCTCGTGGTGCCGGTCGCCGGCGCCTACGCCGCCTACGGCACCATGGTCCTGCACCGCCACGGCGGACCCGCGTTCACCGAGGAGGACCTGAAGCAGGCCGCGCGGTGGGGAGCGCTGCTGGGCGAGGCGCAGTCGCAGGGCATGGAGCTGAAGCGCGCCAAGCACTCGCTGGTGGAGTTCACCCGGGCCTTCACCCAGGCGTTCGAGGCGCAGGACTTCGCCCAGCTGGGCCACGCCGAGCGCGTGACCGCCTACGCCCTGGCTCTGGGGCGCGCCCTCGGACTGCCGGCCAAGCAGCAGGCGGACCTCTACTTCGCCGCCATGCTCCACGACATCGGCAAGCTGGGGTCCGGCCTCGACCTGCGCCTCGAGGACCTCGAGCACCCGCAGCGCGGCGCGAACATGGTCGCCGGCGCGGCGATGCTCAAGGAGGCGGCGGAGGGCATCAGGCACCACCACGAGGCCTGGGACGGCTCGGGCTTCCCCAGCGGCCTGCGCAAGGAGGCGATCCCGCTCCTGGCGCGCATCGTCGCCGTCGCGGACACCTTCGACGTGCTCTCCAGCGAGCGCGGGCAGGCGCTGCCGCTGCGCGACGTCGAGAAGGCGCTCGAGGCCAGGGCCGGGGGCGAGCTCGACCCCTCGCTGGTCTCGCTGTTCGTGGGCAACGTCCTCAGGCAGGGCCGGGACACGGCCGAGCTGGGTCGGCTGCAGGCCACCGACCTGCCTTTCTGACCGTCCAGCCTCGTCAGCCCTCGCGCCGCCGCACCGGGCGGGCCGTCCGCGACCAGAGCGCGCCCCGGCGCGACGTTCCCGATCCGCGGCCTGCCGCCCAACCCGTCCTCCCTCTCCGGAGCAGCACCCATGCTACGCGAGCGCCGACGAGCCCGTTACGGCCAGTGGTAGATTCCTGTCGATGAGCGTCGAGGTCGTGAGCTACCGGCTCAGCTACCGTGGACGGCCGGCCGGCACGCAGGTCATCAAGACCGAGGTGGCCGGCAAGGTGAGGCGCATGGAGGCCAAGGCGGCCTTCCAGGGCCCCCTGGGCAACGCGACGGTCGTCCAGCGCAGCCGGTCGAGCGCGCAGCACCACCACAGCATCCGCTTCTCCGAGGAGACCCAGGAGCGCGACGGCAAGCGGGTCTTCGACGTGCAGTTCGACGCCGCCGCCGGCCTGGTGAAGGCCACGACGGGGCCGAAGGACGTCGCCACCGTGCCGTACATCAGGCCGTACCGCGACCCCCTCTCGCTCCTCGGCCAGGTCAGGGCGCTGGCGGGCGAGAGCGTCCACGGCGTCGCGATGTTGGGCAAGGACGTGGCCGTGCAGTTCGTGGGCGAGATCGACCTGACCACGGCCCTCGGCGACAAGCGCGCCTGGGCCTACGTGATGCACCCCGGCGGCAGCGTCGTCTACGTCGACACCCAGGCGCCGCACGCCATCCTCAAGCTCACGCAGCGCCTCGCCGACGGTCACCTGGACTCCCTCATCGTCAGCATCGCCAGCGAGCCGTCGCTGGAGGGGTTCGCCGACGACGCCGGGAAGCGCGGGCAGCAGCCGCGCCGCCGCGGCCGCAGGCGACAGCGCCGGCGGAAGCGCGCCTGAGCGCCGGGCCGCGCACGAGTTGACCTACGCGGACGCCCTGGACTGGCTGTACGCGCAGACGCGGGCGGGCGGCCGGCGTCACCCGGGGCGCGCCGCGCGCCTCCTCGGCGAGCTGAGCCTCGAGCCTCCGCCACACCTCGTGCGCGTGGTCGGCACGAACGGCAAGGGCACGGTGTCCCACCTCATAGCCACCGGCCTCTCGGCCGCGGGGCGCCGCACCGGGCTCTTCCTCTCGCCGCACGTGGAGAGCTTCGACGAGCGCGTGTCGGTGGACGGGGCGCGGGTGACGCCCGCTGAGGTCGCGGCCTTCGTGGCTCGGGCCCGGACGGCGCTCGACCGCTACGCCCCGGACGGCGACGCGCGCCCCGCCTTCTTCGAGCTGACCCTGGCGCTGGCGCTCGACGCCTTCGCTCGCCGCGGCGCCGACTGGGCCGTGCTCGAGGCGGGCGTGGGCGGCGCCAGCGACGCGACCACGGCCGCCGCCCCGCCGGGCCGCGTGCGGCTGGTCGTGCTCACGAACGTCGACCTCGACCACGTCGAGACGATAGGCCCGGGGCTCCAGGACATCGCCCGGGAGAAGGCGGCGGCCTTCGCGCCCGGGGTCCCGGCCGTCACCGCCGCGAACGGCGCCGCCCTGGACGTCGTGCGCGCGGTCGCGGCCGAACGCGGCGCCGTGCTGCACGAGGTCGAGCCGCTGCGACCCGGCGAGAGCACCCGCGCGGCGAACGAGCGCCTCGCCGACAGGGCGTTGGAGCTGCTGGGCGTGCCGGCCGCCGCCCGCGCCGCCGCGCTCGCCGCTCCCCCCCTGCCGGGCCGCGGCGAGCGCTTCATGTTCGACGCCCGCGAGGTGGTGCTGGACGGCGCCCACGACCCGGCCGCGGCGGCGCGCCTGGGCCAGGAGGTCGGCGAGGGCTTCACGCTGCTCTTCGGGGCGCTGCCGCGCAAGCAGGGTTCGGCCACGCTGGCGGTGCTGGAGCCGCGCTCCTCCGCGGTCGTCGTCACCGAGGCCTCCCCCGGCGAGGGCGCCGACCACCTGGCCGGCGACGGCCGCGAGGTCGTCGCGGACCCGGCCGCGGCGCTACGGCGAGCCCTGGACCTCACGCCGGAGGGCGGGCGCGTCGTCGTGGCCGGTTCCCTCTACCTCGCCGGCAGGCTGAGGCCCCTGCTAGACTCGCCGGCGGCATGGAGCCGGTAGGCACGACCACGACGCAGAGAACGCGACCGCGGGCCAGCGGGAGGGTGGGCTTCGTCTCCCTCGGCTGCCCCAAGGCGCTCGTGGACAGCGAGCGCATCCTCAGTCACCTCAGGGCCGACGGTTACGAGCTCGTCGGCAGCTACGAGGACGCCGAGCTCGTGGTCGTGAACACCTGCGGCTTCATCACGCCGGCCGTCGAGGAGTCGCTCGACGCCATCGGCGAGGCCCTCAAGGAGACCGGCAGGGTCGTGGTCACCGGGTGCCTGGGCGAGCGGCCGGAGAAGGTCATGGAGCGCCACCCGCAGGTGCTGGCCGTCACCGGACAGGCCGACGTGGAGGGCGTCATGCGGGCCGTGCGCGAGGCGCTGCCGCTCGAGCGCGACCCGTACACGAGCCTGCTGCCCATGGCCGGGGTGGGCGGACGCGCGCCGGCGCTCGACCTCGTGCGCCTCACGCCGCGCCACTACGCCTACCTGAAGGTGGCGGAGGGCTGCGACCACCGCTGCAGCTTCTGCATCATCCCCAAGCTGCGCGGGGACCTGGCGTCCCGGCCCGCCGCCGAGGTCGTCTACGAGGCGAGGCGCCTGGTGGCGTCGGGCGCCAAGGAGCTGCTGCTGATCGCCCAGGACCTCTCGGCCTACGGCTTCGACCTCAAGCACGCCCCGTCCCAGCTCGACGGCCGCGAGCTGCGGGCGCACCTCGTCGACCTGGTCACCGAGCTGTCCACGCTGGGCGTCTGGCTGCGCCTGCACTACGTCTACCCCTACCCGCACGTCGTGAGGCTGGTGGAGCTGATGGCCGCGGGCAAGGTCCTCCCCTACCTGGACGTGCCGCTGCAGCACGCCTCCACGCGCGTGCTGCGCGCGATGCGGCGCCCCGGCGGGGCGGTGAGCCACCTGGAGACGATCCGCCGCTGGCGCGAGATCGCCCCGGACATAACGCTGAGGTCCACGTTCATCGTCGGCTTCCCGGGCGAGACCGAGGAGGACTTCCAAGAGCTCCTCGACTTCCTGGCCGAGGCGCGCCTCGACCGCGTGGGCGCGTTCACATACAGCGAGGTCGAGGGCGCCGACGCCAACCTCCTGCCCGGCGCCGTCCCCGAGGAGGTCAAGCAGGAGCGCTACGCGCGGCTGATGGAGCTGCAGACGGCGGTGAGCCGCGAGAAGCTGGCGGCGAAGGTGGGCACCGAGGTCGCCGTGATCGTGGACGACTACGGCGAGCTGCCCGGCGAGGTCGTGGGGCGCAGCCAGGGCGACGCTCCGGAGATCGACGGCCTCGTGCGCGCCGTGGGCGACGGCACGGTGAAGATCGGCGACGTCGTGCGCGTGAAGGTCACCGCGTCGGGCGACCACGACCTCGAGGGCGAGGTCGTGGGGCGCGTGGAGCTGACACCCACCGTGCCCGTGCTGGCCCGCTGAACAGCGGCCGGCCCAAAGGCTTCGCCTCACAGGCGAGGGCCCGGCGCTACGGCCGGGCCCTCGCTCGCGTGCGGTGGTGCCGCCCGCCGGTGGGGCCGCCGACGACGCGCCGCAGCCCAGGGGGCCGCCGCCGCCGCGCCTCAGCCCAGGGGGCCGCGCGGCTGGACCAGCCGCTCGAACTCGCGCTCCTCGTCCAGGGCCAGCCCGCCGCGCTGCTGCGTGACCATGAGCCGGAACTCGTGCGGCGAGGTGGCCATGAAGGTGGCGTCCTCGAGCGTGATGCGCCCCTGGAGGTAGAGCTCGACCAGGTGCTGGTCGAACGTCTGCATCCCACGCAGGTTGTCCTGCATGAGCGCCTCCTTGATCAGCGGGGTCTTCTCCTCGTCCTTGATGTAGTCGCGGATGAGGGGCGTGTTGACCAGCACCTCCACCGACAGCACGCGGCCGGGCCCGTCCGCGCGCGGCAGCAGCCGCTGGCTCAGGATGCCCAGCAGCGAGTCGGCCAGGAGGATGCGGATCTGGTCGCGCTCGTGCGGCGGGAAGAAGTCGATGATGCGGTTGACGGTCCGGATCGCGTCGAGCGTGTGCAGGGTGCTGAAGACCAGGTGACCGGTCTGCGCGGCCGAGAGCGCGGCCTCGACGGTCTCCTTGTCGCGCATCTCTCCCACCAGGATCACGTCGGGGTCCTGGCGCATCGCGTACTTCAGCGCCGAGACGAAGTCGGACGTGTCCAGGCCGATCTCGCGCTGCACGACGAGGCTCTTCTGGTTCCGGTGCAGGATCTCGATCGGGTCCTCGACCGTGATGATGTTCTTCGCGAAGCGACGGTTGACGAAGTCGACCATCGCCGCCAGCGTGGTGGTCTTCCCCGAGCCGGTGGGGCCGGTGACCAGCACGAGCCCGCGCGGCTGGCTGGCCAGCTCGGTGACGACGGCGTTCGGCAGGCCGAGCGCCTCGAAGCTGGGGATCGCGTCGCGGATCACGCGCATCACGATGCCCACCGAGCCGCGCTGCCTGAGCACGTTGCAGCGGAACCGGGCGATGTTCGGGATGTTGAAGGCGAAGTCGATCTCGTGCCTGTGCCGGAACAGCTCGCGCTGCGTCTCGGACATCATCGCCAGCGCGATCTGCTCGGTCTGCTCCGGGGTGAGCGGAGGCACCCCCTCGTAGGGCTGCAGCTCGCCGTCGACGCGCATGTGGGGCGGCGCTCCCGCCTGGAGGTGGATGTCGGAGGCGCCCCGCGCGACCATGGTCTTGAGCAGGTCGGCGATGCGCACGCCGCGTGAGGGTGCGTCACTCATGGTGCGGTCAGTCTAGGGAACCGGCGCTGACGGCGTTGTGACATTCCACGGGGGCGGCGCTCAGAGGATCTTCGAGAGGAAGGCCCTGGTCCTGGGCTCGCGCGGGTTCTGGAAGAAGTGCTCGGGCGTGCCGACCTCGACGATCTGGCCGGCGTCCATGAACACGACCCGGTCGCCGACCTCGCGGGCGAAGCCCATCTCGTGGGTCACGACGATCATCGTCATGCCCTCCTTGGCCAACGCCACCATCACGTCGAGGACCTCGCCGATGACCTCGGGGTCGAGCGCCGAGGTGGGCTCGTCGAACAGCATCACCTTCGGGCCCATCGTGAGCGACCTGGCGATCGCCACGCGCTGTTGCTGCCCGCCGGAGAGCTGCCCGGGGTACTTGCGGGCCTGCTCGGGGATGCCCACCTTCTCGAGGAAGAACATCGCCCGCTCCTCGGCCTCGCTCTTCCGCCACTTCCTCACCCGGATGGGCGCCAGCGTGATGTTCTCCAGCACCGTCAGGTGCGGGAAGAGGTTGAACGACTGGAACACCATGCCGGTCTCGCGCCGCACCCTGTCGATGGCGCGCACGTCGTCGGTGAGCTCGACGCCGTCCACCACGATGCGCCCCTCCTGGTGCTCCTCGAGCCTGTTGATGCAGCGGATCAGCGTGCTCTTGCCGGAGCCGGAGGGGCCGATCACGACCACGACCTCGCCCTTGTTCACCGACAGGTTGATGTCGCGCAGCACGTGGAAGTCGCCGAACCACTTGTTGACGCCTTCCATCTCGATGATCTTCTGTCCGCCCGGAGGGGCGTCCGCTCGCACTACCGAGCTGGTGGTCGCCTGGGTCATGAGGGTCCTCTCCTACGGCGCCCGGCGCCGCGTACGCGGGTAGCGATCACCTTACCCCCACCCCCAGCTGCCTCTCGAGCTGGCGCGAGGCCACGCTCATCCTGTAGGCGAAGAAGAAGTAGATGACCGCGATGAACAGGAACACTTCCAGCTTCACGCCGCCCGTCACGAGCAGCGACTGGGGCTGCACCGAGACGAGGTCGGCGACCCTGAAGAAGTCGACGAGGCCGACGATGAACACCAGCGAGGTGTCCTTGAACAGGCCGATCGCCTGGCCCACGATCGCCGGGATCACGGCGCGCAGCGCCTGGGGCAGGACGATGAGCATGGTCGTCTGCCACGCCGATAGCCCGAGCGCCCTGGCGGCCTCGACCTGGCCGCGCGGCACGGCCTGCAGGCCGCCGCGCACGTTCTCGGCCATGTAGGCGGCCGAGAACAGGGTGATGGCCACGTAGGCGCGCATGATCGCCGGCAGGGAGTTCGCGTCGACGTTCAGGAGCAGCGGCAGGAGCAGCGACGCGATGAACAGCCACATGATGAGCGGCGCGCCCCTGACGACCTCGATGAAACCGATGCAGAAGTACTTGATGGCCGGCAGCTTGCTGGTGCGGCCGAGCGCCAGGGCCACCCCGAGCGGGAAGCTGGGGATGATGCCCGTGAAGAGCACCAGGGTGAGCAGGAAGCCGCCCCAGTCGCGCGACGGCACGACGCGCAGCGGACCGGTGCCGGGCACGACGCCGTAGAGCACCACCAGCCCCAGGACGAACCACGCCGCCCACGCCCAGGGGAGGACCCTCACGACGCCGGGCCGCGCCCGGCCGAGCAGGTAGCCCGCGAAGCCGGCCACGAGGACCATGGGCCACAGGAACCGCACCGACGGCCAGAACAGCACCGCCAGTACCGAGAGCAGGCCCACGAAGCCCTGGAAGGCGAAGAAGGCGTTGGCGGTGATGGAGCCGCGCCCGCCCACGCCGGCCATGGCGCCGAGCAGGAACATCATCGCCGCGGCGATGGCCAGGGGCCGCCACAGCAGGTCGCTGGGGTAGCGGTAGACGCCGAACAGCTTCATGTTCGCCCACACCTGGCCCCAGGAGGCGTCGACGAGCACGAAGAGCGCCAGGTTGTAGAGCGAGAAGGCGACGATGACGCCCGTGACGACCGTCAGGAGCGTGTTGAACGGCGAGGAGAACAGGTTCTTCCGCAGCCACACCACGGGCCCCCGGGTGGGTACCGGCGCCGGCCTGGGCTCGATGGGGACGAACACGCTAACGCTCCACCAGGGCCAGCCTGGCGTTCACGTTGTTGAGCACCAGGGAGAAGGCGAGGCTTATGGCCAGGTACGAGCCGATCAGCAGGAGGGCCACTGGGATCGCCGCGCCGGTCTGGTTGCTGACGACGCTGGCGACCACGAACAGCTCCGCGTAGCCGGCCAGCGTGGCCAGCGAGGAGTTCTTCGTGAGGTTCAGGTACTGGCTGATGACCGGCGGGAGGATGATGCGCAGCGCCTGCGGGAACACGACCAGCGAGAACGTCTGGTAACCGGAGAGCCCGAGGGCCATGGCCGCCTCGCGCTGGCCGCGGTGCACCGCCTGGATGCCGCCGCGCACGATCTCGGCTATGAACGCCGCGGTGTAGATGACGAGGGCGAGGAGCAGCGCCAGGTAGTTCACGGTGAAACGCGCGCCGCCCTCGAAGTTCGTCACCGGGATGCTGGCGCGCGACACGACGAGCGGTCCGACCCCGAGCACCTCGGTGGTGGCCTCGAGCTCAGAGGCGCCGCTCTGTTGCACCGCGGCCTGGCCGAAGGCCGAGAAGCGCCCGCGCGCCGCCGGCGCCGCCGCCTCCTCCGCCGCGGCGCCCTCGACCACGGGGGCCGTGAACAGCGGCGTCCGCACCTGACCGTCGCGGTCGCTGACGACCACCCGCTCGAAGCCGGTGACGTTCATGACGACCTCGACACCGTTGTAGCCGACGCCGGTGTCGGGGTTCGTCTCCTCGCCCGGGTCGAAGGCGTCGTTGCCGTTCCTGTCAACGTAGACGGTGGCGACCGAGGGGAAGCGCTCGAAGTGGAGCCGGAACCCCGCGTCCTCGGCGGCGGCGGGGTCCGCGAAGGCGACCTCGAAGCCCTCGGCCTCGTGCTCGCCCAGGAGCGGGAAGCGCACCGTGGAGTCCACGCGGCGGCGGCTCTCGACCAGGTTCTGCGAGGTGGCGCGGAGCTGAGCCGACCCCACCGTCACCCGCACGGGCGTGAAGGCGAGCGGCTGGCGACGTCCGTCCGCCTCGCGGTAGACGGTGCCGCGACCCCGGTCCACGGCGAAGTCGACCACCACGCCCGCGGGCACGGACCGGTCGGCCGCGGCGACGAGGTAGCCCGCCACGGCCACGACCACGAAGGCCACGACGGGGAACGGCCAGACGGTGCCCACGACGTCGCGCCGCGCCAGGCTGCGCCGCCGCAGGACGGTGACGCCGACGGCGAGCACCACGGCGCCGATGAGCCACGGCACCCAGGCCCCGAAGCGGTAGGTCGGGTAGACCCACGGCAGCGCGAGACCGACGTTCGATAGGAGGATCCCGCCAGGCAGCACCACGGGGTTGTTGATGCGCGGCGGGAACGGCAGCAAGATAGCGGCGTACCAGAAGACGATCTGCACCGCCAGGGGGACGTTGCGGAGCAGCTCGACGTAGACGGTCGCGATCGTCCTCACGAGCCAGTTGGTCGAGAGGCGCATGACGCCCACCAGCACCCCGATGAGGGACGCCAGCACGACGCCGACGACGGCGACCTTCAGCGTGTTGAGGAACCCGACGAGCAGCGCCCTGGCGTAGGAGTCCGTGACCGTGTAGCGGATCGGCGTCTCGGCGATGGGGATGCCTGCCCGCTGGCCGAGGAAGGAGAAGTCGGCCGGGAGGTTCGCCCGCGCCAGCGCGGTGGTCACGTTGCTCACCAGCACGCCGATGCCGGCGACGACCAGGAGGACGAACAGGACCTGGGCGATGACGCCGATCGTCTTGACGTTGCGCCAGAACGGTACGGGCGCGTCGGGGGCCGGGGCTGGGACAGTGCTCGTCGTCATCGGCTACGCGTCGGGGTGCCGGGAACGAGGGCGCGACGGCCGCTCTCCCGGCGGGACGACCTGGGGAGCGCCAGGGCGGGTCCTGCGACCCTGCCCTGGCGCTGCGAGGTGCTCAGGAGCTTCCTTACCGGACCGACTCAGTTGAAGGGGTAGCCGTAGATCAGGCCGCCCTCGTAGTACTGAGCGTTGAGGCCGCGCTCGAGGCCGAACACGGAGCCCGAGCCGAGGTTGCGCTCGAAGATCTCGCCGTAGTTGCCCACGGCGCGGATGGCGCGGCGGAACGCGTCGGCGTCGAGGCCGAGGTCCTGCACGTACGACTCGTTGCCCGGGGCGCCCAGCAGGCGGAGCACCTGCGGGTCGGCGGCGGTCTCCACGAGCTCGTCGACGTTCGCCTGGGTCACGCCGTACTCCTCGGCGTTGAACAGGGCGAACACGGTCCACTTGACGATGTCGAACCACTGGTCGTCACCGTGCAACACGGCCGGGCCGAGGGGCTCCTTCGAGATGACGACCGGGAGGATCTTGTGGTCGTCGGGCACGCGCAGCGTCTGCTGGATCGAGACCAGGCCCGAGGTGTCGGTGGTCCAGCCGTCGCACTGGCCGTCGTCGTAGGCCGCGGCCAGGACCGGCGCGGTCTCGAAGATCACCGGCGTGAACTGGATGCCGAGGCCGGCCATGGTGGTGGCGAGGTTCGTCTCGGTGGTGGTGCCGGACTGCACGCAGATCGAGCGGCCCTCGAAGTCCTGCAGGGTGTTGATGCCCGAGTCCTTCCGGACCATGAAGCCCTGGCCGTCGAAGAACGTGGTGGGCGCGAAGTCGGCGCCCCAGGCGGTGTCGCGGCTGCTCGTCCACGTGGTGTTGCGGATGAGGACGTCGATCTCGCCGGACTGGAGCGCGGTGGGCCGCTCGCCGGCCGTCAGGGGCCGGAACACGACCGCGTTGGCGTCGCCCAGCACCGCGGCGGCGATGGCGCGGCAGAAGTCGATGTCGAAGCCCTGGAACTCGCCCGACTCGTCCACGTAGCCGAAGCCGGGCAGGCTCTGGTTCACGCCGCAGCGCAGCTCGCCGCGCTGCTTGATGGCGTTCACCACGCTCTGCGCCGACGCGGTGCCGACGAGGGCTACGAGGGCTAGGACTACGAGTGCCTTGATGGATCGCTTCATGGGTCCACCTTCCTGTTAGACAGGCACGTTGGATTGACTCCCTCGGATGGAAGGGTGAAGGGGGTCTGAGAGGAGCTTATCGTCCCCGTTCCGGCCGTGTCAAAGAAGGCGCGCACCGACAGGAGCGTCTCGGACGCGCTGAAGGCGTCTCCCGAGGCGAACCGCCAGGCCTCGCGCGCGAGGACGCCGCCACGCGCGGGCGGGTACGGCATGAGAACGGCCCCCGGTCGCGTCGACCGGGGGCCCGTCGTCTGAGGAGCCAGGCGCCCCGCGGCGCCAGGGGCTCAGGCCTCGGCCTGGCCGCCCTGGGCCTGCTGCTGGGCCTCCTCCTTCGCCTCGAGCTTGGCCTTGATGCGCTTGAGGACGGTGGTCTCCTCGAGCGCGCGCTGGTCGAGGACGCTCCTGATGTGCCTGATCTCGTAGTTGATCCCGGGGATCACGAGCTGCTCGAGCGCGTTCACGCGCCGGTTCGTCTTCTTGATCTCCTCGCCGATGCGCCGCAGGCGCGTCTCGGTGGCCGCCACGTTGATGATGGCCTCGACGAGCTTGCGGAACTGGGCGGCGGCCTCGAGGGTCGTGGCGCCCGCGCCGACGGGAGAGAACGGCAGCTTCTCGTCGAAGTGCGGGGCCTGCACCTGCGGGACCTTGACGCCGAAGATGTTCTCCATCTTCAGCTCGACCTCCACCTTCTGCGACTCGGCGAGGGCCAGGCTGGAGACGTTCTCCGGGCCGTCCCAGGCGTTGGCCAGGAAGAGCGCGAAGTACGCCTCGCGGCTCGCCTGGGCGAGCTGGCGGCGCGCTTCCAGCGACGAGCGCACCAGGGCGAAGAACTCGCCCACCAGCGCGTCGCGCTTGCGCTTGAGGAGGTCCGCCCCGCGCACGGCCAGCTTGACCTGGTCGCGCCGCTGCAGGAGGTTCGAGCGGGTGGGGGCGATGCTCTCGGCCACGTCAGCCTCCGATCAGAGCCGGTCCTGCTTCGCCGCGCCCCAGAGCTCGTCCATCTTCGCGCCGTAGTACTTGTCGATCTGGTCGTTCGAGAGCCTGGTGAGCTCGCTCCGGGGGAGCAGCGAGAGGATGGACCAGGCGATGTTCAGCGACTCGTCGATCGACCGGTTCTCGCTGCCCTGGTTGATGAAGCGCTTCTCGAACTCGTCCGCGAACTTGAGGTAGAGCTTGTCGGTCTCGGACAGCGCGTCCTCGCCCGTGATGGCCACGAGGCGGCGCAGGTCGAGGCCGTTGGCGTACGCGGCCTGGAGCTGGTCGGCGACGTTCTTGTGGTCCTTGCGCGTCTTGCCCTCGCCGATGCCGTTGTTCATCAGGCGCGAGAGCGACGGGCCCGGGTTGATGGGCGGGTAGATGCCCTTGTTGTGCAGCGCGCGCGCCATGTAGATCTGACCCTCGGTGATGTAGCCCGTGAGGTCGGGGATCGGGTGCGTCACGTCGTCGTCGGGCATCGTCAGGATCGGGATCTGCGTGACCGAGCCGGGCAGGCCCTCCACGACGCCGGCGCGCTCGTAGATGCTCGCCAGGTCCGTGTACATGTAGCCGGGGTAGCCGCGGCGGCCGGGGATCTCCTCGCGGGCGCCGCCGATCTCGCGCAGCGCCTCGCAGTAGTTGGTCATGTCCGTGAGGATGACCAGCACGTGGTAGCCGTGCTCGAACGCGAGGTACTCGGCGGCCGTGAGGGCCATCTTCGGGGTGAGGAGGCGCTCCACGGCGGGGTCGTCGGCCTTGTTGAGGAACAGGACCGAGCGGGCGAGCGCACCGGTGCGCTCGAACTCCTGCGTGAAGAAGGTCAGCTCGCGCTGGGTTACACCCATGGCCGCGAACACCACGGCGAACTCGGTGTCCTCACCGATGACCGTGGCCTGACGGGCGATCTGGGCGGCCAGCTCGTTGGCGGGCAGACCGGAGCCGGAGAAGATCGGCAGCTTCTGGCCACGCACGAGGCTGATGAGGGTGTCGATGGTGCTGACGCCCGTCTGGATGAACTCCTCGGGCTTGCGGCGCGCCACCGGGTTGATGGGCGCCCCACCGATGGGGAGGCGCTTGTCGGCCACCACGGCGGGCAGGCCGTCGATGGGGTTGCCGGCGCCGTTGAAGCGGCGGCCGATCATCTCGCGCGAGACGCCCAGGCGGGCGACGTTCTCGACCAGGTTGACGGTGGTGGAAGAGAGGTCGATGCCCGAGGTCTCCTCGAAGACCTGCAGGACCGTGTACTCCTTCGAGACCTCGATGACCTGCCCGCCGCGCTCGCGGCCCTGCCCGTCGACGATCTTGACGATCGCGTTGTAGCTCAGGTCGGGAGCGTTCTGGAGGAACAGCAGGGGGCCAGAGACGTAGCTGACCTCCGAGTATTCCTTCTTGAGTAGGTTGCTGCTCATCAGTCTCCTAGCTCAGGCGGCCACGGCGAAGCCCTTGTCGAGCTCGGCCATGACGCCCTGCTGGTAAGCCGGGAACTCGTCCTCGGGCACGTAGCGGGAGCGGTTGATCTTCTCGATGACCGGGTTCTTCAGGACGTCGTCCACGGTCGCTCCGGCCTCGAGGGCGGCGCGGGCCTCGTCGTACAGCTTGATCATCATCTTGAGCATGCCGTACGCCTTGCTCATCGAGCAGCTCGCGTCCACCGGGTCGAAGCCGTTCTGCTGCAGGAAGTCCTGCCTCAGGA
>CAZGXF010000021.1:0-26373 GCA_964529575.1 uncultured bacterium
CACGCGGGCCGCGCACCGCGGCGCGGTACGGCCTTTGCCGAGCGTTCCGGGAAGGGCGAGCCGTTAGGTCGCCAGCACGTGGGCGATCTCGAGCAGCTCCCTGTCGATGTCCTTCTTGTTGTTGACCACCTCGACCAGGTCGCGGAAGACGATGCCGCGGCGGTCGGTGCCCACCATCACGCCGCTGCGCCCGCGCGTCAGCGCCCGCACGGCGTGGAAGCCCAGGCGCGAGGCCAGGACGCGGTCGCGGGTCGTGGGCGTGCCGCCCCGCTGCGTGTGCCCAAGGATCACGCTGCGGATCTCGTAGCCGGAGACCTCCTGCACGACGCGCTGCAGCTCGCGCGCGCCGCCGGGGTAGGCGCCCTCCGCCACGACGATGATCGAGGAGGACTTGCCGCGCTTCTCGGCCGCCACGATCATCTCGGCGACCTCCTGCGCCGACAGCGGCGCCTCGGGGATCAGGATCGCCTCGGCCCCGCCGGCCACGCCCACGTGCAGGGCGATGTGCCCGGCGTGACGGCCCATCACCTCGACGAGGAAGAGCCTGTCGTGGCTGGCCGCCGTGTCGCGCAGCCTGTCGACGGCGTCGAGGGCGACGTTGATGGCCGTGTTGAAGCCGATGGAGACGTCGGTCCCGAAGATGTCGTTGTCGATGGTGCCCGGGATGCCGATGACGGGCACCCCGTGCTCCTGCGCCAACGCCAGCGCGCCGCGGAAGCTGCCGTCGCCGCCGATCACGACCAAGCCCTCGATGCCGCGGCGCCTCAGGACCTCGGCGGCCCGCGTCCTGCCCGTGGGCTGCATGAACTCCTCGGAGCGTGCCGTGCGCAGGATCGTGCCGCCGCGCTGTATGACGTTCGCCACGTCGCGCGCGTGCAGCTCGACGACGTCGTCCTCGAGGAGGCCTTGGTAACCGCGGTAGACGCCCGACACGCGCGCGCCGTCGTGCACGGCCGTGCGGACGACCGCGCGGATGGCGGCGTTCATCCCGGGGGCGTCGCCGCCGCTGGTCAGCACGGCCACGTGGTTCACGAGCAGTGAGTATACGCGCGGGCGCCCCGGACGGAGGTCCCGGTACCCCGCGGCGGGGCCGTGTAATAGTGAGCCTCCGATGAACATCGTCGCGGTGAAGGAGACGGTCGCGGGGGAACGGCGGGTGCCGGTCACGCCGCAGACCGCGGGTAGGCTCGTCCGCCTCGGGGCGCAGGTGGCCGTCGAGTCGGGCCTGGGCGCGCCCCTGCACGTGCCTGACTCGGCCTACGAGGCCGCGGGCGCGCGGGTGGGCGCGCGCGCGGAGCTGCTGGCCTCGGCCGACCTGTTGCTGACGGTCCAGCCGCCCGGCCTGGACGTGGTCGCGAGCCTGCGCCCCGGCGCCGCCACCGCCGGGTTCGTGGACCCGTTCTTCAACCACGACCTGGTGCGCGCGCTGGCGCGGGCCAACGTCTCGGCGCTGTGCGTCGAGCTGATACCCCGCACCACCTACGCGCAGAAGATGGACGCGCTCTCGAGCCAGGCCAGCCTGGCCGGCTACGCCGCCGTCATCGTCGCGGCGCGCCACTCGCACAAGGCGTTCCCGATGATGAGCACCCCCGCCGGTACGATCTCGCCGGCGCGGGTGTTCGTGGTCGGCGCGGGCGTGGCGGGCCTGCAGGCGATCGCGACCGCGAAGCGCCTCGGCGCCAGGGTGGAGGCCTACGACACCCGGCCCGTGGTGAAGGAGCAGGTGCAGTCGCTGGGCGGCAGGTTCGTCGAGCTCGACGTCGGCGAGACGGGCCAGACCGAGCAGGGCTACGCCAAGGAGCTCACGCCCGAGCAGCTCGAGCGCCAGCGGCAGCAGATGGCCGCCGTGTGCGCGAACGCCGACGTGATCATCACCACCGCGCAGGTGTTCGGTCGCCGCGCCCCGCTCATCGTCACCGAGGAGATGGTCGCCGGCATGAAGCCCGGCAGCGTGATCGTCGACCTGGCGGCGTCGACCGGCGGCAACGTGGCCGGCAGCCGCTACGGCGAGGTCGTCGTCACGCCGAACGGCGTCACGATCCTCGGCTTCTCCGACCTGCCTTCCTCGGTGGCGCTGGACGCCAGCCAGATGTACGCGAACAACCTCTACAACCTCATCGAGCACGCCTGGGACGCCGAGGCGAAGGCGCTCAAGCTCGACCAGCCCGACGAGATCATCGGCGGCTGCCTGCTCACCCACGCGGGCGCGGTGCGCGACGAGCGCGTCCGCACGGCCCTGGAGGCCAAGGCATGACGATCCTGCTGCTCCTGTTCGTCTTCGTGCTCGCCGTCTTCCTCGGCCTCGAGCTGATCCAGAAGGTGCCCTCGCAGCTGCACACGCCGCTGATGTCGGGCAGCAACGCGATCTCGGGCATCGCGATCGTGGGCGCCATCGCCTCGACCGCCGTGGGCGGGCCGTTCTCGAACGCGCTGGCGTTCGTCGCCATCGTCCTGGCGTCGATCAACGTCTTCGGCGGCTACCTGGTCACCGACCGCATGCTCGGCATGTTCAAGAGCGGCAAGAAGGAGGGCTGAGCGTGGAGTCCGCGTTCCAGCTCGCCTACATCGCCGCGGCGGTGCTGTTCATCATCGGCCTGAAGATGCTCGGCCGCGCCGACACCGCGCGCCGCGGCAACACGGTCTCGGCCGCGGGCATGCTCGTGGCGGTCGTGGCCACGCTCCTCCACTCCGGCATCGACTACGCGCTCGTGGCGGCTGGCCTGGTCGTGGGGGGCGCCGTCGGCGTCTTCTGGTCCCGGCGCGTCCAGATGACCCAGATGCCCGAGACGGTGGCGCTGTTCAACGGCGCGGGCGGCGGCGCCTCCCTCCTGGTGGGCTGGGCCGAGTACCTGGGCAACCCCGCCCAAGACCCGGTCACCGCGGTCGCCACGGTGCTCGCCGTGCTCGTGGGCGGCGTGACCCTCACCGGCTCGGTGGTCGCCTGGGCGAAGCTCTCCGAGCGGGTGAGCGGCCGGCCCATCCTCTTCACCGGCCAGCAGGTCGTGAACGGCGCGCTGCTCCTCGCCGCGGTCGTCACGGGCGTGCTCTACGCCCTGAACCCGGAGGGCGGCTACGCCTTCCTCATCGTGGCGATCGCCCTGTCGTTGGTCCTGGGCGTGCTCGCCGTGCTGCCCATCGGCGGCGCCGACATGCCCATCGTGATCTCGCTGCTGAACAGCTACTCGGGCGTGGCGGCCAGCGCCGCCGGCTTCGTCATCGACAACACCGTGCTCATCGTGGCCGGCTCGCTCGTGGGCGCCTCGGGCCTGATCCTGACGCAGATCATGTGCAAGGCCATGAACCGCTCGCTGGCGAACGTGCTGTTCAGCGGCTTCGGCGCCGTCACCAAGTCGGCCGCGCAGGCCGTCGAGGGCGAGGTCAAGCCCATGTCGCCACAGGACGCCTACTACGTCCTGGAGGCCGCCGGCAGCGTGGTGTTCGTGCCCGGCTACGGCATGGCCGTCGCCCAGGCCCAGCACGCGGTGAAGGAGCTCGCCGACATCCTGGAGGCCAACGGCGCCGAGGTGCGGTACGCGATCCACCCGGTGGCGGGCCGCATGCCGGGCCACATGAACGTGCTCCTGGCCGAGGCGAACGTCCCCTACGAGCAGCTCGTCGAGCCGGGCGACGTGAACCCGACGATGGAGAACGTCGACGTCGCGGTCGTCATCGGCGCCAACGACGTCGTGAACCCCGCCGCCAAGGAGGACCGGTCGAGCCCCCTCTACGGGATGCCGATCATCGAGGTGGACAGGGCGCGCACCACGTTCGTGCTCAAGCGCTCCATGAACCCGGGCTTCTCGGGGGTGGAGAACCCGCTCTTCTACAAGCCGAACACGCGCATGGTGTTCGGCGACGCCAAGGCCGTCATCGGCCAGCTCGTGGCCGAGTTCAAGGAGGCCGCCGCGGCCTGAGGCCGAGCCCTCGTCCCGCTGGTCGTCCGTAGCCCGCCGCGCTCGCCAGGCGCGGCGGGCTCCTCTGTGGACCGACGGCCGCGCGACAGCGCGATCGGCGCCCGCCCGCGGGGAGACCGCGCGAACGCGCGTGTAAAGAAACTTGACATGACCGCGCTCAAGTTCTTACGATGCGGGCCATGGACCAGGGCCGTTTCACCGAGGCCGCACTGCAGATGGTGGCCAGCTCGCAGCAGGTGGCCAGGGCCAGGCAGCACCAGCAGGTGACGCCCGTCCACCTCCTGACCGCGCTGCTGGCCGACCCGTCAGGGCTGCCGTCGCGCGTCGTCGAGGCCGCCGGCGGCTCCCCCGACGCCGCCAGGCAGGCGCTCGACCAGGAGCTCGGCAGGCTGCCGCAGGTGTCGGGCTCGGGCGAGCTCTACCTCTCGAGCGACATGGCCAGGGCGCTGCAGGACGCCGACGCCCTCGCCAAGGCGTGGGGCGACTCGTTCGTCGCCCAGGACGTGCTGCTGGTCGCGGCGCGCCGCGCCGCGCCCGGACTCAAGGGGCTGCCGGCGGCGGAGTCGCTCGAGGAGTCGGCGCGCCGGATCAGAGGAGGCAGGTCGGTGGACACGCAGACGGCCGAGAGCACTTTCGACGCGCTGGAGCGCTACGGCATCGACCTCACGCAGCGCGCCCGCGAGGGGAAGCTCGACCCGGTCATCGGGCGCGACGACGAGATCAGGCGCACGATCCAGATCCTCCTCAGGCGCACGAAGAACAACCCGGTGCTGATCGGCGACCCCGGCGTCGGCAAGACGGCCATCGCCGAGGGACTGGCGCAGCGCATCGTGAACAAGGACGTCCCCGAGGGCCTGCAGGGCAAGCGCATCGTGCAGCTCGACATGGGCAGCCTGCTCGCCGGCGCGAAGTACCGCGGCGAGTTCGAGGAGCGGCTCAAGGCGGTCATCCAGGAGACGACGAAGTCCGAGGGGCAGATCGTCCTCTTCATCGACGAGCTGCACACCATCGTCGGCGCGGGCAAGGCCGAGGGGGCGGTGGACGCCGGCAACATGCTCAAGCCCGCGCTGGCGCGGGGCGAGCTGCGCATGATCGGCGCCACCACGCTGAACGAGTACCGCGAGATCGAGAAGGACGCCGCGCTCGAGCGCCGCTTCCAGCCCATCGTCGTCGACGAGCCCTCGGTCGAGGACACGATCAGCATCCTCCGCGGCATCAAGGAGAAGTACGAGGTCCACCACGGCGTGGAGATCTCGGACCCGGCGCTGATCGCCGCGGCGCAGATGGCCCACCGCTACATCGCCGACCGCAAGCTGCCCGACTCGGCCATCGACCTGGTGGACGAGGCCGCGAGCCGCATCAGGGTGCAACTGGAGAGCCTGCCCGAGGAGATCGACTCGCTGCGTCGCCGCCGGCTGCAGCTCGAGGTCGAGCGCGAGGCGCTCAAGCGGGAGGAGGACCCCGACTCGCAGCAGCGCCTGGCGCGCATCGAGGAGGAGCTGAAGGCCATCGCCGACCGCATCGGGCAGGCGCAGGCCGACTACGAGGCCGAGAAGGCCATGTTCGAGACGTGGCGGCGCGACCAGGAGGAGCTCGACCGCGTCCGCACGCAGATCGAGATGGCCGAGCGCGACTACGACCTCGAGACCGTCGCGCGCCTGCGCTACGGCGAGCTGCCGCGCCTCGAGCGCGAGGTGAAGGAGACGGCCCGCAAGCTCGAGGACGCCAAGTACGTGCGCCTCTCGGTGGGTGAGGACGAGATCGCCGAGGTCGTGGCGCGCGCCACCGGCATCCCCGTCTCGAAGCTCGTGGAGGGCGAGCGCGAGAAGCTCCTCGGCCTCGAGAAGGCGCTGCACGAGCGCGTCGTCGGCCAGGACGAGGCGGTCACCGCCGTGGCCGACGCGATCCGCCGCTCGCGTGCCGGGCTGTCCGACCCGAACCGGCCCATCGGCTCGTTCATCTTCCTGGGGCCCACGGGCGTGGGGAAGACCGAGACCGCCCGCGCGCTCGCCGAGCAGCTCTTCGACAGCGAGGACCGGATGATCCGCCTCGACATGTCGGAGTACATGGAGAAGCACACGGTCTCCAAGCTCATCGGCGCGCCCCCCGGCTACGTCGGCTACGAGGAGGGCGGCCAGCTCACCGAGGCCGTGCGCCGCAAGCCGTACAGCGTGGTGCTGCTCGACGAGATCGAGAAGGCGCACCCCGACGTCTTCAACACGCTGCTGCAGCTGCTCGACGACGGGCGGCTCACCGACTCGCACGGCCGCACCGTGGACTTCCGCAACACGGTCGTGATCATGACCAGCAACGTCGGCAGCCCGCAGGTCCTCGAGATGGGCGCCGCCGGAGCCAGCTACGAGCAGGTGAAGAGCACGGTGTTCGGGCTGCTGCAGCAGCAGTTCCGGCCCGAGTTCCTGAACCGCATCGACGACGTCATCGTCTTCCACGCGCTCGACAGGAGCCAGGTGGCCGAGATCGCCCGCATCCAGCTCCAGCGGCTGCAGAGGCGCCTGGACGAGCGGCGCATCACGCTCGACATGACCCCCGAGGCCATGGAGCAGCTGGCGCTCATCGGCTACGACCCGGTGTTCGGAGCGCGGCCGCTCAAGCGCATGATCCGCGAGCGCATCGAGACCCCGCTGGCCAAGGGCATCATCGCCGGCGAGTTCGAGGACGGCGCCACGGTGCGCGTGCTGCCGGCGGCCGACGGCGGCTTCAACCTGACGGTCGTGGAGCCCGTCGCGGCCAACTGAGCTCGCGCCGGAACGGGCGAGCGGGGGCGGCGAGGTTCGGCCTCGCCGCCCCCGTCGACGCCGGCGCACCCATCAAGGCGCCGTCGTGAACTCCCTGGTCGCGCTGAGGCTGATGCGGCCTTCCTGCGCCGGCTGGGGCCCGCCGGCGTTCAGCGAGAGTGAGATCCGCTCGTAACCGCCCAGGTACCCGGACCCGGTCACCGCCGCGGTCATGTCGGTCACCGACGGCACGCCGTAGGCGCTCCAGAAGTACTGGGTCGCCTCCGGCATGACCAGGCCATGCGCGCTCAGGTCGGGCAGCGTGAAGCTGTCCTCGACGGTGGTCACGGCGATCATGGGCCCGTCGCCGTTCGGGGAGAGCAGCGCCGTCAACGCGCCGCCGGCGGGGTTCGACAGCGTGAACACCGAGCCCGGACCGACGCCGGCGGCTCCGTCGGCCGGGGCGACGGGGACCGGAGGCGCGGTGACCTCGAAGTCGACGGTGGCGCCCGCGGCGACCCCAGTGCGCCAGTGGAGGCTGGAGGCCCCGGTGGCCACGGTGGCCGCGCCGGCGACGGTGTAGGTGGCGCCCGTGAAGCGCGGCGTGAAGACGGCGACGGTGGGCGCGTCCGAGTCGAAGCTCGTGAGGCCCAGCGTGGCGAACTGGTCGATGTGGGTCATGGCCACGCCGTAGTAGTCGTCGGCGGTGAAGGTGGGCGTGACGTTCAACGTGAAGGTCGTGACCGCACCCGGCACGCCCATGATGAGGTCGACGTCGCTGACGCCGCCCTCGGTCACGGTGAAGACCCCCGACGCGGTCGCCCCCGTGAGCGCCGTCGGCGCGCCGGTCAGCGGGTCCTCGGAGTACTCGATGGCCCGCAGGCGCACGTCGGCGGAGCCGCCTCCCAGCCACAGAGCGGGGATCGTGTAGGAGGACTGGCCCTCGTACACGTAGGTGCAGCCGTAGACCGCCTCGTCCACGCCGTGGGCGCACACGTACACCTGATGGCCCATCGGCACGGGGGCGTCGAGCTCGCCCGTGACGGTCGCCGTGGCCACGCCCGAAGGGACGAGGAGCGAGGCGATGGGGAAGAGCTCCGGCGCGCCGGTCGTGACGCCCACGTAGGTGTGCGACCAGCCGGCGGCGGCGTCGAGCACCGAGACGTCGTACGGCGCGGTGACGCCGTCCACCTGGAAGCGCCCGTCGGCGTCCGTGGCGGTCGTGCCGACCCCGTGCACCACCACGACCACGCCCGGGATCGGTTCGCCGTACACGCCCTTGACCGTGCCTCTCACGTTCAGCGTCGACGGGCCTCCGCCGCCGCCGCACGCCGCGAGCGCGGCGAGCAACGCCGCGGCGAGCACGGCTCGCACGCCGAGGGAGGCGGGCGCCACCCGCCGCTTACGCCACCAGGTACTGCCACTACGCGACATGCAGAACCTCCCGTCCCGCGACGTCGGCGCCAAGCCGGCCGCCGCCTCGAGCGCCGCTGAGCCGCGCTCGGCCCGCCGGTCTTCCCGTCGCTCGGCCTCGGCACCTCGTCGCGGGTCCCGGCCGGACTGTAGGACCGCGGCCGCGGGGTGGTTGGGAACTGCCCCACACCGGCGGTCCGGCACCGCCCGTCACGGCGTCGTCGGACACCGAGCGCGGGACCCGGCCCTCAGGCGACCTGCCGCTCCTCCGTCGCCGCCGCGATCGCGACCGCCGCGGCGACGGCCTCCTCCGTGGTCCGGAAGTCGTAGCGGCCTCCCGACGTGACCTCGTCGTAGAGCCCCATGCGCTTGAGCACGCTGGCCGGCTGGGGCTGCAGCGCCGACAGCAGGAGCACACCGCCGCGGCGAGCGATGCGCTCGCGCAGCGCCTGCAGGGCGGTGGCCCCCGTGGCGTCCAGGACCGGCACCTTCCTGAGGCGCAGGATCACGACCCTGATGCCCTTGTCCACCTTGAGCATCTGGTCGATGAAGCGCTCCGAGGCGCCGAAGAAGATGGGGCCCTCGACCCTGAAGGCCACGACCCTGTCTCGCACGCGCTCGAGCTCGTGCGCCGCCTCCTCGGTCATCAGGGGCCCGAGGTCGGCTCCGGCCAGGTCGAGGGGGTCCACCTTGAACATGCTGCTCATCCTGATGATGAACAGCACGGCGGCGGCCACGAGGCCAACCTCGATGGCGAGGATGAGGTCGAAGAGCACCGTCACGACCAGCGTCAGCAGCATCACGAAGGCGTCGGACTTCGTGCTGCGCATGACGAGGACCGAGGCGTGGCGCTCGACCATGCGCACGGCCACGACCATCAGGATGCCGCCGAGGACCGCCAGCGGGACGCGCGAGGCCAGCGGGGCGAGGAACAGCACGATCACCAGCAGCGTGAGGGCGTGGACCATGGCGGCCAGGCGGGTGCGCGCGCCGCTGCGGACGTTGACGGCGGTGCGCGCCAGGGCGGCGGTAGCGGGGATGCCGCCGAACAGGCCGGCGGCGATGTTGCCCAGGCCCTGGCCCACCAGCTCGCGGTCGGGGTCGTGCTTCTCGCCCACCGTCATGCCGTCGGCGACCACGGCGCAGAGCAAGCTCTCGAGCGCGGCCAGCACCGCCACGGCCAGCGCGGCGCGCGCCAGGTCCACCCAGGCGTCGCCGGAGGGCAGGGCGGGCAGGGCCGGCGGGGGCAGGCTGCGCGGCAGCGCGCCGATGCGGGCCACGCCCTCGAACGCCGGCAGCAGCGACACCAGGCTGACGACCACGAGCGCGGCCATGCTCGCGGGCACGGCGGCCAGAGCCTTGACCCGGCCCCAGGCCAGCATCACGGCCACGGTGAGGGCGGCGAGGAGCAGGGGCAGCGTCGCGGGCGAGGCGAGCCAGGCCGCCACGGTGCGCTGGGACAGCAGGAGGATGCTCTCGGCGGGCGTCTGGGGTACGCCCAGGACGGCGGGGAGCTGCTGCAGGAAGATGATCACGGCGATGCCGTTCGTGAACCCCGTGACCACCGGCCAAGGTACGAAACGGACGTAGCGCCCCACGCCCAGGAAGCCGAGCGCCATGAGGACCAGGCCGGCGCCGAGGCCGAGGATCGGGAGCGCCGCCGGGCCGTGCTCGGCGACGATGCCGAGGAGCACCGCCGTCATCGCGCCCGTGGGGCCCGTGACCTGGAAACGCGACCCGCCCAGGGCGGCGGCCACGAAGCCCGCCACGATGGCCGTCACGACGCCGGCGGCCGCGCCGGCGCCCGACGTGACGCCGAAGCCCAGCGCCAGCGGCAGGGCGACGAAGGCCACGGTCACGCCGGCGAGCAGGTCGCTGCGGAGGTGCTTGACGTCGTAGTCGCGCCGGCCGGGCAGGAAGCCGGCGAGCCGGGCGCCGACGCTCCGCCGCGCGCCGCCGGGCCCGGCGGCGCCAGCCTGGTCAGCGACGCTCACAGCGCGTAGTCGACGACCACGGGGGCGTGGTCGGAGAGCACGGGGAAGCGCGGCACGTCGAACGACACGGCGCGCTCTGCCAGCTCGGGCGTGGCGAGCTGGTAGTCGATGCGCCAGCCCACGTTGCGCTCGCGAGCGCCGGCGCGCTGCGTCCACCAGGAGTAC
The DNA here is from genome assembly GCA_964529575.1 of uncultured bacterium. GTDB lineage: Bacteria > Deinococcota > Deinococci > Deinococcales > Trueperaceae > DASRWD01. The sequence goes on from CAZGXF010000021.1 coordinate 10,222, forward strand.
ACCTCGGTCTCGTCGCCGGCCAGCCGCCTCACGACGTCCACGAGCCCCAACCCCAGGAGCTCGCCGAACCAAGCGCGCTCCTCGGGCAGGAAGCCCGAGCTCTTCTGGTTCGAACGCCAGTTCTTCAGGTCGACCTCGCGGTGGGCGATGTTCACGTCGCCGCACAGCAGCAGCGGCCTGCCCTCGTCCAACAGTCCTGCGACGAAGCCTAGGAACCGTTCCAGGAACCCCATCTTCACGGCCTGCCTGACCTGCCCCGTCGTGCCCGACGGGGCGTAGACGTTGAGGACCGTGACCTCGGCGAGCTCCGTCACGAGCACCCGCCCCTCGCGGTCGTGCTCGGCGCAGCCCATGCCCACGCGGACCCGCCTGGGCTCCGCGCGGGTCAGCGTGCCCACACCGCTGTAGCCCTTGCGCTCGGCGGGGTGCCACGAGGCGAGGAGGCCGGCCGCCAGCGCAGGCACCTGCTCGGGGTCGGCGCGCACCTCCTGTAGGCACACGACGTCGGGCGCGAGCTCCTCCAGCAGCGCGGGCAGGCCCTTGCGGGCGGCCGATCGCACGCCGTTCACGTTGAGGCTCACTACCCTCACGGCCGCCATACTGGCATTTCCGCGGGGGCGGGTGAGCCAGGGCGGCCGGATGTGTGACGTTCCTCGTGCAGCACGGGAACGCGTGTTAGGTTTGCTGCGTGATCTTCAGGCGTGCGAGGCCGGCGCCCATAGAGTCCGCGCAGCAGGCGCTGGCTCAGGGGCAGTACGAGCTGGCCCTCTCCATGCTCGAGACGGCGGCCCGCAAGGCCGCCAGGCAAGGGCAGGGGCAGGCCTGGCTGCAGCTCGCGGCCCTCTACGCCCTGTACGGCGAGGAGGGCATCGAGAACGGCGTGCCGGCCCTGCGCTCGGCGGTGGCCGTCGACGCCAACCTCGCCGACCACCCGCTGTACCGCGCGCTGTTCTGGGAGTTCGCGGCCTACCGGGGCGGCTCCATCGGCGACGTGAAGCGCGGGCTGAAGGACGTCAACGAGGCCGACCCCGTGGCCGCCTACCACGCGGCCTCGGCGCTGTTCGCCGTCGACGCGCCGAAGAGCGCCAGCCGGCGACTGGTGGCCATCGACGAGGCCAAGCTGCCCGCCTACCTGCGCTGGCGCCGCTGGTCGTTGCTCGGCCAGTGCCGCGAGGCGATGGGGGAGTGGGAGGGCGCGGCGGAGGCCTTCGAGCGCGCCGTAGAGTCGGCGCCCGCCGCGGAGCGCGAGCCCGAGAGGCTCAGCCTGGCCGGCGCCCTGGTGGAGCTCGGCCGCACGGAGGAGGCGATCGTCCGCCTGGGCGAGGTGGAGGAGCAGCTGCTGAGGCCCGAGGAGCTGACCGTGCACCGCTACCTGCTCGGGCGCGCCCACCTAGAGCTCGGCAACCCCAACCGCGCCCTGGAGCTCCTCACCGAGGCCCATGCGCTGGGCGGCACCGAGGCCGACCCGAGCTACAGCGTCGCGTTCGCGACCGCGCAGACGCTGACCACCTTGGGACGCTACGGCGAGGCCCGCGACTGGTTCGCGCGCGCCCTGGAGCTGGCGCCGGCCGAGCACCGCGCGTACACGCAGCACGAGGCCGCCTACTCGCTCATCGAGTGCGACGAGCTGCACGACGCCGAGGCCCTGCTCTCGGAGGTCGTCTCGGACCCTAGCTACCCGCACCGCAGCGACGCGCTGGCCGACCTCGCCGACGTGAGGCTCAGGCAGGGCGACTTCGAGGGCGCGCAGCTCGCCGCCGAGCAGGCCCTGGAGCTGGGGGCCAGCGCCGCCGCCTGCCTCACCTTGGGGAACATCGCCTACGAGTACTACAACCTCGAGGAGGCGGTGGGCTGGTTCGAGCAGGCCGTGGGGGCGAGCCAGCCGGGCGACCCGTACTGGGTGAGCGCCCACCAGATGTTGGCGGACGTCTACGCCCAGATGGGCGGGCACGCCGCGCGCGTGCTCACGCACGCCAAGGCGGCCTTGGAGCACACCGAGCCCTCGAGCGAGTGGTTCCTGCCCCTCACGCAGTACGTCGAGGAGGCCAGGGAGGCGCTCGGCGGCCACGACCGGCTCCTGAACTGAGCGGTTAGCCTTCAGCCGTGGAAGGGCTCCTGCTGGCGGAGGTGCTGGGCCGCCTCGCCGGCTCGTTGCCGGCCGAGCGGTCGCCGTGGTCGTTCCCCGACGAGACCACCGCGGTGCTGCCGCTCCGCGGCGGCCCCGCCCTGTGGCTGCTCGCCTCCCCGGCCGATCCGCGACTGGAGCTGCGCGACGACGAGCCGCCCCGCGCGGGTCCGCGCACGCCGTTCCAGCGCCAGCTCGCGGCGCGGGCTACCGGCGACCTGACGGGTGTGGAGCAGCTCGCCCTCGACCGCGTCGCCGTCCTGCGCTTCGGCGCCTCACGCGGCTTCGTGCCCGAGCCGCCCGTGACGCTGGTCGCCGAGCTCACCGGCCGCAACGCGAACCTCGTGCTGCTGGGGGAGGACGAGCGCGTGCTGGGCGTCATGCGGCTCGTCACGGCCGCTAGCAACCGTTACCGGGAGGTGCGCCCGGGGGTGCGTTACGTGCCGCCTCCCCCGTACGAGAAGCTCGACCCGCGGGCGGCGACGGCCGAGGACCTGAGGCGCGGCCTGGCGGGGCGGGAGCTGCGCCGCGTCAGGGCCGTGCTCGACGGCGTAGGCCCGCGGCTGCAGGCTGCGCTGGAGCGGCGCCTCGCCAGGGACCTGGGCGCCGCGCCTGGCGACGTGCTGCAGGGCGAGGCGCTGGAGGCGGCGGTGGAGGCCGTCGGGGAGATGGTGAGCGCGCCGGCGCGGTTCCTGGCCGAGCATGGGTCGGTGGCGGGGGAGAGCGCCGCGGCGCGACCGGACGGGCTGGCCCAACTGCGCGCCGAGGCGGCGGCCCTGTTGAACGACCGCCTGGACCTGGCGGAGCGCCGACTGGCCGACGCCGAACGCGCCCTGAAGGACCCCGGCGAGCCGGGGCGGCTGCGCGCCGAGGCCGACCTGCTGCTGGCCGCCGCGGGCTCCTGGCGGGTGGAGGGCTCGCGCGCCACCGTGGTCGGCTACGACGGCGAGCTCGTGACCCTCGAGGTGGACCCGCGCCGTGACGCGGCCGGCAACGCCCAGCTCCGCTACGACCGCGCCAGGCGCCGCGAGGCGCGCGCCGCGCGGGCGCGCGAGCAGCTGCCGGGCCTTCAGGCGGAGGTGGAGCGCCTCCGGGCGGCGCTGGCCTCGCTGCCGACCGCCGACGAGGGCGAGCTGCGGCGTCTGCTGTCCGCCGCGGGCGGGTCCGAGGCCCCCGGCGGGACGCGGAGGCGTCGCCGCGGCGAGGTCGAGGTGGGGGTCCGGTTCGTCGACCCCCACGGCTTCGAGGTCGTCGTGGGCCGCAACGCGCGCGAGAACGACGCCGTGACCTTCAAGGTCGCTCGCTCGCGCGACCTGTGGCTGCACGCGCAGGGGTACCGCGGCGCCCACGTGGTGGTGCGTTCCGGCGGCCGACAGGTGCCCTTCGACACCGTGCTGTTCGCCGCGCGGCTCGCCGCCGGCTTCTCCGAGGCGCGCGGCTCCTCGAACGTGCCGGTCGACTACACCGAGCGCAAGAACGTCTGGCGGCCCAAAGGGGCGCCGCCCGGCGCCGTGCAGTACACGCAACAGAGGACCGTTCACGTGGACCCGGCGCGGGACGACGCCGCGGCCGCGGGCAGCGCGCGCTAGGGGCGTAGCGGGCCCGGCTGGGGGCTCAGGCCTTGCCGGCGGAGCCGAAGAGGCGCATGCGCTCGGCGACCACCGCGCGCATGGCGTCGCGCGCCGGGCCGAGGATCTTGCGCGGGTCGAACTGCGCGGGGTCGGCTCGCAGGGTCTCGCGCACGCTGGTGGTGAACGCCAGCCGCAGGTCGGTGTCGGTGTTCACCTTGGAGATGCCGTGCTTCACCGCCCGCGTCACGTCCTCGGGGTGTATGCCCACCGCCCCCTCGATCGCGCCGCCGGCGGCGCGGAAGCGCTCGACCAGCTCGGCCGGCACGCCGGAGGCGCCGTGCAGCACCAGCGGCTGCGCCACCAGGGCGGCGATCGACTCCAGGCGCGCGTGGTCGATGAACGGCCGCCCCTTGCCCTTGTAGGCCCCGTGCGAGGTGCCGATGGCGACGGCCAGGTAGTCGGCGCCGCTGCGCTCCATGAAGCGCGCGGCCTCGTCCGGCTTCGTGAGCGCGGCGTCCTCGGCGCTCACGTCCACGTGCTCCTCGATGCCCGCCAGCCTGCCGATCTCGGCCTCCACGGTCACGCCCACGGCGTGGGCGGCCTCGACGACGCGCCTCGTCTCGCGGACGTTGGTCTCCTCGTCCTGGTGCGACATGTCGATCATCACCGAGGTGAAGCCCCAGCGAAGCGCCCGCACGCACATCTCGTACGAGGAGCCGTGGTCGAGGTGCATCGCCACGGGCACGCCGGCGGTGCCTGCCAGGTGCTTCACCACGGCCACCAGGGCGTCGCCGCCGAACTTCAGGGCGCCCTCCGACAGCGCGACGATCACCGGGCTGCGCGTCTCCTCGGCGGCGGCCAGGATCGCCTGCGTGATCTCCATGTCGTTCGTGTTGAACGCGCCGACGGCGTAACCGCCCGCCCGCGCGGGCCCCAGTACGTCGAGTCCTGAGACGAGTGGCATCCTGCGAGTCTACCGGCTGGGCACGGGCGGTGCGGCCCGGCCGCTGAGGAAGCCGCCGACGCCGGCGGCGAGGAGCGCCAGCAGCACCGAGGCCGGCTCCGCCGGGTCGACCAGCACGAGCCCCACCAGCAGCAGCACGGAGGAGAGCACGCGCTTCAGCATCCGCCCGCCGCCGGGCTCCTGCCGCGGCTGGAAGGCCATGGCGTGCACGACGACGAAGGTGATGCCCAGCACCGCCCAGAGCACCCAGACGGGCAGGCTAGCTAGCAGGTTCACGGCTGACCTCCCAGACGGCGACGACGGCCGCGCGGGCGGCGTCGCAAGCGGCCGCCACGGCGTCCCGCAGGCGCCAGGCCGCCTTGTCGCGCTCGCCTACGGCGTTGCTCACGCCGCGTACCTCCACGAACGGTACCCCCAGGGCCGCCGCGGCGCGCGCCGCGCCCACCCCCTCCATCGACTCGACGGCCACGCCGAAGCGCCGCGCCAGGTAGGCGGCGGACCCGGCGTCGGCCGTGACGGCGTCCGACGTCGCGAACGGCAGCGCGCGCAGGCCCGTAGCCGCGGACGCCGCCTCGAGAGCCGGCCCTGAGAGGTCGAGGAGGTTCCGTGTCGCGTCGCCCGGTACGGCCAGCGCCTCGAGGCCCTCCCAGTCGGGGTGGCGGCCGAGGCCGAGGTCTAGGTCGAGCTCGCTGTCCGCGAGCGCGGCCGCCCCGACCGGCACCACCGCGCCCGGGTAGGCGCCGCCGACCCCCACCTGCACCACGGCCCGTACCGCGCCGCCCGAGCCAGCCACGAGCGCGGCCACCGCGGCGGCGGCGTTCGCCTTGCCCAGGCCGGTGGCGGCCAACACCACGGGCACGCCGTCTAGTCCGCCGCTCACGGCCCACGGCCAGCGCGTGGCCCAGGGCGGCCGCCCAGCGTCCGTGAGCGCGCCGACGAGAGGCTCGGTCTCGAGCCTGGTGGCGGCGACCACCGCCAGCGCCGCGGGCCCCAGCTCAGGCCTCCACCGGGAGGTCGAGGAGCGCCTGCACGAACGCCGCGGCGTCGTACGGCTGGAGGTCGTCCTCGCGCTCGCCGACGCCGATGAACTTGATCGGCAGCCTCAGCTCGCGGGTGATGGGGAGGAGGATGCCGCCCTTCGCCGTGCCGTCGAGCTTGGTCACGATGACGCCGGTGAGGCCGACGGCGTCGTGGAAGCGCCGCGCCTGCTCGAGCCCGTTCTGGCCGGTCACGGCGTCGAGCACCAGCCACACCTCGCGCGGCTCGCCGGGGTCGGCGCGGTCGATGACGCGCTTGACCTTCTTCAGCTCCTCCATGAGGTTGTGCTTCGTGTGCAGGCGGCCGGCCGTGTCGACGATGAGGAGGTCGCGGCCCTGGGCCTTGCGGCGCTGGGCGCCGTCGAACGCCACGGCCGCGGGGTCGCCGCCGTCCGGGCCGGTGACCGTGGGGACGCCCAGGCGCTCGCCCCATACCGCCAGCTGCGCGCTACCGGCGGCCCTGAACGTGTCGCCGGCGGCGAACATCACGCTCTTGCCGTTGCGCTGGTAGTACGCGCCCAGCTTCGCGATCGTCGTCGTCTTGCCGACGCCGTTCACGCCCACCACCATGATCACCTTGCCGGCCGGCTCCACGACCTTGCGGCTCACGTCGAGCTGGAAGCCCACGCGCCGCAGCTTCTGGCGCATCGAGTCGGGCTCGAGCTGGTCGAGTAGAGCCTTCTCGAGCGCCTCGCTGAAAGTCATGCCGCGCTCGCGCTCGCGCTTGGCCCCCTCCACGACCTCGGCGGCGAGCTTGGCCCCCACGTCGGCGGCGATGAGGGCGAACTCGAGCTCGTCCCAGTCCATCTCCCAGTTCGCGGGGCGGGCACGCGGCGACGGAAGCCCTCTCTGCGGCTCCGGTCGCGCCTCCGCCGGTGCGTCGCCGCCCAGGCTCTCGGCGATCACCTCGCGCGTCCGCGACAGGCCCTGCCTCAGGCGGTCGAACCAGCTCACGACACGCCCTTCGCCTTGGCCGCCGCCACCTGCTTGCCCTTCGCCTTCGCGGCCTCCTGGCGCCGCTGCTCCTCGAGCGCCTTCTGCGGGTCGTCGTCGGGCAGGCCGGCGTCGATGAAGGTGAGCGCCCGGCCGATGCGAGCGAGCGAGCGCTGCTTGCCGAGGATCACGATGAGGTCGACGACGCCGGGGGACGAGGTGGTGCCGGTGAGGGCGGCGCGCAGGGGCATCATCACCTTGCCCATGGGCACGCCCTGGTCCTGCACGTACTCGCGCAGCATGTCGTCCACGCCGTCGTAGTCGAAGAACTCGAGCATCGACAGCTCGCGCTCCACGGCCTGGAGGTGCGCCTGGCCGGCGGCGAGCTGCTTGCGGGCGCCCTCGTCGTAGGGGAACTCCTCGGTGAAGAAGTAGCCGGCCTGGTCGGCGAGCTCGACGAGCGTCTCGGCGCGCGGCCGCAGCACGTCCACCACGTCGAGGAGGTAGTCCTGGTCCTCGCCGACGTCGAAGCCGCGCTCCTCGAACAGCGGCCTGACGCGCCTGGCCACGTCCTCCAGCGGGAGGATCTCGCGCAGGTACTTGGCGTTGAAGAACTTCATCTTCTTGAGGTCGAAGACCGGCTCGCCGGTGGACATGCGGTCCAGGTCGAACGCGGCGATCATCTCCTCGAGGCTGAAGAACTCGCGGCCGTCAGGCATGCTCCAGCCCAGCGTGGCCAGGTAGTTCAGCAACGCCTCGGGCAGCACGCCCTGGCGGCGGTACGAGTCGACGGAAGTGTCGGACTTGCGCTTCGAGAGCTTGGTGCGGTCGGGGTTGCGGAGGATGGGCACGTGCACGAACTCCGGGGTCTGCCAACCGAACGCGGAGTACAGGAGCACGTGGATGGGGGTGCTGGTGATCCACTCCTCGGCGCGGATCACGTGCGTCACGCCCATGAGGTGGTCGTCGACGACCACGGCCAGGTGGTACGTGGGGTAGCCGTCCGACTTCAGGAGCACCGGGTCGCGGATCTCCTCGTTCGCGAACGAGATGGTGCCGCGCAGCCTGTCGACGAAGGAGGTGGTGCCGTCGTCCGGGGTCAGGAGGCGGACGACGTGGGGCTCGCCCGCGGCGGCGCGACGCTCCTGCTCCTCGCGGGGCATGGACCGCCCGCGGCCGTCGTAGCCGAGCGGCCTCCCCAGGCGCTTCTGCTCGGCGCGCATGGCCTCGAGCTCCTCGGCCGTCTCGAACGCCCTGTAGGCGTGGCCCGAGGCGAGCAGCATGTCCACGTGCTCGCGGTAGACCGGGAGGCGCTCGCTCTGCCGGTAGGGCCCGTTGGGGCCGCCCTTGGCCGGGCTCTCGTCCGGCTCGATGCCGAGCCACTCGAACATCTCGAGGATGCGCTGCTCGGAGCGCTCCTGGTAGCGCTGCCGGTCCGTGTCCTCTAGTCGGAAGATGAACCGCCCGCCGTGCTTCTTGGCGAGCGCGTAGCTGAACAGTCCCACGTAGGCCGTCCCGACGTGCGGGTCGCCGGTCGGGGACGGCGCGATCCGAGTAACGACCTCCACTGTCGTCGCCTCCCTCTAGCCCCGCGATGATAGCCCAGCGGGGGCCTCCCGCCCTGTCGGCCCCAAGGCCTCGGGGGAGCGCTCAGCGCACGATGAGGAGGGACGCCAGCGTCACGGCGGAGACCACCCAGAGGTAGGGCGAGAAGGCCCTGAACCGGCCGCGACGCAGGACCGCGAACACCGAGACCAGAGCGAGGTAGCCGACGACGAACGAGGACGCGGTCATGGCGACGAGCGGGCCGACCTGCACCTCCGCCTCGCGCACCTCCGCGATGCCGAGCACGGCCACGCCGAGCGATACGACGAGGTAGAGCAGGAAGGAGACGCGCGGGGCGAGCTCCTTGTCGGCTCCCCTCGCGAGGAGGGCGGCGATCGTCGAGCCGGAGCGCGAGATGCCCGGCACCACGGCGATGCCCTGGACCACGCCGGCGACCACGGCGTCGACGAACGTGAGGTCCTTGGGCTCCTTCTTGGGACCGCTCTTGGGCGCGAACCAGAGGATGAAGCCGGTGACGGCCAGCGTGATCGCCACGGGCAGCGGGCGGTTCAGGCTCTCGAACACGCCGCTGAGACCCAGGCCGATGGCCGCCGTCGGCACGGAGCCGGCCAGCACCAGCAGGGCCAGCCGCCAGCCGGGCCGGGTGCGCGCCTCGGCCGAGGCCAGCCCGGAGAGGAAGCCGCCCAGCGCCGAGGCGACGTCGCGCCACAGGTAGACGATCACGGCCAGGACCGTGCCGGTGTTGGTGGCGATGCTGACCCACACGGGCAGCTGGTCGCCCCAGCCCAGGTAGTAGTTCGCGAGGACGAGGTGCCCCGAGCTCGAGACCGGCAGGAACTCGGTGAGCCCCTGGACCGCACCCAGCACGAGGGCTTGCAGTACGGTCACAGGGGCCCCTGCATGGCGCCGCTAGAGCGGTCTCAGCGCTTGCTGTACTGAGGAGCGCGCCGGGCCTTCTTGAGGCCGTACTTCTTGCGCTCGACGATGCGGGCGTCGCGCCTGAGGTGGCCGGCCTGCTTCAGGGCAGGGCGGAGGTTGGGGTCCACCTTCAGGAGGGCGCGGGCGACGCCGAGCTTGATCGCGTCGGCCTGACCGCTGGGGCCGCCGCCCTTGACGGTGATGACCGCGTCGAAGCGGCCGGCCGTGTTCGTCGCCTTCAGCGGCTCGAGGGCCTCGACGCCCGCGAGGATGCCGCGGAAGTACTCCTGGAACTCGCGTCCGTTGACGGTGATGCGGCCGCTGCCGGGGCGCAGGAACACGCGCGCGATGGCTTCCTTGCGGCGGCCGGTGCCGTAGTACTGATCCATCAGTTCAGCTCCAGCTTCTTCGGCTGCTGCGCCTCGTGCGGGTGCGTCTCGCCGGCGTAGACCTTGAGGCGCCGGATCAGCCGGCGGCCCATGCGGGTCTTGGGCAGCATGCCCCAGACCGCGTGCTCGATGACCCGCTCGGGGTGCTTGTCGAGCATCTCCCGGGCGGTGGTCTTCTTCAGGCCGCCCTGGTACCCCGAGTACCGGGTGTAGACCTTGGCGTCCAGCTTGTCGCCGGTGAACTCGACCTTGTCGGCGTTGATGACGACGACGAAGTCGCCGCCCGGCTGGTGCGGCGAGTAGGTGGGCTTGTGCTTGCCCTTCAAGATCGAGGCGATCTGGGTCGCGAGACGGCCCACCCTCATGCCGGCTGCGTCCACGAGGACCCAGTCGTTGGTGGGCTCGTTCGGGAAGTATGTCTTCACGCTCGTCACGTCCTTCGGCTTCGCCTTCGTGTTTGATCGGGGCACTAGAGCGAAGAAGCCAAACGCGAGTGTAGCACGCCCCCGGCGGCCTCGCCAAGACCCGGCGACGGGCGCGGCCTTCAGGGCGCGCGCCTCAGCCCCCGCGGCAGCAGCGAGCGGGCGGTGCCGCCGCGGCACGCGGCCCAGCCGAGCGCGAAGCCGCCGTGGGTCACGAGGGCGTAGCCGTCCGGGACGCCCGCGGCTGCGAACGCACCGCCCTGGCGGTAAGACTCCAGGGCCCCGTCGTCCCCGCTCAGCTCGAGCCGCGGACCGCTCCAGGCGCCCTGCGCGAGGCTCGGCGCCATGGCCAGAGCGTGGGCGGGGCGGAGCTCGGCGCGCTGGCCCGAGGCGCGCACGTCGGCCAGGTGTAGTCCCGCGCGCAGCACGTGCACGCCCGGCAGGGGCCGGAAACGCTCCGGGAGCAGCAGCAGCCGCTCGCCGTAGCGCGCCAGGCGGCCCTCCAGCGCGGCGGCGCTCCACCCGGGCGCGAGGTGCTCCGCGGCGAATGCGTCCCAAGCGGTACGCGTCGCGGGGTCGAGGGTGCCGGCGGCGCGCTCGCCGCGGCCGGAGCCGCTCCTGCCGGGCCTGCCGTGGGCGCGGCGACGGCCCGCGGACCCACCGCGCGCGCCTACGCCGGCCGGCGCGCCGGCAGCGTCCGCCGCCCGGCGCAGCCGCGCCACGAAGTGGCCGTCGCCGGGTGAGCGGTGCGGCCACAGCCGCGCGGCGCCGGGGAGCCCGAAGGGGGCGGCGTCCGCGGCGCCCGGCAGGTCCAGCGGCTCGAGCTCCAGGTCGGGCCTCCGCGCCAGCAGCCACAGGACGACCGCCTCGTTCTCGCGCGGGTCGAACGTGCAGGTGCTGTAGACCAGCCGCCCGCCCGGGCGCACCAGGTCGGCCGCTGCGGCCACCAGGCGGCGCTGCAGCTCGGCGTGGCGCTCGACGCCCGCCTCGGTCCAGGCCTCGCGGGCCGCGGGCGAGCGGCGGAACATGCCCTCGCCGGAGCAGGGTGCGTCGAGCAGCACGGCGTGGCAGGCCCCGCCGAGGGCGGCGGTCAGGCGCTCCGGTCGGGCGCACGTGACGACGGCGCTCGTGACGCCGAGGCGCTCGACGTTGCCCAGCAGCGCTCGAGCCCTGCGCTCGTCGACGTCGTTGGACACCACCAGCCCGGCGTCGCCGGCGAGGGCGGCCAGGTGTGTGGTCTTGCCACCCGGCGCCGCCGCCAGGTCGACGACGAGCTCGCCGGGCGCCGGCGCCACCGCCTCGGCCACGGCCATGGCGGCCGGGTCCTGCAGGTAGTAGACGCCGGCGTCGTTCAGGGGGTCGGCGGCGACCTCGGCGCTCTCGGCGGCCACGAGGCGGCCGGCCGGGCACCAGGGCACCGCCCGCGACGGCCAGGGGAGCGCCGCGGCCAGCGCGGCCGGGTCGCCGCGCAACGGGTTCAAGCGCACGGCCGGCTCACGCGGCGCGTCTAGCGCGGCGAAGAGCTCCTCGGCCTCGGCGCCGAGCAGCTCGCGCATGCGCGCCGCGAACCTGGCGGGGAGCGGCCCCACAGGCTACGGGAGGCCGTAGACCTCGGCCCAAGGGGCGCAACGGGCGACGTCGAAGGCCTGCACGCGAGCCGGGTCGGCGATCACCAGGGTCGGCAGCCCGTCCGCGTCGGCCACGGCCGGCGGCCAGTCCCCGAACCCCGTGCCGTCGTCCCCCTCGCCGCGGGCGAACGCGGCCCAGTGCTCCATGAACGTCGCCGAGACCCGCTCGTCGGTCGCCGCGAAACCGTCGGGGAAGCGGCCGGTGCCGAAGACGTAGGGCAGCTCGACGGCGTGACAGGTCTTGTCGGCGCACGTCTCGCCCCCGGTCAGGCCACCCACGTATCCGGGCGGATGACTGAACCTGTAGTGGTAGCCGACGGGCGCGTTCATGGCCGCCAGTTCCGCGGGGCACATGAAGACGTGGTCGCCGGCGCCTTCGAGCACGGCGCTAGCCAGGTCGGCCGCGCCCTGCAGGTAGCGCTCGTGCATCACCCCGCCGGCCACCTTGCCGAACAGGACCGTGGTCATGAAGTCGCCCACGAAGGGGTTCACGCCCCCTTCCACGAAGTTGCCGAGGAACGAGAAGGCCTCGTGGTCGTTGTTGCCCCAGACCACGGGCACGTCCGTGTCGCCGGCCACGGCCGCGGCCAACGGGTCGCGGGCCACGAACCCCCCGTCGACGACCGGCAGCCAGGCGAGCAGCGCGAACGCGTTGCGGTCGATGAGCGTCCACAGGTTGACGTCCGGCGTCTGGGCGGCCTGCAGCGTCTCGAGGGCCGCCTCTCGTAGGCAGGCCAGCCGGTCGAAGCTCCAGAAGCAGCCGACGCGCAGCAGGTAGCGCTCGGCTTGGGCCTTGGCCTGCGACCAGTCCTGAACCCCCACCCCGAACGGGTTCGACTCCACGATCGCCCGATGGAACAGGCCGCGGCTGCTGGGGACGGCGTACACGTGCACGGCCACCGACGTCCCGCCGGCGCTCTCGCCCATGAGCGTCACGTTCCCTGGGTCGCCCCCGAACGACGCCACGTTGTCACGCACCCACCCCAGGGCGAGCTGCTGGTCCTGCAGGCCCTGGTTGCCCGTCAAGCCGGCGATCCCGGCGAGGAAGCCGAACGCTCCCAACCGGTAGTCCATGCTCACGACCACGGTCCCGTGCTCGGCGGCGAGGAACCGGCCGTCGATGTTGAACCAGTCGACGTCCGGGCTGGCCGGCGTGTCCGTGGCCGTCCCCACCAGGAAGCCGCCCCCGTGGACGAACACCAACACGGGCGCGTCCCCGCTCGCCGTAGCGGGCGCCCACACGTTCAGGTAGAGGCAGTCCTCGCTCTGGTCGTCCGGTGGCTCGGTCTGGCTGGTGAGGGTCTGGGGGCAGGCGGGCCCGGGAGCCACGGCCGCGTGCACGCCCTCCCACGGCTCCCGCGGCAGCGGCGGCTGGAAGCGGTTCTCTCCGCCGGTGTCCTCGCCGTACGGGACACCGAGGTAGGCGTTCACGACGACGCCGTCCACGTCGAGGCGCAGGCCGCAGACGTCGCCGGCGGTCGTCCTCACGACCGGCGCCTCGCAGGCAGGTTCGGCCGGCCGCGAGGACGCCAGCGAGGCCATGGCGAGCGACACCACCGCGGCGCCGAGCCGTTCCGCGCTCAGCCCCCGCGTCACGATGGCCCCGTACCCGCCGGCTCGTTCGGCCCCTCCTCCGGCTCGCCGGCGCCGTTCACCGCCCGCGTGGTCGCCTCGTCGAGCTGCCTGATCTCCTCGATGAAGCGGTCCACCGAGTCGAAGTCGCGGTAGACGCTCAGGTACCTGATGTAGGCGACCTCGTCGAGCGCCTTGAGGAACTGCAGCACGCGCCGCCCGATGTGCTCGGACGAGACCTCGGGGCCCTGCACCTCGTCCTCGAAGCCGTAGGCGAACTCGCGCAGGACCTTCTCGGAGACAGGCCGCTTGTTGGTGGCGATGCGCAGCTTCCCGAGCAGCTTGTCGGCGTCGAACGCCTCGTGCCGCCCGGAGCGTTTGCGCACCATCAGCGCCTCGAACTGGGCTCGCTCGTACGTGGTGAAGCGGCGCAGGCAGTTGGGGCACTCGCGGCGCCGACGGATCGCGGCGCCCTCGTCGGACGGCCGCGAGTTCACGACCTTCGTGTCGTCCGCGGAGCAGTAGGGGCAGCGCATCAGCGCTTCTTGAAGACGTCCTCGCCGTCGAAGGCGGGCGAGCGTTCGGCACGGCCCTCGTACGGGTCGACCGTGCCTTCGAGGCGGCTCAGGTCGCCGTAGAGGTCCACGGCGGGCTCGAGGCCGGCGACGTAGGCCTCGTCAGGGGGCGGGACGACCTCGTCCACGAGGTGCCTGAGGGCCGGCGTGCGCCCCTCGAGGCCGAGCTCGTGCGTCCACAGCAGGTCGAAGGCCTCGTAGTCGTCTTGGTCGTCGTCGGCCGCGGCCACGAGCGCGTCGGTGCCGTCTCGGTCGTCGTCCTCATGCCCGTCCTGGTACTCGGCCTCGTCGTCCTCGTACGCCTCGTCCTCGTCGACGCTGAACTCCCAGGCGTAGTCGTACTCCTCGTCTTGCCTGACGTTGTCGTCCAGCGCGGCGCGTACCTCGGGCAGCAGCGCCTCGGCCACGCGGGGAGGCTCGGGCAGGTCGACGTCGACCAACTGACCGGACACGCCGGCCGACTCGGGCGAGCCCAGGTAGCGCACCGCCCGCACGAGGGCCTGGTCGTGCAGCGGGTCCGAGCTGAGCCGCGACGGCACCACCAGGTTCGCCCGCGGGAACTTGAAGCGCTCCCTGAAGCCGGTGACCATGCGCGCCAGCGCGCCCTGCACCGTGTGCATCTGCACCGAGCCCAGCGCCGGGGGCGCCACGATGACGACCCAACCCACGCTCAGCAGCCGCGCGGCGGTCTTCAGGACCAGGAACGAGCTGCGCACGTCCTCGATGAGCACCTCGAAGAACTCGGCCTCGGCCATGCTCTCGAAAGGCGTGGTGTTGACGTGCTCGGCGACGTGCACCACCCCGCCCAGCGCGCCGAAAATCTCCAGCACCTTCTGGTACGTGGTGAGCACGTCCATCTGGGTGGTCATGTCGGCCTGGATGGGGATCGCCTGGCCGCCGAGCTCCTCGACCTCGGCGGCGGTCTTCGAGGCCAGGTCGACGTCGCGATCGGCGCACACGACGTGGTACCCCGCACGCCCGTAGGCGAGGGACACGGCCCGACCGAACCCCTGGCCCACGTTGGTGACCAGGACCACCCTGGCTCTTTCCATTCGGCTAGGATACGCCTTCGTTTCATGTGGGACTGAAGGCCGCTTGACGTGTGAGCCATCGCTCGTCCCCACAGGGCCCCCGTGGGGGAACCTGGGGTAGCGGCCGGCCAGTCGGCCGTCGGCTACGTTGGAGGAAGGATGCTCAGGAGGACCCCGAAGAAGCAGGAGGAGCCCGTCAAGCGCGAGCCGTTCACGTACATCCACCGCGGCACCAAGCTCGTCGGCAAGGTGGAGGCCGTCGGCCGCGTGAGGGTCCACGGCGTCGTCGAGGGCGACGTCGAGGTGGACGGGGTCGTCGAGGTGGCGCCGGCGGGCGTGATCGTCGGCTCGCTCGTGCGCGCGGAGGAGCTCCGGGTCCTCGGCAAGGTCGAGGCGAACGTCGTCGTGACCGGCAAGGTCGAGATCTGGAACGGCGGCGAGCTCATCGGCGACGTCAAGGCTGCTGCCCTGGACATCGAGGAGGGCGCCCGCTTCACGGGACGCAGCGACATGAGCGGCGCGCCCGGCGCCGGCCGCGAACTGCCGTCAGGCGAGACCGAAGGGACGGCGCGGGACGGCGAGGAGCAGGGGCGCGCGGTCCAGACCGCAGGCCTCGACCGCGAGGGCTCGGCGCCCGAGCCCGAGCCGGCCGGGACCGCCCGATGGCTTGAGCGCCCGTGACTGGCTGCTACACTGGCGCGTGCCTGCGCTGACCCACGACAGCACGCCGGCAGGGAGGCGAGATGGCGCTTGAACGCCTCTTCAGGCGGAACCGTCCCACCCGCAAGGAGGACGACAACAGCCCCGCCGGCCTCTGGCTCAAGTGTGACGCCTGCAACACCCAGATCTACCGCAAGGACCTGATCGCCAACCTGCACGTCTGCCCCGAGTGCGGGCATCACTACAGCATGCCGGTCGACGCCCGCGTCGAGATGCTCGCCGACCCGGGCACCTTCGAGCGCTGGTCGGGGGCCATCAGGCCCGTGGACCCGCTGGAGTTCACGGACACGCAGCCCTACGTGGACCGCCTGGAGAAGGCCGAGCAGCGGCAGGGACGCCCGGACGCCATCGTCACGGGCGCTTGCGAGCTGGGCGGCGTGCCGGTCGGTCTGGTGGTCATGGACTTCTTCTTCCTGGGCGGCTCGATGGGCTCGGTGGTGGGCGAGGAGATCGCCCGCGCCGCCGAGCGCGCCGCCGACGAGGGGCGGGCGCTGGTGGCCGTGACCGCGTCCGGAGGGGCCCGCATGCAGGAGGGCGCGCTGTCGCTGATGCAGATGGCCAAGACCACGGTCGCCCTGGAGCGCCTCGCCGCCGAGCGCCTGCCCTACGTGGCCGTGCTCTCGCACCCCACCACCGGAGGCGTCACCGCCAGCTTCGCCACGCTGGGCGACGTGATCTTCGCCGAGCCGGGCGCCCTGATC
>CAZGXF010000022.1:0-25975 GCA_964529575.1 uncultured bacterium
TCGTCGAGGCCCTCAAGGAGCCGATCCAGAAGATCGCCGACGGCGTCAGGCGCGTCCTCGAGCAGGCGCCGCCCGAGCTGGTCTCCGACGTCATCGACCGTGGGATCATCATGACCGGCGGCGGCTCGCTGCTGAGGAACTTCGACGAGCTGCTCAGGCAGACGACCGGCATCCCGGTGATGGTGGCCGACAACGCCACCGACTCGGTGGCTCTCGGCACGGGCCAGGCGCTCGACATGATCCACGTGCTCCGGGACGCCCTGATCTCGGACAACTTCCTAAGACGCTGAGGATGCGGCGGCTCCTCGCCGCGGCCTGCGCGGCCATCCTCCTCGCGGCCCCGGCGGCCCTGGGGGCGGCGCGGGCGCAGGGCGCGGTGCCCGACTTCCCGCTCCGGGAGGTCCGTCCCGGCCTCGTCGGGCACGGCCTCACGGCCGGCCCCGGCGGCGCCATCGAGCGGTTCGACGTCGAGGTGATCGCCGTGCAGCAGGACGCCGGCCCGGGGTTCCCGCTCGTGCTCGTGCGCGCCTCGGGTCCCATCATCGAGGCCGCCGGCGGGGTCGCCGCGGGCATGAGCGGCAGCCCCGTCTACCTGCCGTGGGGAGGGCGCGACGCGCTGCTGGGCGCCGTCGGCTACGTCTTCCCCGAGGCCGACCACGAGCTCGCGCTGGTCACGCCCATCGCCGCGATGCGCGACACCCGCCTCGCCGCGCTGCCGGGGACCGTCGCGGTGCCCGGTCTGGGCGAGGCGGTGCCGGTGACGACGCCTGTGCTGATGACCGGCGCCTCGCCGCGCGCCGTGGCGCTGCTCGAGGAGCTGTTCGCCGGCGCGCCCACGCGGCCGCTGGCCCCCTCGCTCGCCCAAGGAGCCGGGACCGGCGCCACCGGGGCCGCGCCGCCGACCGACTTCGAGCCCGGCGCCGCCGTCGCCGTCCAGCTCATGAGCGGCGACCTGCAGCTCGCGGCGCTGGGGACCGTGACGGCGGTCGAGGGCGACGCGCTGCTGGCGCTGGGCCACCCGCTCCTCGGCACCGGGCTCGCCTCGTACGGCCTGGCGCACGCCGAGGTCACGGCCGTCGTCCCCAGCGCGGTGGTGCCGTTCAAGCTCGCGAACGTCCGCCGCGAGACCGTGGGCGCCGCCACGCACGACACGCCCGCGGCGCTGGTGGGCGGCGTCGGCCTGGAGCCGGAGACCGTCGAGCTCGCCCTCAACGTGACCGCCGTCGGCCGCGAGGAGCGCTACGCGGTCAGGCTCGCGGCCGACGAGCGCCTCTACCCCCTGCTCACCGCCATCGCCACCCTCGACGCCGGCGACCGCGTGCTGCGCTCCGTCGGCCCCGGCAAGGCCGAGCTGGCCTGGGACGTGACGCTGCGCGGCGGCACGCGCGTCAGGGTCCTGGAGCAGGTGACGAGCCAGGACGACGTGGGCCTGGCGGCCGCGCGCCTCGCCCTACAGCCCCTGGCGCTGTTGGCCACGAACCGCTTCGCCGAGCCGGAGGTGGCGAGCGTCGAGCTCTCGGTGTCCTTCGACCGCGACCCCGGCAGCGCCGAGGTGGCCCAGCTCGTGCTGGAGAGCGAGGACCTGGTGGCCGGCGGCCACGCCGTCCTGCACGTACGGCTCCAGCCGTACCGGCGCGAGGGCGTGGTGCGCACGTTCAGCGTCCCGCTGCCGGAGGACCTCAGCGGGGACCTGACCCTGCTCGTGCGTGGCGGCGACGTGCCGCGGGAGGTCGAGAAGGCGCCTCCCGAGGGCGGCGAGGTGGACGAGCCGCGCACGTTCCCGGAGCTCTTGGACGCGCTCAGGCAGCAGGTGCAGGCGAGCGAGCTCGTCGTCGAGTCGGTGGACGAGCACGGCGACGTGAGGCGCCTGCTGCGCGTGCCCCTCGAGTGGGTGGTCGTCGGCAGCCAGGACCTGCACGTCACTGTGGCCCCGGCGGGCGCGGGCCGGCCCGACGAGGTCCCGGCCGAGGACGGCGCCCTGGACGACGCGGCGCCCGGCGAGGAGGACGGCGGAGACGACGCCCCGGCCGACGACCGGCCCGAGGGGGAGCCATGAGCGAGGCGCGCTCGCTCAGCGCCGCTGAGGTGGCCGCCGCCGTAGAGGGCAGCCTCGAGGGGGGCCGAGGCGGCGCCGAGGTGACGCGTCTCGCCTCCCCGGCCGGCGTGGCGGCGGGGCGCGTCGACGCGGTCGCCAGCGTGGTGGTGGCGGGCGGGGAGGCCGACGTCGCGTCCCTGGCCGCCGCGCCGCGCCCGCCCGCGTTGGTGGTGGCGGCGCAGGGCCTCGACACGAGCGCCTTGAGCGGCGTGCCGGTCGTCAGGGTCGCCGACGCCCGCCTGGCGCTGGCGCGGCTCACGGCCCTCTTCGACCGCCGGCCGGACCCCGCCACCGGCGAGCGCAGCGACCGCGCCCACGTGCACCCCAGCGCCGAGCTGGGCGAGGGCGTGACCCTCATGCCCGGCGCCGTGGTGCGAGCCGGAGCGCGGGTGGGCGCCCGCAGCGTCGTGGGCCCGGGCAGCGTCGTCGGCGAGGGTGCGGTGGTGGGCGAGGACTGCGTGCTGCACGCGCACGTGACGCTGTACGACGGCGTGAGGCTGGGCGACAGGGTCGTGCTCCACGCCGGCGTCGTCGTGGGCGCCGACGGCTTCGGCTACGCCGCCTCGCCGCGCGGGGCCGTGAAGGTCAGGCACCTGGGCGGCGTCGTCATCGGCGACGACGTCGAGGTGGGAGCGAACACGGCCATCGACAGGGGCACGCTCGACGACACGGTGATCGGCGCCGGCACTAAGATCGACAACCTCTGCCAGGTGGGGCACAACGTGCGCATCGGCCGTAGCTGCCTCATCGCCGGCATGACCGGCATCGCCGGCAGCGTGGTCGTCGGCGACGGCGTCGTCATAGGCGGCGCGGTCGGCGTCTCCGACCACGTCACGATCGGCGCGGGAGCCCGCATCGCCGGCCGCAGCGGCGTCACGAAGGACGTCCCGCCCGGCGAGACGTGGGCCGGCTTCCCCGCCAAGCCCTACCGCCAGTTCGCCCGCTCGCTCTACCTGCTCGACCGCCTCGAGGACGTCTGGCGCGCCTTCAAGCGCCTGGAAGACCGCTGACGTGAGCGCCGCGGTGACAGGCGTGGGCCTCCACAGCGGCGAGACGTGCCGCGTCACCCTCCACCGCGCCGAGGGGCCGCTGCGCTTCAGGCGCGGGCGGGACGAGGTCGTGGCCTCGGTGTCCAACGTCGCGGCCACCGACCGCGCCGTGACCCTCGCGGCCGGAGGCGCGCGCGTGGCCCTGGTGGAACACCTCCTGGCGGCCCTGCGGCTGCGCGGGTTCTTCGCCGGCGTGGTCGTGGAGGCCAGCGCCGAGGAGCTGCCCATCCTGGACGGCTCCGCCGCGCCCTGGCTCGAGGCGGTCCACGCCCTGGGCGAGCCCCCGCCGCCGCCCGCGCCCCTGACGCTGTCGGCGCCGGTCGAGGTCGCCTCAGGCGGCTCGACGGCCCGGGCCGAACCGGGCGAAGAGCGCCTCGACGTGTCGATCGACTTCGCTCACCACGCCATCGGGAGGCAGCGTTGGGTAGGCGGCCCGGACGACTACCACCAGCTGGCGGCCGCACGCACGTTCGGCCTGCTGCGCGAGGCGGAGGCGTTGAGGGCCAGAGGGCTCGTTCGGGGCGCCTCTCTGGAGCATGCTATCGTCTTCGCTGATGACGGGCCGCTGCGCCCACTTCGGTTCCCCGACGAGCCGGTGCGCCACAAGGCGCTCGACGCGATCGGCGACCTGGCCCTCCTCGGCCGACCCCTCCGAGCGCACGTCACCCTGCAGCGCGGCTCGCACAGCCTCCATCACGCCCTCATGTCACGCCTGCTGAGCTCCAGCGCGACGTCGTCGCGGGACGGCGAACGGCCGGTGGTCCCGTGAGCGTGCGCGTCGCCGTGGTCGGTTACGGCGTCATGGGCCGCTACCACGCGATGAACTACGGCGCCCTGGCCGGCGCCGAGCTCGTGGGCGTGGTGGACCCGGACCCCGACAAGCGCCTCGCGGCCCAGCTCGAGCTGGGCGTGGCGGCGTACCCGTCGGTGGCCGCGCTCCTCCAGGCCAGGGCGGTGGACGCCGCCAGCGTCGCGGCCCCCACGAGCCTGCACTACGCGCTCACGAAGCAGCTCCTCACGGCCGGCGTGCACGTGTTGGTCGAGAAACCCGTCGCGACCGACGTGGCGCAGGCGCGCGAGCTGGCCGAGCTCTCCCGGGGGCTCGGCCTCGTCCTGCAGGTGGGCCACATCACGCGGTTCTACCGCTCGGTGGCGAAGCTCTCCGAGGAGGTCGACAGGCCGTACCTCATCGAGGCGCGGCGGCTCGTGCCCTCCACGCGCGTCAAGGACGTCGGCGTGATCCTCGACCTCATGATCCACGACATCGACATCGTGCTCGGGCTGGTCGAGGGCGAGCCGGTGAAGGTCTCCGCCCTGGGCCGCTGCCTCAACGGCAGCCCGCACGAGGACGTCGCGGCCGCCCAGGTGCTCTTCGAGGACGGCTGCATCGCCAGGCTGCTCGCCAGCCGCGTCGCCCCCGACGCCGAGCGCAGCCTCCTCGTCGCCGAGCGCGACCGCACCGTGCGCGTGGACTTCGCGAAGGAGCCCTACGCCGAGGTCGTCGTCTACCGCGACCCGGGCGGCGCCCCCAGCAACGGCCACGTGCAGCTCGACAGGCACGTGATCCACGAGGAGAACCCGCTCAAGAAGGAGCTGGAGCACTTCCTGGCGCGGCAGGCCGGCGAGGCCGCGCCCATCGGCACCCTGGCCGACGACCTCAGGTCCCTGACCCTCGCCTCGCGGCTGCTGGCGGAGATGCGCGCCGCGCGCGGCGTCGTGACCGTCTAGGACGCTGCGCTAGACTTGCCGCCATGGACCTGGACGTCCGGGCGGTGCTCCCCCACCGCTACCCCTTCCTCTTCGTCGACAGGCTCGTCTCCCTGCAGGGCGACGACTTCGAGTGCGTCAAGAACGTCACCCACAACGAGCCGTTCTTCGCCGGGCACTTCCCGCAGGAGCCGGTGATGCCCGGCGTGCTGATCGTCGAGGCGCTGGCGCAGGCGGCCGGCGTGGCGCTGGCGGCGCGCGAGGGCGGCACGCCGAGCGGCATCGGCTACCTCGCCGGCATCGAGGGCGCGCGCTTCCGCCGCAAGGTCGTGCCCGGCGACGTGCTGCGCCTCACCGGCCGCATCGTCACGTTCCGGCGCGGCCTGTGCAAGGTCGAGGCCAAGGCGTTGGTGGGCGACGAGGTCGCCGCCGAGGCCTCGCTCTCGTTCGTCTACTCCTCCTGAGATGGCCGCGGCCGTGACGGGACCCGCCGGCGGGCCGGCGGCCGAGCCGGCGGCGCCGCGCGTCGCGCGCACGGCCGTCGTCGAGGACCCGTCCTCGCTGGCGCCGGGCGTGGTCGTCGGCGAGCACGCCGTCGTGGCCGCCGGCGCCGAGCTGGGCGAGGGCGTCTTCGTGGGACCGGGCGTCGTCGTCGAGGCCGGCGCGCGCGTGGGCGCGGGCACGCGGCTCCTCGCGGGGTCGGTCGTGCGCGGGCGCGTGGCGCTGGGCGCCCGCTGCCAGGTGGGCCCCTACGCCGTCCTGGGCGGCGAGCCCGCCGACACCGCCTTCCACGGCGAGGAGAGCCGCGTCGTCGTCGAGGACGAGGTCACCATCCGCGAGTTCGTCACCGTGCACCGCGCCACCGGCGAGGGCGCCGTCACCCGCGTCGGCGCCGGCACGCTCCTCCTGAGCTACTCCCACGTCTCGCACAACTGCGACGTCGGCCGCGGCTGCGTCATCACGAACGGGGTGCAGCTCGGCGGCCACGCGCGCGTGGGAGACAGGGCGAACCTGGGCGCGGGCAGCCTGGTCCACCAGTTCTGCCGCATCGGCGCCTACGCCATGTTCGGCGCTGCCAGCGCCGCGAACCAGGACGTCCTGCCGTACGCCATGGCGCGCGGCAACCCGGCGAGGCACTACCGGCTGAACACCGTGGGGCTCCGGCGGGCCGGCTTCGAGGGCGAGCGCTACCGGCACGTCGAGGCGGCCCTACGGGCGCTGCGTCGCCGTGACACCGCCGCGCTCGAGGAGCTGGCTACCGTGAGCGAGGAGGCGGCGCAGGTGCTGGAGTTCGTGCGCACCACCAAGCGCGGCGTCGCGCGCTTCGTGACGGGGGGCCGATGAGCCAGGTCGTGCTGGTCAGCAACGGCCCGGGGGAGCTCTACACCTGGGTGGGTCCGGTGATGCGGGAGCTGCGGCGCGCCCTGCCCGAGGCGCGCGTCGCGGTCGCCCTGGTGCCCTGCCAGTTCGCGGCCGGCAACGAGCCGGAGGTGGCGGCGTCGTTCGGTCCCGACCACGTCACCACCCCCGCCGAGTACCTGCGGTCGCTGGCGGCCGGCTCGGTGCCGGGGGGCCTCGCCGAGCCGGGCGCGGGCCCGGGGGCGGTCGTCGGACTGGGGGGCAGCGTGGGCGCTCCGGTGACGCTGGGGCGCCGGCTCGGCTTCCCGGCGTTCCGCTACAGCTTCGAGCCGTACTGGCACAGCGGCCTCGAGCTGCTGCTCCTGCCCGACGAGAAGGTCCGCGACAGGGCCCTCAGGCGCGGCTCGCCCGGCGACGCGCTGCGGGTGGTGGGCAACCTCGTGGCCGACGCCGTCGAGGCCGCCGAGCCCCCGCTGGAGCGCGGGGAGCCGCACGTCCTGCTCTTCGCCGGCAGCCGCGACCAGTTCGCCCTCCACCTCATCCCGTTCATGATCGCGTTGGTCGACAGGCTGGCGCGCGCTCTGCCGGGGGCCCGCTTCGTCTGGCCCGTGAGCCGCATGCTGGGCGAGCGGACGCTCGCGGCCGGCATCGCCGGCGCCGCGGCCGCCACGCTCTCCGGAACGGCCGGGCGCCGCGAAGGCGACGCCGTCTACACCCCCGGCGGCGGACGCATCGACCTCGTGCCGGAGGAGCAGCGCTACGCGCACATGCGCGCCGCCGACCTGGCCGTCACGATCCCCGGCACCAACACCCTCGAGCTCGGCGTCGCCGGCGTGCCCGCCCTGGTCCTGCTGCCGCTGAACCGGCCCGAGCTGATCCCGCTCGAGGGCGCGGGGCACTGGCTCGGCCTGGTGCCCGTGGTGGGCAAGTACCTGAAGCGGCACGCCGTCAGGCTGTTCGTCGAGCGCCTCAACGTGCCCGTGTCGCTGCCCAACCGCATCACCGGCGAGGACCTGATGGTCGAGCTGGCGGGCAGGGTCCACCCCGACGGCGTGGCCGAGCGCGCCCTGGCCCTCGTGGCCGACGAGGAGGAGCTGGCGCGCCGCCGGCGCCGGCTGCGGGAGACCATGCCCCGGCCCGGGGCGGCCGCCGCCCTGGTGGACGTGGTGGCGGCGCACGCCGGCCTATGAGGTCCGCGGGTACCGCCCCGGACGCACGCGCCCCTTCGGCGCGCTCCCTCCTCTGGCCGCGACGCCCCAGCGCCTACCTGGGCGCGCTGGCGGCCGTCGTCAGCGCCGTCTCGCGCGTGGCCGTCGTGCCGCTGTTCGTCACGCCGCTCTTCGACGAGGCCCTGGCGGACCCGTCGGCCCTGCCGCGGCTGCTCGTGGCGGCCGGCGCCGTCGTGCTGGGCGGCGCCCTGGCGCTGTGGGCGCAGGACGCCCTGCTGGGCCGGGCGGCGGCGCTGTCCACCGCCGACGCGCGGCGGGCCCTCTACGCCGACCTGCTCGCGCGCCCGGCGGGCACGCTGCCGGGTTCGAGCGGGGCGCTGGCCAGCCGCGTGATCACCGACCTCAAGGAGGTCGAGACCTACCTGCGCTACGGACTGGGGTCGCTGGTGGCGGAGAGCGTGACGCTGGCGCTGATCCTCGCGGCCCTGGTAAGGGCGGACGTGAGGGCCGCGGCGCTGCTGGCCGCGCTCGGCTTGCCGGCGGCGCTGGCGCTGCAGCGGCTAGGCGCGGCGCTGCAGCGGGTGGCCGCCGGCTCGATGGAGGGCACCGAGGCCCTGGGTCGACACATCCAGGAGGGCGTGCGGCACCACGAGACCGTGGCCGCCTTCGGCGCCCGGCGCTTCATGCTCCGGCGCTTCGACGCCGTGAACCGCGCGACGGCCGCGGCGGGCGCCAGGCGCAGCCTGCTCGCCGGCCTGCAGGTGCCGGTGACGCAGGTGCTGCTGTACGGCGCGCTCGGCGCCGTCGTCGTGGTGCTGGCCGGCGGCGTGAGGCGCGGCGAGCTGTCGGTGGGCGAGATGGTCTCGTTCCTCACGCTGGTGGCGCTGGCCGCCGCGCCGGCCCAGCTGCTCCCGGCCGCCTACGCCATGTACCGCCAGGCCAGCGCCGC
This sequence comes from uncultured bacterium, assembly GCA_964529575.1. Taxonomy (GTDB): domain Bacteria; phylum Deinococcota; class Deinococci; order Deinococcales; family Trueperaceae; genus DASRWD01. The sequence goes on from CAZGXF010000022.1 coordinate 8,329, forward strand.
CGCGCGGCGGGTGGAGGCGCTGGCGCGCCGGCGGGTCGAGGAGGCGGGTGGCGAGCCCCCCGGCCCGGCGGCCGGAGCCAGGGTGACCGCCGCAGCCGCCGCGCGCCTCGCCACCCCTGCGGGCCCCGGCGGGGCGGCGGTCCGGGCGGGCCCCGGCGGGGCGGCCGTCCTGGCCGCCCCCGGCCACGACCCGACGATGCCGCTCCGCGAGGCGCCGGCGCTGCGCCTGCGCGGCCTCGCCACCGGCTTCGACCCGTCCCGGCCGGTGATGACCGGCCTCGACCTCGACCTACCCGCCCGCGGGCTCTTCGCCGTCACCGGCCCGAGCGGCGTGGGCAAGACGACGCTCCTCCGCACGCTGCTGGGCCTGGTGCCGCCGGTGGCCGGGAGCGTCGCGTGGGGCGGCCGCGACGTGCGCGAGGTGCCCGACGAGGAGCTGCGCCGTTACGTCGCCTACGTGCCGCAGGGGCACGAGCTCGTCTCCGGCACGGTGCGCGAGGCCCTGACCCTGGGCCGCGAGGTCGGCGACGACGCCTTGTGGGCCGCCCTGGAGGCGGCCGGGGTCGCCGCTGCCGTCGCCGCGCTGGCCGGCGGGCTCGACGCCGAGCTGGGCGAGGACGGCGCCGGGCTCTCGGGCGGCCAGCGCCAGCGGCTGGCGATCGCCAGGGCGCTCGTGGGCGCGCCGGCCGCGCTGCTCCTGGACGAGCCGACCTCGAACCTCGACGAGGCGGCGGAGGCCGGCGTCGTGGAGCTGCTCAGGAGCCTCGGCCGCGAGCGGCTGGTGGTGGCCGTGAGCCACCGGCCCGCCCTGGCCGCCGCCGCCGACGCCGTCATCGAGCTGGCCCCGGCACCGGCCGCGGGCTAGCATCGGACCGCCCGTGATCTACGACGACGCCCCCGACCTCTACGACGCCCACTACCTCGCCTACCGCGACGACGTGCCCTTCTACACGCGGCTGGCCGCGGACACGGGCGGCCCCGTGCTCGAGCTCGGCGCCGGCACGGGGCGCGTGACCGAGGCCCTGGCCCGGGCGGGCCACCACGTCGTGGCCGTCGACGTCTCCGGGGCCATGCTGGCGCGGGCCGAGGAGCGCCTCGCCGGCGCCGGCGTCGCCGACCGGGTGCGCCTCGTGGAGGCCGACATGCGCGACCTCCACCTGGGCGAGCGCTTCCCCTTGGTACTGGCGCCGTTCAACGCGCTCATGCACGCCTACACGCTCGACGACCAGGACCGCACGCTCGCGTCCGTGACGAGGCACCTGGACGACGGCGGGCTGTTCGCGTTCGACCTCTACGTGCCGCGCTTCGGGCCGCGCGGGGTCGTGCGCGTCGAGCCCGAGCTGGTAGGGGCGCTGGGCGAGCCCGCGCCGGGCGAGAGGCACGACGTCTTCCTGGTGCAGGAGGTCGACGAGCTGGCCCAGCTGGCCACGACCACGTACTTCCACGACCGCACGGGGCCCGAGGGCGCGGTCACGCGCCGCGTGACGGTCCTGCGGCAGCGGTACTACACGCGCTTCGAGGTCGAGAGGCTGTGTCGCGCGTTCGGACTGCGCCTCGAGGTGTACGGGGGGTTCGACCGCTCGCGGTTCGCCGCGAGCAGCCCGGTCATGGCCTGTCTGGCCAGGCGCGCCCCAGGAGCCGCCACCCCTTAGAGGAGACGAACAGGGCGTCGGGCAGGCGCAGGGAGCCCCACAGCTGCAGGGGCTCGAAGCCGTTCGCCTCGGCCAGCAGCAAGGTCATCACGGTGCCGTGCGTGACCACGGCCGTGACGCCCGCGCCGTCCGCGCGCGCGGCCACCTCCTCCATGGCGGCCGTGAAGCGCGCTCGCGCCTGCGTGGCCGTCTCCTCGCCCAGGACGAGCTCGTCGGGCCGCCTGAAGAGGCGCGCGACGGTCTCGTGCCACTCGACGTCGCCCACCAGGGGCAGCGGACCGCGACGGTGCTCGTCCAGGCCGGGGTGCGTGACCACGCCCTCGACGCCCCAGGCCGCGCCCAGCGCCTCGGCGGTGGCGACGGCCTTCGGCTCGGAGCTGGCCCACAGGCCGGTCACGCGCCTGCCTGCGAGGAGGCGGGTGACCTCGGCCGCCAGGGCGTGGCAGGCCGGCACGGCCTCCTCGTCGAGGAGCCAGTCGCGGGCCGCCACGCCCGAGCGCAGCACCGGCCGCGCGTGCCGCACCAGGACGACGTCGGCGGCGCCGAGGCCCTCGTCGTCGCCGCCGCGCAGCGCCTCGCTCACGCCGCGGTCTCCCAGGCGCGGGCCGCGGCGCCCGTGGCCGCGCCGTGGGGCACGTCGAGGCCCACGGCCCGGGACGCCTCCTCGAGCGCGCCGGCGAGCAGGGTCAGGTCGTGGCGGTCGGCCCAGCCGAGCAGCGACGGCCTGACGATCCTCTCCGCCAGGTCGCCCTGGCCGCCGCCCACGTGCAGGCCCCGTTCCCTCAAGGCGTTCGTGAGGCGCTTGGCGCCCACGCCCTCCGGCACCTCCAGCGCCGCCACCGCCGGGCTGGGGCGGCGGGCGAAGGGCCGCAGCCCGCAGGCCTCGCCGGCGGCCAGGAGCGCGCGGTTCAGGCGCTCCTTCTCGCGCCAGCGCGCCTCCAGGCCCTGCTCCAGGATCAGGCCCAGGGCGACGTCGAGACCCGCCACCAGCGACGTGGCCGGCGTGCTGCCCGCGCCGCCCTCGGCCTGCCGCGCGCGCTCGCGCCTGAGGTCGAGGTAGCCGGTGGGCAGCAGGCCCTCGGACCGCGCCCAGGCGCGCTCTGAGAGCCAGGCGAAGCCGAGCCCGGGCGGGGTCATGACCCCCTTCTGCGAGCCGGAGACGACGGCGTCCAGACCCCACTCGCGGGGCCTGAGCTCGGCGGCGGCCAGGCTGCTCACGGCGTCGACGACCACCAGGGCGTCGGGGGCGGCCTCGCGCACGGTCCTGGCGACCGCGGCCACGTCGTGCAGCGTCCCCGTCGAGGTCTCGGAGTGGACGACCACCACGGCAGCCACGCCGGGTCGGGCCCGCAGCTCGTCCGCCAGGCGCCCGAGGTCGTACTCCTCGCCGTAGGCCGCCGCCAGCTCGCTCACGGCGAAGCCGAAACGCCGGCACAGGCCGACCCACTTCTCGCCGAACCTGCCGGAGCGCAGGCAGAGCACCTCCGCGCCGGCAGGCACGCACGCCAGGAGGGCGGCCTCGAACGCCGCCGAGCCCGAGCCCGTGACGACCACGACGTCGTCGCCCGGCACCGCGAAGACCTGGGCGAGCGAGGCCCTGACCCGCGCGAAGAGCTCGCGGAACTCCGGCCCCCGGTGGTGCAGCACGGGCCGCGCCAGCGCCGCCAGCACCTGCGGCGGCACCGGCACGGGGCCGGGGGCGAAGAGGCGCGGCCCCTCCATCAGAGCCTGACCATGCGCAGCGTCTGGATCACGTCCCTCATCGACCGCAGCCGCTCGATCGTCTCCGGCTCGGGCGTGCTGTCGAGCGTGAGGACGAACATCGCCAGGCCGTCGGGCGACACGCGCGAGAGCTGCATGCTGTTGATGTTCACGCCCGCCTCCCCGAGCACGGTGCCCACGCGCCCCACCGCCCCCGGCCGGTCGTAGTTCGTGCACACCAGCATGGTGCCCTCCGGCCTGATCTCCAGAGCGTAGCCGTCGATCGACGTGATGCGCGGCTTGCCGGCCAGCACGGTGCCCGCCACGCTCGCCTCGCCGGAGGGGCCGCGCACCGTGGCCGTGAGGTGCGTCGTGTAGCCGCGCCCGCGGGCGGCGCGCACCTTCGACACGCGGATGTCGCGCTCCCGCGCGATCGACGGCGCGTTCACGTACGTGGGCGGCTGGTCGAGGACCGGCTCGAGCAGGCCTTTGATGACGGCCGTGGCGATGGGGTCGGGGTCGATGGGGAACTCGCCGGCCAGCTCGATCTCCAGCTCGCGCACGCGCCCGCCGCCCAGCTGGCTGACGACGCGGCCCAGCACCTCGCCCAGCTCCAGGTGGTCGCCCAGCGCGGCCACGACCTGCGGCGCCAAAGCCGGCGCGTTGACGACGCCGCGCGAGTAGTCGCCGCGCAGCGCCATGACGGTGCGCTCGAGGATCTCGGTGCCCACGCGCCCCTGCGCCTCGACCGTGTTCGCGCCCAGGTGGGCGGTGAGCACCACGTCGTCGCGGTGCAGCAGGGGGTTGTCGGAGGTCGGCGGCTCCAGCACGTAGACGTCGAGACCCGCCGCGAAGACCTTGCCCGACTCGAGGGCCTCCAGCAGCGCCGCCTCCTGCACGACGCCTCCGCGCGCGGCGTTCACGACCACGGCGCCGTCGGGCAGGCAGGCCAGCTCCTCGCGGCCGATCATCCCGTCGGTCTCCTCGGTCAGGGGCGTGTGCACGGTGAGGAAGTCGGAGCGGGCGAGGAGCGCCCTCAGGTCGTCGAGAAGCTCGACCTTCAGCTCCGCGGCGCGGTGCGGCGAGACGTAGGGGTCGTAGGCGGCCACGCTCATGCCCAGCCCCTGCGCGCGCCTGGCGACCAGCGAGCCGATGCGGCCCAGGCCCACGATGCCCAAGCGCGCGTTCTTCAGCTCGCGGCCCAGGAACGCCCGGTCCCACTTGCCGGAGCGGATCAGCCTGTCCGAGCGGGCGACGCCGCGGGCGGCGGCGAGCATGAGCGCCAGGGCCAGCTCGGCGGCGGAGACGTTGTTGGCCTCCGGGGCGTTCACGACGAGCACGCCGCGGCGGCTGGCGGCCTCGAGGTCGATGTTGTCCACGCCCACGCCGCCGCGCCCCACGACCTTCAGCCGCTCCCCCCTGTCGAGGAGCTCGGCGTCCACGCGCGTGCGGCTGCGGGTGATGATCGCGTCGTAGCCGCCGATCAGCTCCAGCAGCTCGGCGCGCTCGATGCCCGGCCGGTAGTCCACCTGCACGTCAGGGTCGTCGACCTCCCCGAGCTGTATGGAGTCGGTGACGAGTATGCGGGCCATGGCGCGAGAGGTTACCACCGCGGCCCGGGGCGCCGCGACGGGTGCGCCGGCGCTCGCGCGCGTGCCGCTAGGCGCCACGAGCGCGGCCCCGGCGCCGGGTGACGCCAGGCTCGGCGCCGCTCAGTGGACGAAGCCGGTCACCGACCAGCCGCTCGGCACGGGGAACGAGTCCACGCCCAGGACGTCCATGAACAGCTCGCCCTCGAGCCTGAGCAGCGTGGCGTAGCCCTGCATCGCCGCCTCGAGCGCCGCGCGCGCCTCCTCGGACAGCTCGGCGGGCACCGGGTAGAACAGCAGGTCGACGCGCGTGGTCTCGCCGGCCGCGATGGGCACCGGCCGCATGTCCTCCGCCGCCACCGGCCAGCCGCCCAGCACCAGGGTCAGGTCCTTGCCGTGCAGGAAGTAGCCGATGTCGCCAGGGTTGTTCGCCAGGAGGACCACCTGCGCCACCGGCACGCCCGGGTGGAGCTCGAAGACGCGGCTCGCCTCCTCGTCGAGGCGCAGCAGGGGCGCCTGCGCCGTGCGGCGCGCGAACGTCGCCCCCTCGAGCAGCAGCCGCGGCCTGGTCTCGAACGCGTACGAGGCCGAGCTGAAGCGCAGCGTCCCCTCGACGGCCAGGTTCAGCGGCCTGTCGACGAAGGCGCGCGCGGCGGCCACGAACAGCTCGTTGCGGCCGGAGAGGTCGGTCGTGACCAGGAACGACAACGGCGCCGTGGCGCCGGGCTCCAGGTAGACGTCGGGCGCCAACGCGCCGCGCACCGCCTGCCGGCCTTCGAGGAGCACGGTGTAGGCGACGGTCTCGAGCCGCACGGGGAACTGGTTCGGGTTGCGCACCAGCGCGCCGATCGTCATCTCCAGCGTCGCGCCGGCGCCGGGAGGGTCGAAACGCTCGATCGACGTCTGCCCCGGTACGAGCTCGAAGGTGGGCGGCAGGATGTCCTGGATCTGCTCGGTGCGGCGGATGTCGGTGCGCGGGGCGCAGGAGGCCAGCAACGCCAGCGCCAGGGCCGTCGCCAACGAGAGGAGCGCCCTGCGGTCCACGAGGCGAGTCTACCAGCGGCGCTGCTCGCCCGCCCGAGGGGCGAAGGGCAGCAGCGCGCAGACGGCGAGCAGGGAGGCGACGAAGAAGAAGAACACGCCGAAGCTCGTCAGGGGCAGGCGGCCGGCCGCGGCGGTCAGGGAGACCGCGCGCTCGAAGAGCAGGAACGGCAGGAACGTGTAGACGACCCCGGTGATGCCGGGCATGAGCGCGGCCAACAGCGGCCGCCGCTCGGTGGAGCGGTGGGCCACGAGCGCGCCCACCGCGGCCAGGACGACGCCGGCGCCCAGGAAGACGAGCGCCGACGCCCCGCTCACGCCCTCGGCCCAGCCGCCGCGGGCGGCCACCAGCGCGTGGACCAGCAGGGGCAGGTGGGCCGCCGCGGCGAGGGCCGCGAAGCGCTCGCGACCCAGCACGACGCGCAGCACCAGCCCCAGCGCCAGTCCCCCGATGACGGCCAGCGCCAGGAGGCGCACGATCATCACATCACCTCCCTGACCATCACGGCGCGGCTGCGGCGGGTCAGCTCCTCGCGCAGCCTCGCGGCCCAGGCGGCGCGCAGGTCCGGGTCCGCCGCGAGGATCGCCTTCGCCAGGTCGCGCGCCTGCTCGATCACCTCGACGTCGCTCACCAGGTCGCCCACCGCCAGCTCCGGCAGGCCGGACTGCCTGGTGCCACGCAGGTCTCCGGGACCCCTCAGCTGCAGGTCGAGCTCGGCGATCTTGAAGCCGTCGGAGTGCTTCACCAGCGCCTCCAAGCGCTTGCGGGTCTTGCGGCTGGCGTCGCCGGCGACCAGCAGGCAGTAGCTCTCGTGCGTGCCGCGCCCCACGCGCCCGCGGAGCTGGTGGAGCTGCGAGAGCCCGAAGCGCTCCGCGTTCTCGACGACCATGACGGTGGCGTTCGGCACGTCGACCCCCACCTCGATGACCGTGGTCGAGACGAGCACGTCGGCCTCCCTGGCCCTGAACCGGTCCATGACCGCGTCCTTGTCGACCTGCGGCATGCGCCCGTGCAGCATCTCGACCCTCACGCTGGGGGGGAGCACCTGCTTGAGGTCCTCGAAGAGCTGCGTGGTCGCCAGCACCTCGTCGAGGGCCTCGCTCTCCTCGATCAGCGGCGTGACCACGTAGGCCTGGCGGCCCCCGGCCACCTGCTCGGCCACGAAGCGGTAGACGTCGTGGCGCCGGTTCGCGCTCACGAGCCGCGTCGTCACCGGCGTGCGGCCGGGCGGCAGCTCGTCGATGACCGTCAGGTCGAGGTCGCCGTAGAGCGTCAGCGCCAGAGAGCGGGGGATGGGCGTGGCGGACATGACCAGCACGTCGGGCACGCCCTGCACCAGCGCGCGCCGCTGCGTGACGCCGAAGCGGTGCTCCTCGTCGATGACCGCCAGCCCCAGGTCCTTGAACTCGACGCCCTCCTGGATGAGGGCGTGCGTGCCCACGACCACGTCGGTGTCGCCGGAGCGCAGGCGGCCCCGCACGGCGGCGCGCTCGCCGGCGGTCATGGCGCCGGTGAGGAGCTCGGTGCGCACGCCCAGGGGGAAGAGGTAGCGCTGCAGGTTCGCCAGGTGCTGGCGCGCCAGGATCTCGGTGGGGGCCATCAGCGCCGCCTGGCGGCCGCCGCGCACGGCCACGTACATGGCGGCGGCGGCGACGGCGGTCTTGCCCGAGCCGACGTCGCCCTGGAGCAGGCGCGCCATCTGGCGCGGTGCGGCCATGTCGGCCAGCACCTCGTCCAGGGCGCGTCGCTGCGCGCCGGTGAGCGCGAACGGCAGCACCGACCGGAACCGCTCGAGGTCCTCCGGCGCCGCCGGCTGGCTCTTGCCGAGGCGGGTGGGGTCGCGGCTGCGCAGCACGGCCAGCTCGAAGAAGAGGAAGTCGTCGAACTTCAACCGCCGCATGGCGTCCTGCAGCTCGCCCTCGTCGTCGGGGAAGTGGGCGGCGCGCCACGCCATGTCGAGCGGCACGAGGTCGTAGCGCTGCAGCCAGCTGCGCGGCAGGTGGTCGGGCAGCGTGGGGAGCGCCTCCAGCAGCCGCATCACCGCGCGGCGGACGTAAGCCTGGCTCGTCGCCTGGTCGGTCCTGTAGACGCCCACGATGCGCCCGAACGACAGCGAGGCCTCGTCGTCGTCGACCTCGAAGCCGCTCACGTTCAGCTCCACGCGCCCGCCCTGCAGCCGCACGCGGCCGCTGAGGACGAGGTCGAGCCCCGGGTAGAGCTGCTTCTCCAGCCAAGGCTGGTTGAACCAGACGGCGGTGAAGCGCTGCCCCGTGGCGCTCTGCACGTAGGCGCGCAGCACGTGCAGCCCGCGGCGGCTCTTGGTGGCGCTGCGGCTCAGGACGCGGCCCGTGACCGTGGCGTTCTGACCGTCCTCGAGCGAGCTCAGGCTGGGCAGCACCCGGCGGTCCTCGTAGCGTCTGGGCAGGTAGGTGAGGAGGTCGCGGTAGGTCTTGATGCCCATGTCGCCGAGCTTCTTGGGCGCGTGTGCGCCCAGGTCGACGAGGCGGGCGGCGAGGGGCTCGTCGAGGCGGTCCACGGTCAGCACCCCTCCTTCTCGAGGGGCTAGCTTCCCGCTGCCTCGGGCGCTCCTCACGTGAAGAGTCTACTAAGGCCGCCTCCGTTGCCTGTCCTGTGCGAGCTTGGCTATGCTCGACGCCGACGACCGTCGGTCCAGGCGCGTATCTCCAGGGCGCCAGCCCCCCGCCGGCGGAGCCTCGAGAGGGACACATGAGAAGAGCTGTCATCCTGTTCGCGGCGCTAGCCCTAGCCGCCTTCGCATCGGCCCAGGACCTTGGCGGCCGCACGCTCGTGGTCGGCTCCGACACCACGTACCCGCCGTTCGAGACCGTCGACGCCAGCGGCCAGATCGTGGGCTTCGACGTCGACGTCGTGAACGCCATCTGCGAACGCATCAACTGCGTGGCCCAGTTCCAGACGACGGCCTGGGACGGCATCTTCCCCGCGCTGGCGCAGGGCGAGTTCGACATGGTCGCCTCCGGCGTCTCCATCACGCCCGAGCGCGACGAGATCGTCGACTTCACCGAGCCCTACCTGGTGGTGAACCAGGCCATCACCGTGCGCGTCGAGGACGCCGCCCTCACCGTCGACGACTTCACTGCGGACGGCAGCGACCTCGTGCTCGGCGCCCAGCTCGGCACCACGAACGCCCAGCTCGGCCAGGAGCTCGTCGGCGACCGCCTCCGCCTCTACGACACCTTCAACTCCGCGGTGCAGGCGCTCCTCAACGGCGACGTCGACGGCGTGATCATCGACGGCGTCACCGCCGACGCCTTCGCCCAGCAGTACGCCGGCGACCTGGTGGTCGAGATCCGCGGCCTCTCCAGCGACCCGCTGGGCCTCGTCTTCCCCGAGGGCGACCCGCTGGTGGACGACTTCAACGCCGGCCTGGAGATGATCAAGGCCGACGGCACGCTGGACGAGCTCATCGCCAGGTGGTTCGGCGCCGAGGAGTGAGGCGAGCCTAGTTCCCAGCTGATCCGAGTGGGGCCGGCCGCGGGCCGGCCCTTCTCGTTGGCGTGGCGCACACGGGCGGCCCGGGCCCTCCCCACGGCGATACCGGCACCACGACAGACGTTCTCGCGATAGCCTGTGGCGACTGTGAGCAGATCCCAGCCCTCCGCGCGGCCCGCCGGCGGTCCGCTCAGGCGCATGCGCCCGAGCAACATCGTCCTGTTGGCGCTGCTGCCGCTGGTCGTCTACCTGTTCGCCAGCGACGCCGACTACCAGGCGGCGCTGCGCTTCCTCGTGCCCGGCCTGCGCTACACGGTCTCGGTGACGCTGCTCGGCTACGCCCTGGCCGCCGTGCTGGGGCTGATGCTCGCGCTCCTGCTGCTGCTGAAGCCCGGCAAGCGCACGCTGCCCGCGTTCTTCACCGTCGCCGTCCTCGGCATCGTCGCCGGCGCGGCCCTGCTCTTCTCGCCCAAGACCGAGCTGGTCCTGGCCGGCGCGCCGGAGGGCCGCGTGGCCATCGTGCGCGGCACGCCCGCGCGCGTCTCCGCCCAGGTCCAGGACGGCTCCTTCGCCGAAGGGGCGCAGGAGCGGCGGTTCCTGAGCGCGCTCGACGCCAGGGCCGCCCTCGCCTACCTCGAGGAGGGGCGCGTCACCGCCGTCTTGCTCCCGCCGGAGGAGGTCCCGGCCGGGCTCCCCGAGCTGTGGCGGTTCACGTTCCTGCCCGACACGGCGCGCAACCCGGCGATGCTGGCCATCGGCGTCGGCGTGGCGTTCCTGCTGCTGGGGTTCGCCGGCTGGCAGACGGGCCACCACCCCTTGAGCGTCTTCGCCGAGCTCTACGTCGACCTCATCCGCGGCGTGCCGATGCTGGTGGTCGTGCTGTTCATCGGCTTCGTGATCCCCGGCGCGCTGCGCGACCTCACGGGCGGGCGGCTCGTCATACGCCACGACCTGCTGCGCGGGGTGCTGGCCATCGCCATCGGCTACGCCGCGTACATGGCCGAGATCTTCCGGGCGGGCATCGAGGCGATCCCGCGCGGCCAGATCGAGGCCGCCCGCAGCCTGGGGCTCACGGCCGCCCAGACGGCGCGCTACGTGACCCTGCCCCAGGCCCTCCGCATCGTCCTGCCGCCGCTCGGCAACGAGTTCATAGCGATGCTCAAGGACACGGCGCTGCTCTCGGTGATCGGCGTCGGCGACGTCACGCAGAAGGCGCGCGAGTTCGGCGCCGCCACGCTGAACCTCTTCCCGCCGTACAACAGCGCGGCCGTGGTCTACATCGCGCTGACGCTCGCGGCCTCGAGCCTGCTGAAGTCGCTCGAGAGGCGCGCGGCGTGGACGCGTTGAGGGCCGCCTCCTCGCCCACCGCGTCGGCGCTCTCGGCCGCCGTCGCCGAGGTCGACCTCTCGGCGCTGACGCACAACCTCGACGTCGTCAGGCGCCACGTGGCGCCCGGCGCCGAGGTCCTGGCGGTCGTGAAGGCGAACGCCTACGGTCACGGGCTGCCCGGTACCGCGCTCCACCTCGAGTCGCAGGGCGTGCGCTGGTTCGGGGTCGCCACCCCGGCCGAGGCCCTGACGCTGCGCGACGGCGGCGTGGGCGCGAAGGTCCTGCTGCTCTCCCCCGTCGCCGAGCCCGCCACGGTCACCGAGCTCGTGGCGCGCGGCGTGACGCTGACCGTGCCGGGCGAGGACGCGCTGGCGGCGATCGCCGCGGCCGACCTGCCCGGCGAGGTCGAGGTGCACCTGAAGCTGGACACCGGCATGGGCCGCCTCGGCGCGCGCACGCCCGCCGAGGCGGCGCGGCTGGCGGTGGCCGCGGCGCGCACCAGGGGCGTGCGCGTCACCGGCACGTTCACGCACCTCTACGCCTCGGAGGACGAGGACGAGGGGCCGACCCTCGAGCAGCTCGGGCGCTTCGACGCCATGGCGGCGGCCGTGCGCGCGTCGGGCGTGGAGCCCGGGCTGCTGCACGCGGCGAACTCGGGCGCCGTGTTCCGCTTCCCCTCCCACCACCTCGACCTGGTGCGGCCCGGCATCGTCCTCTACGGCTACTACCCGGGACCCCTCGTCGCGGCCCTGGCCCCGGGGCTGCGGCCGGCGATGCGCCTCACGGCGCCGGTCTCGTTCGTGAAGCGCGTGCCGCCCGGCACGACGGTCTCGTACGGCGGCCTCTGGCGCGCCGCGCGCGAGACCGTGATCGCGACGGTGCGGGCCGGCTACGCCGACGGCTACCGCCGCTCGCTCACCGGGCGCGCCCGCGTGGGGCACCGCGGCCGCCTGCTCGAGGTGATCGGCCGCGTCTGCATGGACCAGATGATGGTGGACGCCACCGGCGCCGACCTGCGGGTGGGCGACCGCGTCGTCCTCTGGGGGCCGGGCGGCCCCAGCGCCGAGGAGCTCGGCGAGGCCATCGGCACCGTGTCGTACGAGATGCTCACCGGGGTGGCCGCGCGCGTGGGCAGGACGTACGTGCCGGAGCTGCCCCCGCTCGACCGCGCCGCGTCGTCGTAAGGCCGGCGGGGCCGACCGCGGTCCGGCGTCGCCTCAGCGCGCCTCGGCAGCGGCCTCCTCGACCGCGTGCTCCAGCTCCGGGTCCGCGGGCGCGGCCAGCACGCTGATCACGCGGCGGCCGTCGGCCTGCTCCACCTCGAAGCGCATGCCGGCGAAGGTCACGGCCTCGCCCGGCTCGGGGATGTGTCCCAGTTCGTCGATCATGAACCCGGCCAGCGTGTCGTAGTCGCCGTCCTCGTCGAACGAGACGCCTAGGGCCTGGCCGATGTCCTCGAGGTTCGCCGAGCCCAACAGGCGGTAGGCGCCGCCCTCGAGGGCGCTGATCTCGGCCTCCTCCTCGTCGTCGGTCTCGTCGTAGATGTCGCCCGTGATCTCCTCGATGATGTCCTCGAGCGTGATCACGCCGGCGGTGCCGCCGAACTCGTCCACGACGACGGCGAAGTGGCTCTTGCGCGCCCGCATGTCGCGCAGCAGCGCCGCCACCGACAGCGTCTCCGGCACGAACTGGACGCTGGTCATGAGGTCGGAGACGCGCGCGTCGGCCAGGTCGGTGCGGCCCTCGAGGTACCCGAGCAGGTCGCGGGCGTAGACCACGCCGCGCACGTTGTCGATCGTCTCGGAGTAGACCGGCAGGCGGCTGTAGCCGTGCTCGCGCACCAGGGCGAGGAGCTCCAGCAGGCTCGCGCCCTCCGGCACGCCGATCACGTCGACGCGCGGGGTCATGACCTCGCGGACGACCGTCTCCTCGAGGTCGATGACCCCGCGGATCATCGCCTGCTCCTGCGCCTCCAGCACGCCGGACTCGCCGGCGCTGCGCAGGAGCTGCCTCAGCTCCTCCTCGGACATCTGCGAGCTCAAGCTCGGCTCGATGCGGAACAGCTTCAGCACGCCCTTCGTCAGGAACGTGAACAGGGCCCCCACGGGGTAGACGACCACCGACAGCACGTACACGGGCCTGACCACGGCCCGCGCCAGCCCCACGGGGTCGCGCAGCGCTATCGAGCGCGGGATGATGTCGGCGAAGACGAGCATGAGCATCGCCGCCGCCAGGCCGCCGTACAGGACGGCCAGCCACGGGGACACCGACGTGCCGGCGGCGAGCTGCAGCGCCGTGACGACCAGCAGGGACGCGAAGGCGACGTCTGAGGCCGTGCGGACGATGAGGAGGGTGGAGACGTAGCGCTGGGGGTCCCGCTCGACGAGCGAGAGGGCGCCGTTGCCCTCCTCCCGGCCCTCCCATAGCTGCCGCAGGCGCCACTCGGAGAGCGAGCCGAGGGCGGCCTGGCACGCCGACGCCAGTCCGGAGAGGAGCAGCAGCAGGGCCGCCGCCGCCGCACGGCCGGCGCCCAGACCCACGGGGAGGCCGGACGGCGCGCTCTGTGCCAAGGCGACAGTCGTGGTGAGGAGCAGGAGGGGGAGGACCGTCATGGCGCCCAAGCGGCGCCAAGGACTACTCGGAGGTTCTTCGTTCAACCTGGCAGGGAGTGTAGCACAGCGCCACGCCGAGGTCGTGCCAGACGCGACCCGCGCTTCAGGCCCGTCCCAGACGCCACGTTCTCGCCAGAGCCGTGCCAGACGCGAGCCAGGCGCCCGGCCGGGCGTGCCCCCCACCGGCGGTATGCTCGGTGACCGATATGTCGCTGATCGTCATCGAGGGCCCCATCGGCGTGGGCAAGACCAGCCTGGCGCGCATCCTCTCGGAGCGGCTGGGGGCGCGGCTCCTGCTCGAGGTCGTCGAGGAGAACCCGTTCCTGGCCCGCTTCTACGAGGACAAGGAGCGCTACGCCTTCCAGACCGAGGCCTTCTTCCTCCTCTCGCGCTTCAAGCAGCACGCCGAGCTCTCGCAGGCCGCCCTCTTCCAGCGGCACACGGTCGCAGACTACCTGTTCGACAAGACGTTCCTGTTCGCGTCGCTGAACCTGCACGGCGACGAGTTCGAGCTGTACCGGACGCTCTTCGACCAGCTCCGCTCCCGCCTCCCCGACCCCGACCTCACGGTCTACCTGCGCGCCGAGCCCGACCTGCTCCTCAGGCGCATCGCCAAGCGCGGCCGCGAGTTCGAGTCGGACATGAGGGCCGACTACCTCGCCCGGATCACCGCCTCGTACGACGCCTACTTCGACGGCGCGCGCTTCCCCGTGGAGGTCGTGGACGCCGGGACCATCGACTTCGTCGTGAACGAGTCCGACCGCGAGGCGCTGGTGGAGCGCGTGCTGGGCCGTCTCGAGGCCGTGACCTCGTGAAGCCCGTGGACGGCGGCCTCTACGTGGCCGTGGCCGGCAACATCGGCGCCGGCAAGTCGACGCTCACCCGCATCCTCTCGGAGCGCTACCACCTGTCGCCGGTGTTCGAGGCCGTCGACGAGAACCCGTACCTCGCCGACTTCTACGCCGACATGCGCCGCTACGCGTTCCACTCGCAGGTGTTCTTCCTCGCCGCGCGGCTGAGGCAGCACCTGCGCGAGGTGAACCCGGGGCGGCGCGTGATACAGGACCGCACCGTGTACGAGGACGCCAACGTCTTCGCCAAGCTGCTGGCCGACGACGGCCTCCTGGACGCCCGCGACCACGAGAGCTACACGCTGCTCTACGACGCCGTCGCCTCGGCGCTGCGGCCGCCCGACCTGCTCATCTACCTGCGGGCTTCGCTGCCCACGCTGAAGTCGCACATCAGGCAGCGCGGCCGCGACTACGAGGCCGACATCGACGACGCCTACCTGGAGCGCCTGGGCGAGCTCTACGAGCGCTGGATCGAGGACTACTCGCTCTCCCCCGTCGTGGTGGTGCCCGGCGACGACCTCGACTTCGTGGGCGACGAGCGGGACCTGGCGCTGGTCCTCGACCTCCTGGAGCGCCACGGCCTGACGCCGCCGATGGTGCGCTGAGGCCTGGGCGTGCGCCTGTCGGAGCTGCTCAGGGAGGCCGCGGCCCGCGCCCCCGAGGCGCTGGGCGAGGCGCGGCCCGCCGCCCTGCCGCGCGACCCGGAGGTCGCCGCCGTCGTGCAGGACCACAGACGGGCCGGCCCCGGCGCGCTGTTCGTGGCGCGGTCGGGGGAACGGTTCGACGGCCACGCGTTCGCCGCCCAGGCGGTCGCGCACGGGGCGGTGGCCGTGGTCGGCGAGGCGCCGCCCGAGCGCGTCGCGGGCCTGGGCGAGGCCGTGTACGTGCGCGTGCCCGACGCGAAGAGGGCCCTGCCGTTCCTGGCGGCGGCCGTCGCCGGGCACCCGTCGGAGCGCCTGCGGGTGCTGGGCGTCACGGGCACGGACGGCAAGACGACGACGAGCTTCCTGCTCGCGCACGTGCTGGGCGCAAGGCACCTCACCGGGCTGGTCAGCACCGCGGCCGTGCGCCTGGGCGGCGAGGAGCTGCCGCTCGAAGGCCACTTCACGACGCCGGAGGCGCCGGAGGTGCAGGGGTTCCTGGCCCGCTTCGCCGCCGCCGGCGCCACGCACGCGGTCCTCGAGTCGAGCTCGCACGGCTTCTCGCAGCACCGCCTCGACGCCGTGTCGTACGGCGTGGGCGTGGTGACGAACGTCTCGCCGGAGCACCTCGACCACCACGGCACCTTCGCGGCCTACGTGGACGCCAAGGCCACGCTCGTGCGCCGCGCCGAGGCGGCCGTCCTGAACGCCGACGACGACGGGTTCACCGCGTTCAGGGGCGCGGCGCGGGAGGCCGGCGCGCGCGTCGTCACCTACGGCGAGCGGCCCGGCGCGGACGTCCGCCTCCTGCGCGTAGAGGAGCCCCCGGGCGCGCTGGAGCTGGCCCTCGACGTCCTCGGCGAGCGCGTGACGGCCCGCCTGCCCATGGTGGGCCGCTACAACGCCTGGAACGCCGCCGGCGCGCTGGCGGCGGCCGCGCTGGAGGGGGTGCCGGCGGCCGAGGCGGCCGCCGCGCTCGCGCGCTTCCCCGGCGTGCCCGGCCGCATGCAGGTGGTAGCCACCGAACCCTTCACGGTGATCGTGGACTTCGCGCACACGCCGCCGGCGCTGGCGAAGGCCCTGGCGGCGGTGAGGCGCCCGGGCGCGCGGACCCTGGTGGTGGTGGGGTCGGCCGGCGAGCGCGACCCCGGCAAGCGGGCGCCGCTCGGTGCCGCGGCGGTGAGCGGGGCCGACGTGGCCGTGCTGACCGAGGAGGACAGCCGCTCGGAGCCCGTGGAGGCCATCCTGGCGGCCATGGCCGCGGGCGCCGAGTCCGCCGGCGGCGCGCGGGGCGAGTCGTACCACCTGGTGCCGGACCGGCGCGACGCGATCGCCCTCGCCTACCGGTTGGCGCGGCCCGGCGACGTGGTGGTGCTGGCCGGCAAGGGCCACGAGCGCACCCTGGAGCGCATGGACGAGGTGCTGCCGTGGGACGAGGCGGCGCTGGCCCGCGCGCTGCTCCCGCCCGGCGCGCGCTGAGGGCGGGTCACCGCCCCGCCCCGCTGCGCGGAGCCGCGCCTCACGCGCGTACTACCATCCCGCTATGCAGCAGCAGAGCTTCCGTCCGCTCGACATGATCCTCGCCAAGAAGGCCGGCGCCGAGCACCCGGGCGAGGACCTGGAGCGGCTCGTCGCCGGCTTCACCGCCGGCGAGGTGCCCGACTACCAGATGGCCGCCTGGCTGATGGCCGTCTGCTGGCGCGGCATGACCCCCCGGGAGACCGCCGACCTGACGCTGGCGATGGCCCGGTCCGGCGAGCAGCTCGACCTGGGCGACCTGCCGCACCCGGTGGACAAGCACTCCACCGGCGGCGTCGGCGACAAGACGACGCTGGTGCTGGCGCCTCTGCTCGCCAGCCTCGGCGCCACGGTGGCGAAGATGTCGGGCCGCGGCCTGGGGCACACCGGCGGCACCGTCGACAAGCTGGAGAGCGTCCCCGGCTTCCGCGTCGACCTCTCCGAGGAGGAGTTCAGGCGCCAGGCGCGCGAGGTGGGGGTGGTCGTGACCGGCCAGTCGAAGGACCTGGCCCCCGCCGACGGCCTGATGTACGCGCTGCGCGACGTGACCGGCACCGTGGAGTCCCTGCCGCTCATCGCCGCGAGCATCATGAGCAAGAAGCTGGCCGGCGGAGCTCGGAGCATCGTCCTGGACGTCAAGGTGGGCTCGGGCGCCTTCATGCGCACCGAGGCCGAGGCGCGGGAGCTCGCCCTGGCCATGACCTCCATCGGCCGCCACGCCGGGCGCGACGTCACGGCGGTCCTCTCCCGCATGTCGGAACCGCTCGGCGAGGCCGTGGGCTACGCCGTCGAGGTGAACGAGGCGATCGCCTGCCTGCGGGGCGGAGGCCCCGCCGACCTGCGCCTGCTCTGCGTGGTGCTCGCGTCGCAGGTGCTGGCGCGGACCGGCCTGCCCGCCGACCGCGCGGCCGTTGAGCGCGCGCTGGACGACGGCAGCGCCTACGAGCGCTTCGAGCGCTGGGTCGCGGCGCAGGGCGGCGACGTGGGGTCGCTGGGATCGCTGCCGCTCGCCCCGGACCAGGAGCTCGTGCGGGCGCCGCGGAGCGGGGTCGTGGCGGCGTTCGAGGCGCGCGCCGTTGGCGAGGCCGCCGGCCTCCTGGGCGGCGGTCGCGCGCGCAAGGGCGACGCCGTCGACCACGGCGTGGGCGTGGTGATGCACGCGAAGGTCGGCGACCCCGTGGCGGAAGGCGAGCCGGTCGCCACCCTCTACCACCGTGGCGGCAAGGGGCTCGAGGCGGCGT
>CAZGXF010000023.1:0-25833 GCA_964529575.1 uncultured bacterium
TGGAGGTGGGCGAAGCGCTTTACCTGGCCGGGCATGAGGCGAGTCTATCGCGCCCTCGGACCCCGGCCGGCCCTCGGGGAGCCAGAGCTCAGGCGGCCGCCACGGGCGCGGCGACCGCGCGGGTCACGGGCCTGCGAGCGCCGTCCAGGACGAGCTCCACCTCGCGGGCGGCGAGCTCGCCAGAGCGCACGGCGCCCTCCATGTAGCCGTTCCAGACCGCCGACGTCTCGCTGCCCGCCCAGTGCACCCGACCCACCGGCTCGCGCAGCGCGGACCCGAACCGCGTCCACTGCCCCGGCGCGAAGCGGGCGCCGTAGCCGCCCTGGGACCAGGCGTCCGCCGTCCAGTCCTTGTCGCAGTACGCCGGCCTGTCGAGGGCGCCCGGCCCGAACCAGGCGCCCAGGCACGCCAGCACCTCGTCGCGCCGCGCGGCCGCGCCGGCCCGGGCGAGGCGCCTGGCGTCCCCGCCCTCGAGGAACCCCACCAGCACCCCGGCCGTCGCCCCAGGGGGCGAGTCGTCGTAGACCGTGTGCACCGGCCCTCTGACGCTGAACACCTGGCCCGTGAGGCCCTCCTCGCGCCAGAACGGCCGCGGGTAGACCACGACGAACTTGACCACCGCGCCCAGGCCCAGCCGCCGGTGCAGTCGGCGCCTGGAGGCGGGCAGGCGCGGCGCGAACGCGATGCGGGCGGCGGCGGGAGGCGGCACGGCCACGACCGCGCGCTCGGCGCGCACGGTGAGCCGGGTGGCGTGGAGCGTCACGCCCGTCGGACCCTGGTCGACGGCCCCGACCGGCACGCCGAGGAGACAACGCCCCTCCAGCTGGGCCGCCAGCGCCCGCGCCAGCTCCTGGGCGCCGCGGGCGATCACGGCGTCCTGGGCGCCGCCCCGGCTGCTGGCGAGGCGCGCGTACCCGCCGCCGGAGGCGAGGACGAAGGCGGCGTGCAGCACCGAGATCTCGTGCGGCTCGGCGGCGACGAACCCGCCCATCTCGGCCGCGAAGCAGCGGCGGTCGGCGGCCGCGGGCAGGCGGCGTGCCAGCCAGGCCTCGAGCGGCGTGGCGTCGAGCTCGGCCGCCCGCGGGTGGGTGTGCGGCGCGGCCAGGTCCAGCTCGGCGCCCACCTCCTCCAGCTCGCGCCAGGCCGCCTCGAGCCCGGGCGCCTCGGCGAGGGGCAGGCTGGGGCCGGAGAACGCCTCGGCGCTCACGCGCGTGCGCGTGCCGCCGTCGCAGACGAGGTGGTACCCGTGCGAGTGCACGGGGCGCGTGGCGAAGCCGAGCTCGTCGCAGAGGGCGAGGAGCCGGTCTTGGCCCGGGCCCAGCCACTGTGCGCCCAGGGAGAGTCGCGCCTCGCCGCCGTGCCAGGCGTCGAGCGCGCGCCCGCCCACGCGCTCCTGCGCCTCCAGCACGAGCACGTCCCGACCCGCCGCCTCGAGGCGGCGCGCCACCACCAGACCGGCGAGGCCGGCGCCGACGACCGCTACCTCGCACGTGAGCACCCGACCTGCCGCCTGCCTACCGAACCGGAGCTCGTCCCGCATGACCGCACCTCCTCGTGGTCTGCGGTCAGCGTGCTCGGACGGCGTTTCACCACCGTTTCAGCCGGCGGCCTGGCTCTCGATGTCAGGCGTTCGGAGCGGACGTGGCCGCTGCGCGCGGGCTCCGCTCGAGCCGCCGGCGCAGCGCGGCCAAGGCCGCGACCTCGTCGGCGACCGCGCGGCCGAGGTCCCACGTGGCGGCCTCCTCGGCGACGCGTCGCGCGCGGGCCGGCGGCAGCCGGGAGCGGCGCTCCTCCACCACCTGCGCGTTCAGCTTCCGGACCGGCGCCTGCGTGAGCGGCTCGGCCAGCAGGTACTCGGACAAGGCGTAGGCGCGTTCGTGGTCACCGACGTCGGCGTGCAGCCTGGCGACGAGCGAGAGCCCCTGGGCGATCGACCTGTTCACCGGTCGTACCGACGACGCGTCCTCGAACGCCTGCGCGAAGGCGCGGGCGGCCTCGAGGTGGTCGCCGCGCGACCGGGCGTTCTCGCCCAGCAGGCAGAGGGTCCCCTCGAGCGCGCCGCGGGCCCCCACCCGGCGGCAGAGGGCGAGCGAGCCGAGCAGCAGCTCGTGCGCCTCGTCGGGACGGCCGTGGCGCTGCAGGTGCCCGGCGAGGTTGTTGCGCCCCAGGACGACGTGGTGGACGTTCCCCAGCCGCTCGGCGGCGGCGAGGGCCTCGCGGTGCAGCGCCTCGGCGGCCTCGGGGTCGCCGCGTTCGCCCGCCACCACCGAGGCGTGGTTCACGGCCTGCCCGAGCAGCGCGTCGTCGCCCAGGCTCCGCGCCTCGGCCACCGCCTCCCGCACTACGGCCTCGGCCCCGTCCACGTCGCCCAGGTCGCGCAGCGTCACCCGCACGACCTTCAGGTCCGCCTCGACGGCGGCCAACACGTCCCCGTCGGCGCGCCTGACGGCCGCGCAGCGCCTGGCGGCGGCCAGCGCCTCCCTGGCCTCGCCCGCCTCCTCGTGGACGTCGGCGAGCACGGCGAGCGCGTCGGCGACCTCGGCGGGCGACCAGGCCTGCTCGGCCCGCTCCAGGGCCTCCCTGGCGTAGCGGCGGGCCTGCTCCAGGTCGCCCAGCAGGCGCGTGGTGGTGGAGGCCCAGCACAGGGCGGCGTTCAGCGTCGGCGCCTCGTGAGCCTCCAGCACCGGCAGGGCCGCTCGCAGCAGCTCCCAGCCCTCGGCGATGCGGCCCGCGCCGAAGAACATGCGCGCCCGGCCCGCCCGCGCCCGCGCCGCCTGCACCGCGTCGCCCCCGGCCTCGAACGTCTGGACGAGGCGGCCGAAGAGGTCCGTCCCCAGCTCGGTCAGGTTCAGGTAGCTGAGAGCGGCGTCGAGCGGGCCCATGGCGTCGGCGATGGCCCCCACGTCGGCCCGCGCGGCCAGTTCGACGGCGTGGCGCAGGTTCGGCATCTCCGCCACCAGCACGCGCCGCGCCGCGGCGTGGCCGGCGCCCCTCAGCGAGCGCCGCTGCTCGCGCAGGAGCTCGAGGTAGTAGGCCACGTAGCGCGCCTCGAACGCCGCCCGCTCCTCCGCCCCGAGCCGGTCCGCGGCGTACCGCCTCACGAGCTCGTGCATCACGAAGCGCCCGGCCTCGGTGCGCCGCACCAGGGCGGCCTCCACCAGCGCCAGCAGCAGGGGCGGGTGGACGCCGGCGACGCTCTCGGCCGCCGCAGCCGTGAAGCCGGCCGGGAAGAGGGCCAGGAGGGGCAGCGCGGCACGCTCGCGCTCGCCCAGCGACCCGGTGGCCTCGTCGAGCAGCGCGGCGAGGCTGCGGTGGCGCGCGGCCACGTCGGCGGCGTCGGTCGTCAGCACGCCCACGCCCGCGTCGAGGCGCGCCAGCAGCTCGCGGACCGTTAGCGCGCGCGTGGCGCCGGCGGCCAGCTCTAGCGCCAGGGGCAGCCCGTCGACGCGCCGGGCCAGCTCCGCCGCGGCGGCGAGGTCGTCGCCCCCCAGCGCGGCGCCGCCGGCCTGGGCCGCGGCGCGGTCGGCGAAGAGGCGCACGGCGTCGTAGTCGAGGGGGTCTCCGGCCCCCTCGACCGGAGGCGCCGCCAGGCCGTCCAAGGTGAAGACGGTCTCGGCGCCCAGACCCAAGGCCGCCCTGGAGGCCACCAGCACCTTCAGCCCCGGCGCGCGCTCCAGCAGGTCGGACAGGACCACCGACGCGGCGGCCACGCCCTCGAACGCGTCGAGCACGAGCAGGCCGCCGCGCAGCGCCAAGCGCTCCGCGACCTGCGCCTCCAGGGGCCGCGGCCCTCCCGGTACCATCCCCAGGGCGTCGGCGATGGCCGCCAACAGCCCCGCGCGCGTGGTCACGCCGCCCAGCGGCACGAACCACGCCTCCGCCGGCCGCTCGCGCAGGTGGCGCCGGGCGGCCTCGAGGGCCAGGCGGGTCTTGCCCACGCCACCGAGTCCGTGCACGGTGACGAGCCTGACGTCGTCGCGTCCCAGGAGGCGCAGCAGCGCCTCGAGCTCCCCGCGACGGCCCACGAAGCGGGTCAAGGGGCGGGGCCACGAGGCGGCCTCCGCACGTGTCGGCGCGGCGGCCGGGGGCGGGGGCGCCGGCCTGGCCGCGGCGTCGGCCGCGAGCGCCTCGTAGAGCCGTACCGTCTCCCCGTCGGGATCGGCGTCGAGCTCGCTGCGCAGGGCCGCGGCGAAGGCCGCGTACGCCTCGGCGGCGGCCTGGCGGTCGCCGGCCGCGAACAGCGCCACCAGCAGCGCGTGCACGGCCTCCTCGTCGAGCGGGTCGTCCCGCACCAGGCGCCTCAGCCAGCCGGCGGCGGCCGCGTGCTCGCCGTGCCCGCCCAGGCGAGCCGCCTCGCGGAGCACCGCCCCGCGCCACTCCCTCCTGAGGTCGGCCCGCTCGGCGTCGAGCCACGAGCCGTACGCGGGCGCGTCGCGCAGGTCCACGCCCGCGAGGAAGTCGCCCCGGTAGAGGCGCAGGGCCGCCTCCCACTCGCCGCGCCCCGTCGCCTCCCTGAAGCCGGCCAGGTCGGTGGCGACCGCGTACCGCACACGCGCCTTCTCCACGACCAGCTCGCCGGGCCAGTCGCGCGCCCGCGCCCGGTGCAGGATGACGCGCACGTTCCCCAACGCCACCTCCTCGGGGGCGTCGGGACGGTACAGGTAGGCGAGCTCGCTCCGCGTCACCCAACCGTCACGGCTCGCGAGGTAGTAGAGGAGAGAGGCCGGCTTGTCGACGGGCAGGTCCCGTTCTCCGTCCGGCGCGTGCACGGCAGGCGGCCCGAGCAGCCTCAGGCTGGCCTCCACGGCGGGATGATAGACCTTGCCGGCCATGAGGCGTCTGTGGCCGCGTCACCGCGCCGCCGGTCGCCGTCGTTGACACCCCTCCGAAGCGCCGTGGTACACTTCCACTCGCCTTGGCGCCGTAGCCAAGTGGTAAGGCAGAGGTCTGCAAAACCTCGATTCACCGGTTCGAATCCGGTCGGCGCCTCCAACCTTCTCCCAGAGGCGCCCAAGGCCACGGCGAGAGGGCACACAACCGCATAGGCGCGTAGCTCAGTGGGAGAGCGCTACATTGACACTGTAGAGGTCGGCAGTTCAATCCTGCCCGCGCCTACCAACCATGGAAGCCCCCGGCCACCGCCGGGGGCTTCGCTTGGGCAGCGCGCGACGACCACCGCTCGGCCGCGACAGCTCACCTAGCACCACGCTTCCGCCCCAGGTGGCGAGGGCCCCGTCCGCCCGGCGCCCCGCTCGTCCGCCTGCCGACGTCGGACCTGCCGTCTCGGGCGCGATCCGACGCGTCCGCGCGCCCGCCGTGGTAACAGTGCGCACGGGGACAGCCACAGGAGGGCTGACCACGACGGGGGTACCACGTCATGATCTCGCCGCGCATCCACGTACCGGGTCCGCTCGGTCGCGTCGCCACGCCAGACCTGCTCTCGCGGATCTGCGTGCGCCCGCCCTACTTCGCGCTGGAGGACGTCAGCCTCGAAGGCCTCGAGCTCCACGCGACCGCCACCGCCGAGTCGCCGCCGGTGCAGGAGACGGGCCCCATGCCGGCCGCCGAGCTCGGCCGGCACGCCGCCATCGCGGGCCTCTCGCTCGCCGCCCTGACGCAGTCCGACGGCGCCCGCCGGTACTACCTGGCGCGCCGCGCCGAGTGCCGCTACGCGCCCAACGCGGCGCCGTACGGCACCCCGGTGCGGTTCGTGGCGCGCCTGCTCGCCCTCGACAAGCGCGCCAGTCGCGCCGCGGTCGTGGCCACCGCCGCCGGCGCGCCCCTGGCCGCGTTCGAGATCGACTACACGGTGCTGACGGAGTCGGCCTTCGAGCGCCTCTTCAGGACCCGCTCACGGCCCACGGCCGCGGCGCCCAGCCCCTACGGCGCGCTGTTGACGACGTCGTGGCACGGGACCCCGGACTGCGGCGAGCAGGTCGTTGACGAGGTGCCCGCAGCGGCCTGCGTCGGCCACTTCGAGAGCTACCCGGCGCTGCCCGTCGCGGTGCTCATGGGCCAGCTCTCGTACCTGGCCGGCCGCCTGCACGGGGAGCCGTACCGGGTGGTGCGCGGCGAGGTCGAGGCGAGCGACCTGGTCTGGGCGGGCGAACGCGCCGTGTTCAGCGCCATGCGCGCCGGCTTCGGCGGTCACCCCGAGGTGGAGAGCGCGCGCCGGTACCGCTGCCAGGCGGCGGCGGGCGACCGCGTCGTGGGCGCCATGACCCTGTGGCTCGAGTCAGTTGACCAGGGTGTCGCGGGCGGCCCGCTCCTCGCCGGCGGGTAGCGGCAGGAAGGGCAGCACGTCGGCCGCGGGCATGGGGCGCGAGAAGAGGTAGCCCTGGCCGAGCTGGCAGCCCAGGTCGCGCAGCACCTGGCGCTGCGCCTCGGTCTCGATGCCCTCGGCGACGATGACGAGGTCGAGGTGCTTGGCGACGTGCGTGATCGCCTCGACTAGCGCCAGGGCGAACTGGGGAGCGTGCAGGGGAGAGCCCAGGTCCTTCACGAAGCTCTTGTCGATCTTCACGGTGTCGATGGGCAGGTCGCGCAGGTAGGCGAACGAGGAGTACCCGGTCCCGAAGTCGTCGATCGCGATCCTCACGCCGAGGCGCTGCAGGCGCTGCAGGGTCTCCGTCACGTGGTCCACCCCGTGCATAACGATCCCCTCCGTCAGCTCGATCTCCAGGAGCTCCGGCAGGAGGGCGTTGTCCTCGAGCGCGGCCTCGACCGTGCGGTAGAAGCCGGGGTGCGCGAACTGCATGGCCGAGACGTTCACCGACACCACGACGCCCTGGCCCGACAGCGCTTCCCACGCCTTCGCCTGGCGGCAGGCCTCGCGCAGCATCCACTCGCCGTGGGCGACGATGAGGCCGCTCCTCTCGGCGATGGGGATGAACTCGTGGGGTGGCACGTGGCCCCACTTGGGGTGGTGCCAGCGCGCCAGCGCCTCCACCTTCTCCAGCTCGCCGGTCTCCAGGTCGTGGATCGACTGGTAGACGACCGAGAGCTGGTCGTTGTCGGCGCTCAGGGCGGTGCGCAGCTCGCGCTCGAGGTTGCGGTGGCGCTCGACGAGCGCGTCCGAGTCGTCGCGGTAGCGCTGCACGCCGTTCTTGCCCGAGCGCTTGACCCGGTACATCGCCGAGTCGGCGTGCCGCAGCAGCGTCGACCCGTCGGAGGCGTCGTCGGGGAAGATGCAGATCCCGATGCTGGCGGTGACGTGGTGCGCCAGGTCCTGCAGCTCGAACGGCGTCACCAGCGCCGCCTGCAGCTTGCGCGCCGTGAACATCGCCGCCTGCGGGCTCTCGACGTCGTCGAGCACGATCACGAACTCGTCGCCGCTCATGCGCGCCATGACGTCCTCGCGCCCCAGCTCGTCCTGCAGGCGGCGGGAGACCGACCGCAGCAGCTCGTCGCCGGCCTCGTGGCCGAGGGTGTCGTTGACGACCTTGAACCCGTCCACGTCCAGGTAGAGCACCGCGACCCGGCCGCCCGCGGACCGCGCCCGGGCCAGGCGCCGCTCCAGCTCGTCGTTGAGCCGGAGGCGGTTCGCGAGCCCGGTGAGCGCGTCGTGGTAGGCGTGCCGCTCCGCCTCCTCCATGCGGGCGCGCGTGCGCGTGTAGCTCTCCTTGAAGCGGATGAACGCCGACGTGAGCGCGAGCAGGACGGTGTTGGCCAGGTTCAGCTCGATGAGCGAGTAGACGACGCCCCAGTCGACGCTGCCGGCCACCACCCCCGGGACGGCGTAGAAGCCAGCGAGCAGCAGCACGCCCCCCGTGAACGCCCTCACCGCCAGCTGCCCCAGGCGCGCCTCCTCGAGGATGAAGGAGAGGAGGTAGACGACCGGGATCCAGAACAGCGTCTCGGTGAACTGCGCCTGCAGGTCGGTGCCGGCGGGGGCCAGGAACAGCAGCCAACCCAGCTTGAGGAAGAAGAACGTGCTGGCCCCGACGATGATGGACAGCACGACCAGCGGCAGCGTCCTGCGCCCGAAGGCCAGCACGGCCTCGAGGGCCAGCAGGACCGCCCCCATGACCGGGTAGAGCACCAGGTCGAAGCTGGTCGCCTGGGCGCTGGGGACCTCCAGGGCCCAGCCGACGAAGAACGCCAACGCCCCGATGGGGATGAACGCCAGCAGGGTGCGGCGCCACATCTCCTCGTAACGGCTGCCCGAGGCGTGCGGGTCGGTCGCGTCTGGCAGGCGGTGCGCCGTCGTCACGGCCGGACGGTAGAGGAACGGCGCTGACGGGAACCTTACGCGCTGCGACGGCTGCGCCGGGGCGTCGTCGCGGTGGGTGCTAGCCTGGCCGCCTCTCGCCAAGCCGTCCGCTCGCTGGACCGTCGAAGCGTCTCCCCGCTGGCAACGACGCGACGGGGAGGAGATGACCCGCGCTGGAAGACCACCAGGAGCCTCTTCGACCGTGGAGGTGAGTCTGTGCGGACCTCGTTGAGCTGGCGGCAGTACCTTTTCGGAGGGGCGATGCTCGTCGTCGCCTCTGTAGCGCTGGTGTGGGGCACCGGCCAGGGCGCCGACCGCGGCGGGTTCACGGCCGCGAGCATGGACGGCGTCTACGCCTTCGTAGCGGGCCTGGGCGCCGGGCCCGACGACGCGGCACCGGCCAGCGCCGTGTGGCTGGTGGCTCGCTACAACGGCGACGGCACCGCGAACATCCTCACCGTGGGCAGCAACGAGCCGGCGGAGCCGGGCCCGGACGGCGCCATCGCCCGCGAGGCGAGCGTGGTGAGGCCCGACCCTCCGCCGACGGTGACGTACGAGATGAGCCCGGACGGCACCTTCGTCGTCGTGGGGTCGTCAGGCGACCCCCTCTGGGACGGGCTCGTACTGCGCTCCGAGGCGATCGATGGCGTGCTCGTCGCCACCGAGTACGTCCTGTTCCACCGCCAGCCCGACGCCGGGACCGGCGGGCTGAACGTGGGCCGGGGCGTGCGCCAGGCGGCGCGCTGATGCCCGTGACGGCGCGCTGAGCCGCAGCCGAGCCCGTCCGGTCGGCGCCGTGCGGCGCAGGCGCCCGCAGGTGCGGTGGCGCTCGACCGAGCGCTCCTGGGCGTAGGGGCGCGCATGCCCCGGCTTAGGCAGCCGCGGCGGCGCACGTAGGCGGCGACGCCGATGCGCGCCGCCGCGCCCTTCCGGCACCCTGACCCCACGCCGGCGCCCCGCGAAGACCTCGCGACGGCCTACGCCCGCGGCGCGCGGCGGGAAGGGAGGCCTCATGCCTGGCGTCAAGGACCTGGTGGAGCGCGCGAAGGAAGAGGTCGAGAACCTCTCCCCGATCGAGGTGGCGCGCGAGCTGGAGCGCGGCGAGGTCGTTCTCGTCGACCTCAGGGAGCCGCACGAGACGAAGGAGGGGGTGATCCCCGGGGCGGTCCTGGCCCCGCGGGGGATGCTGGAGTTCCACGCCGACCCCGCCAGCCCGTACCACATCTCCGCGCTGCAGCCGCACGAGCGGGTGATCCTCTACTGCTCCGCCGGCTCCCGCTCCGCGCTCGGCGCCAAGGCGCTGAAGGAGCTGGGGTACGTGGACGTCGCACACCTGGACGGCGGGTTCCGCGCCTGGCGGGAGGCGGGGAACCAGGTCGAACAGCCTCGGGAGGCGGCGCCGTGAGGCGGCGTCACGGCGGGGCCGTGACGGCCTCAACCGTGGCGGTGGCGGCGTGCCTGGCGCTGCTGGCCGTGGCCGCGGCGCGTGAGCGCGCCCGCGAGGGCGTCGCCGGAGACGTCGCTCTGGCCGCGCAGGCCGCGGACCCCGAGCCGATAGTCGTGGAGATGCTCACCGACAGGGCCGAGTTCCCCGACGACGTGGCGATGACGCTGGCGGTGGCGCTCCAGGGCTCGAGCCGGCTCGACCTCGAGGTGCCCGAGCCCTCGCGTACGGCGGTCGCGCGCATCACGGTGCAGCCTGGCGCGACGTTCCCCTGGCACACGCACCCCGGGCCGATCCTCGTGAACGTCGCCGAGGGCGAGCTCGTGTACGTGCCGGCCAGCGACTGCAGCGAGCACCCCTACGCCGCCGGGACGGCGTTCTGGGACCCGGGACGGGGCAACGTCCACACCGCCTACAACCCCGGTGGCGACGTCACGGTCCTCATCGCGACGTTCTTCGAGGCACCGGCCGAGGGGCCGCTGACGATCACCGAGGGCGTCGTGGCGCCGGAAGGTTGCCAGGTGGGCCCGGGCGCCACCACCGACCGGTAGCGGCCGCGTTCAACCTCCCGTCCCCGACGACTCGTCCACGAGGCCGAGGCGGAACGCCTCCGCGACCGCCTCGGCCCGCGACCGCACCCCGAGCTTGCCCAGCACCGCCGACACCTGATGGTCCACGGTGCGCGGGCTCACGCCGTTGCGTGCCGCGATCTCGGCGTTGCGCAGGCCCTCGGCCATGAGCGCCAGGACCTGCCTCTCGCGCGGCGTGAGCCCCGAAGGGTGGGCCCGCGTGGCGGGTAGCGGACCGCGCGGCACCCCGCGCACGCCCAGAGCGCGCAGCCGCCGCGCGACCGCTTCCCGCGCCGTCCGCGCGCCCAGGGCGTCGAACGTCCGGAGGGCGGCCGACAGGTCCTCGACGTCGTCGGACTCGGAGAGCGCCGTCGCTCGCTCGTAGGGGCAGCCCAGGCGCGCCCAGCGCCGCGCGGCCCGGCGCGGCTCGCCCCTCACCTGCATCGCGTAGGGGCCGCGCGCGTCGGCCGACAGGCGCGGCTCGCCGCCGGCCCGCCACACCCAGTAGGCCAGGTGCGCCGCGTGCCAGGGGCTGCCCTCGGCGACGACGCGCTCGTACGACCTCTCCGCCTCGGCGCGGGCGGCCTCCTCGTCGCCGCGGGCCAGCGCGGCCTCGGCCAAGGCGGCGCTCACGGCCACCACCACCGCGATGCGCGGCGAGCCCTCGGTGAGCTCCACCAGCTCCTCCAGGGCCTCGCGAGGCCCGTCCTCACCGCGCCGCACCTGCAGCAGCGCGCGGACGAGCGTCGCCCACACGCGCGCGGTGGGGGTCGGCGTGGAGCGCTCCAGCACCCACGCGGCGGCCGCCTCGGCCTCGTCCCAGCGGCCGCGCCGCAGGTGGGCGAGCGCCTGCAGGGCGACCGCGGGGTGGAGGAGGCCATCGAACCCGTCCCGCCGCGCCAGCTCCTGGGCGCGCCGGAGCAGCCTCTCGGCCGGGCAGCAGCGGAACGTCTCCAGCAGCGCCGAGCCCACCTGGAAGTGCGCCACCACGGCCAGGTCGGCGTCCGCGCCGGTCGCCAGCTCCACCGCGGCGGCGAGCTCCCTCCGGGCCGGCGCGACGCGCTCGTTCACGGCCAGGGCCATGGCGGCGATCGTCTTGGCGCGCACCAGCACGTGCCGGTTCCCGCTGCGGGACGCCCGGTCCTCGGCGGCGCGCGCCCAGCGCAGCCCGGCCTCGCCTCGGGTGTAGCTGCGCCAACCGTGGAGGAAGCTGATGTAGGCCTCGACGGGCGACCCGGGCCGGGCCTCCAGCGCGGCGGCGGCCTCCTCGAGGGCCGCCCCGGCCTCGTCGTCGCGCAGCATGAAGCACAGCGTCCAGGTGAGCTGGCTGAGGACCTTGGCCCTGCGCTCGGCGTGCTCCGGCCCCGCCAGCAGGTCGGCGGCGGCGCGTCGCGAGGCCGCGGCCTCCTCGGCGTGCCCGGTGAAGTCGCAGGCCTCGGCGTGCAGCTCGTGCAGGGTGGCGCGCTCCTCCGCGCCGAGCCGGTCCGCGTAGCGGAGCGACCTCGCGAACTGCTCCCTGGCCTCGCGGTAGGCGCCGAGCCGCAGAGCGTCGCGGCCGGCGCCAGGGGCGTAGCGCAGCACGGCCGCGCCGTCCCCGGCCAGGTAAGCGTGATGGGCCAGCACGGCCGGCGACACCGCGGGCGCGGCCGGGGCCCGGTCCGCGACCGCCGTCACCGCCGCGCCCTGCACGTCGGTCGCCGCTCGGCGCTCCAGCGCGTCGAGCACGGCGGCGTGCGTCCGCTCGCGCCGGGTGGCGGGCATCGCGGCCAGGACCGCCTGCCTGGCCAGCTCGTGCCGGAACGAGAGGACGCCGCGGCGGCCGACGAGCAGTCCGACCGAGACGCACTCGTCCAGCGCGTCGGGGGTCGCCCCCAGCTCGCCCAGCAGGGCGGCGTCGGCGTACTGCCCCACGACCGCGGCGAGCTCGAGCGCCCCGACGGCGGCAGGGGACAGGCGTGAGACGCGCGCCATGACGGCGTCCCCGACCTTCGCGGGCAGGCCCGACCCACCCGACGCCAGGACCTCGGTGACGAAGAACGCGTTGCCGCCGGTGCTCCGGTAGAGAGCCTCCGGGTCGACCGCGGTACCGGCGGCCAGCTCGGCGACCGCGTCGCGGGAGAGCCGCGGCACCTCGACCCGGTGCACGGTCGCGGCCGACGCCAGGTCCCCGAGCAGGCGCCGCAGCCCGTGGGTGGTTGAGAGCCCGTCGTCGCGGTACGTGCCCAGCACCAGCGCCCTGACCTCGCCGACGCGGCGACCCAGGTAGCGCAGGAGGTCGAGGGTGGCGTCGTCGGCCCAGTGCAGGTCCTCGAGGAGGACGATGTGAGTGCGACCCCCGGAGCGGAGCCTGTCGAGCAGGGCGGCGAACAGCCGCTGCGGCGCGGCGCCCTCCTCGATCAGCCGCGCGAACCCCTCGCCGAGCTCGCCGGCGAAGTCGGTCACGGGCCCGAGCGGCGGCGGCGCGCTCATCGCCTCGCAGGCGCCCGCGAGCACGACGGCGTCCCCCGAGTGGCGTCGCCGGAACGTCTCCACCAGGGCGCTCTTGCCCACGCCCGCCTCGCCGCTCACGAGCACCAGGCGTCCCTGCCCCCGCCTCGCCGCCTCGGCGTGTCCCCTCAGCCGGTCGAGCAGGTCGCTTCGCTCCAGCAGGGCGTGGTCC
The DNA here is from genome assembly GCA_964529575.1 of uncultured bacterium. Lineage (GTDB taxonomy): Bacteria > Deinococcota > Deinococci > Deinococcales > Trueperaceae > DASRWD01. The sequence continues at coordinate 12,885 of CAZGXF010000023.1, forward strand.
CGCATGGGCACCGTGGACTATAGCGGTCCGCGGCCGCTGCTCCGGCGAGGGCACGCCCCGACCCCGGCCCGGAGCGCTCCCCGAGGCCTTACCATCGGACATGTCGAGGCTCACCGCACGCCGCCTGAACAGGGCCACGCTGGCACGTCAGCTCCTGCTGGAGCGGGCGCCGCTCCCCGCCGCCGAGGGCACGCGGCGGGTGTTGGCGCTGCAGTCGCAGGAGCCGGTCGGGCCCTACGTGGCGCTGGCGGCGCGACTCGAGGGCTTCGCGCCCGAGGACCTCGACGCCGCCTACGCGGACGGCGCGGTGGCGAGGTCGACCTTGATGCGGATGACGATCCACACCGTGAGCGCCCTGGACTTCCCGGCGCTCCACGGGACCATGCGGCGGCGCCTGTGGGGCTCGCGCCTCGGTGACCCGCGCTTCCTCGAGGCCGGGGTGCCGGCCAAGGCGGCCCTGGACGCCCTGCCCGGGCTGCTCGAGTTCATGGCCCAGCCGCGCACGCGGGCCGAGGTCGACGACTGGCTGGGCGAACGGCTGGGCGTGCGGCACGAGCGGGTGTTCTGGGCCCTCAGGTCGTTCGCGCCGTTCTGGCACGCGCCGAACGGCGGGCCGTGGTCGTTCTCCCAGGGGCACGCCCTCCGCGCGGCGCCCACGCCCTCCGTCGAGCCCTGGGAGGAGGCGGCGGCCACCGCGCTGCGGCGGTACCTGGAGGCGTTCGGCCCGGCGACCGTGAACGACGTGGGCCGGTTCACGATCCTGACGCGCGCGATGGTGAGGGACGCGGTGAAGGCCGCCGGCGACGACCTGGTGCGTCTGGAAGGCGCCGGCGGCGAGGAGCTCCTCGACGTGCCTGGCGCGCCCCTGCCGGACGAGGACGTGCCCGCTCCGCCGCGCCTGCTGCCGATGTGGGACAGCGTGCTGCTGGCGCACGAGGTCCCGGGCCGCGTGTTGGACCCCGGGCTGAGGCCGCTGGTGGTGAAGCGCAACGGCGACGTGCTGCCCACCGTCCTGCTGGACGGGCAGGTGGCCGGCGTGTGGCGGCCCGTGGACGGCGGGGTAGAGGTCACCGCGCTACGCGCGTTCTCCTCGCAGGAGTGGGACGGGCTGGCCGCGGAGGCCGAGAGGCTAGGCCCCCTCGCGGCGCGCGGGCCCCTCCTCCACAACCGTTTCCAGCACTGGTGGCGCCACCTGGACGGCGCCGAGAAGCGGTCGCTGCCCTACTCGACGACCTCGGTGAGGTAGCCCGGCAGCTCCACCGGCTCGATGCGCAGCGCCTCGAACAGCGGTGCCGGCAGCGACAGGTCGCCCACGAAGAGGCGGCCGACGTTCCCGCCCGGCTTCACGCCGACCTTGGGCAGCGCGATGCTCATGGTGACGTCGGCCTTGACCACGTCGCCGGGCGTCTCGCCGCTGTCGGCGACCATGCCGGTGGGCACGTCGAGCGAGATCACGCAGCAGTCGGCGTCGGCGTGGTTCAGCACGGTGATCACGTCCAGCGTGCGCCCCCGCGGCGGCCCCTCGAGGTTCGTGCCGATGGCCGCGTCGATGATCACCGCGAACTTCATCTTCGGGAGGCTGTTGCGGACCTTGACGCGCTCGAAGTGCTTGAGGTGCTCCAGCTGCTCCTTGGGGGTGCCGGAGTAGTTCTCGGCCTCGTGGGTGGGGACGACCCAGACGCGCCGACCGCGCGCGGCCAGGAGGCGCGCGGCGGCCAGGCCGCCGGAGCCGTTGTTGCCGCGCCCGGCCACGACGAGGACGGGACCGTCGGAGCCGACCTTGTCGATCAGGCTGACGAGGTTGCGGGCGGTGTGCTCGACGAGGACGCGGTTGTCCAGGCCGAACTTGCCCGTGGCGAGCATGATCAGCTGCTGCATCTGCGAGGCCGTGATGGCCGGCAGGTCGTCCCACTTGACCGTTGGAAAGCCCATCCAGCACCCTCTCCCGGGTCTAGCCGACCAGCGCGACGCTGTCGAGGTCGGCAGTGGAGTAGACGTTCTGAACGTCGTCGAGGTCCTCGAGCGCCTCCATCAGGTTGAGCAGCTTGCGGGCGTCCTCGCTCGGGACCGGCGTCAGGGTCTGCGGGACGCGCGTCAGCTGCGACACGGCCGTCTCGATGCCGCGCGCCTGCAGGCCCTCGACCACCGCGTAGAGCTCGGCCGGCGCGGTGTAGATCGTGAGCGCGCCGTCCTCCAGCTCGATGTCGTCGGCGCCGAGGTCGATGGCGACGTCCTCGAGGCCCTCGGTGGGCGACTCGACCACGATCATCCCCTTGGTGTCGAACTGCCAGGCCGTGGAGCCGGAGAGGTTGCCGCCGTGCTTGCTGAAGACGTGCCTGACCTCGCCCACGGTGCGGTTGCGGTTGTCGGTGAGGGCCTCCACCAGCATGGCGACGCCGCCGGGGCCGTAGCCCTCGTAGAGGACCTCCTCGAAGTTGCCGCCCTCGCCACCGCCGAGTGCGCGCTCGATGGCACGCTCGATGTTGTCGAGCGGGACGTTGTCGGTCTTGGCCGCAGCCAAGGCGTTCTTCAGCGGCAGGTTGACGCTGGGGTCACCGCTGCCGCCGGTGCGCACGGCGGACTGGATGGCGCGGATGTGCTTGCTGATGACCTTGCCGCGCTGACGGTCCAGCACCGCCTTCTTGCGCTTGATCTGGGCCCATTTGCTATGTCCTGCCAAAAGAGAGTCCTCCAGCCGGCGACGCAAGCAGCGCACCGCCGCGCCGGGACACATTCTACCTCACGACGCCGCTCGGACGGTTCGCGCCCTCCTGCGGCGGCCGCCCGTCAGCGCACTACCAGGCTGGTCTCGGCCACGTCCCTCACGTCGTGGGTCCTCAGCTCGAGCTCGATGGCGGCGGACCACTCGGCGTCGCCCCGGCGGCCGCGGTAGACGACCGTGCCGGACGTCGGCGAGGTGGTGAACGTGGCGCGCACGCGGTGCACGCCGCGCGGCGGGCCGGCGTTGTAGACGACCCGCTGCTCGCGGGTGGGCAGGATCACCGAGCCGCCCGGCACCCGCACGTTGCGCGAGAGCTCGTAGACGTCGCCGTCGGGCGATATGGCCGTGAGCGTCACGAAGCCGGGGCTCCTGGTGGTGAGCAGGAACTCGATCTGGTCGCCCACGAAGTACGTGGAGCCGACGCCACGAGTGGGCCGGAAGTCCGTGATCTCGTCGCTGAGCGTGATCTGCACGTTCGGCATGGGCGAGATCGTGATCGTGCAGGCGGAGAGCAGCAGCCCGAAGGCTGCGGTCGCCAGGACGAAGCGCAGGCGGTTGGTTCTCACTTCTGGCCTCCTCGTGGCCATCAGGCTACTCCAGCGCTGGTCGAGGGCTCAGCGACGCCGTCGCCGGCGCCCTTAACCGAACGTTCAGCGGCGTCACTGGCGGTCGTCGGCCGCAGACTCGGCGGCCAGGTCGTAGGACGTCAGGACGTACGGGAGGTCGGTCTGGTGGTAGCGGCCGCGCTCGTCGTACCAGAAGATGTAGGCGCCCTGCGCCTCGCCGCCGGAGCCCTCGGGGGCGGTGCCCGAGCGCGTGACCTTGCCGTCCACCACGCCGCTGTACACCGGCTTGCCGTCGTACGAGTAGATCGTTATGTACATCCGCGTCGCCGTGAAGTCCTGGATGCTGCGGCGGATGCGGTTCTGCGTCTCGTTGCGGCAGCCCGCCAGCAGCAGCGCCAGCACGACGACGGCCAAGAGGGTCAGGCTCCTGCGCACATCCCACCTCCTACGAGGCCGCACGCCCCGGTGCGTCTCCTGATCGGAATCCTAGCGCGGCCGCGCTACCCGGCCGTATCGGCCGAAGGTATGAGGCTCGGGACCCGCGGCGACCCGGCCGCGCGGCGCAGCACCGGGTTTAGTCGGTCAGGCTCAAGTAATGTACCATCGGGGCGTGACGGCTGCGAAGCGCGACCCCTACGAGGTCCTCGGCGTGCCGCGCGACGCCGACCTGGAGGCGATCAAGCGCGCCTACAGGCAGCAGGCCATGCTCTACCACCCGGACAGGAACCCGGGCGACGCGGCGGCCGAGGAGCGCTTCAAGGAGGTGTCCGAGGCGTACGCCCTGCTGCGCGACCCCGAGGCGCGCGCCCGCTACGACCGCTACGGCCACGCCCAGGCGGGCGGGTTCGCCACGCCCTCCTACTCGCCCGAACAGTGGCGGGAGATGTTCCGCGAGGCCGAGGTGCCCATCGACTGGTCGCGCGTCACCACCGTGGGCGCCACCGGCAACGCGCTCTTCGACGCGCTGTTCGGCATGGTCACCGGCATGCTGCGCTCCAGCGGCCTGCTGCCGGGCGAGACCCGCGAGGTGCGGCTCGACCTCACGCTGGGGGAGGCCGTGAACGGCGCCACCCGGCGCGTCCGCGTCCCCGGGCCGAGCGTGTGCGCCGTCTGCCGCGGCACCGGCCGGGCGGCGCTCGGCGCGGCGGCGGAGGGCGCGGTCGCGCGCACGGGGCCGTTCGACGTGCAGGCCCCGGCCGGCGTCTGCCCGGGCTGCGGCGGCCAGGGCGTGCGCCGCGGCACCGCGCAGGTGGACGTGAACGTGCCGAAGGGTGCGAAGAGCAACACGAAGCTGAGGCTCAGGGGCCTGGGAGGGCCCGGCTCGCCGCCGGGCGACCTCCTGGTGGACTTGGAGGTCGTGCTGCCGCCGACCGCCGAGGTGCGCGGCCGCGACGTCCACGACCGCCTGCCCCTGCTGCCGTGGCAGGCCGCGGGCGGCGCCCGGGTGGACTACGAGGGCGTCACGGTCGAGGTGCCCCCTGGTTCGACCACGGGGCGAGAGCTGGTGGTCGCGGGCGCCGGCCTGGGCGGGGGCGACCTGCGCCTGACGCTCGACGTCGACCTCGTCGGCGGGGCCCTGCGCTCCGCCCGCGGGTGGTTGCGTAAGCTTGCCTCCGGAGGGACGGCTTGAAGGACAAGCACGACGACAAGCGCGAGCGCGAGGCGGAGCGCGAGGACAAGGAGCAGATCGACCGCGACAAGCCGCTCTACGTCATCAGCATCGCCGCCGAGCTCGTCGACATGCACCCCCAGACCCTCAGGCTGTACGAGCGCAAAGGCCTCATCGAGCCCAGCCGCAGCTCGGGCAAGACGCGCCTCTACTCGCAGCGCAACATCGAGCAGCTGCGCGAGATCAGGCGCCTGACCCAGGAGCTGGGCGTGAACCTGGCCGGGGTGGAGGAGATCATCCGCCTCAGGCAGCGCCTCGACGAGCTGCAACGGAGCATGGAGGACCGCATCGCCAGCCTGCAGGCCCAGCTCGGCGGCAAGGTGCCCGCCAGGAAGAGCCTGCCGCCCGCCGACGACGAGGGCGAGGACCGGGGCTGAGGGACCCGGGTCGCCCGGGTTATCTTGCGGCGTGCGGATCGCCTCCCTGACCCTGCAAGGCTTCAAGAGCTTCGGGGACCGCACCACCATCGAGTTCTCCCCGGGCGTCACGGCCATCGTCGGCCCTAACGGCTCCGGCAAGTCGAACATCATCGACGCCCTGCGCTGGACCACCGGCGGCGGGCGGGCCGCGGCCTTCAGGGCCGAGGAGAAGACCGACCTCATCTTCCACGGCGCTAGCGGCAAGCGCTCCGTCGGGCTGGCCGAGGTTGAGGTCGAGCTCGTCGGTCCCCGCGGCAGCGTGAAGGTGTGGCGCAGCCTCGACCGCGACGGCAACACGCGCCTGCGCTTGAACGGCCGCGCTGCCCGTTTCCTGGACGTAGAGGAGGCGCTGGCCGGCTCCGGCCTGGGCCGGTCGGGCCTCGCCGTGATCGGCCAAGGCGAGGTCAGCCAGGTGCTGATGGCCGACCCCGAGCGCCTGCTGGAGTACGTGGCCGAGGCCGCCGGCGCCGCTCGCCTGGCCACCCGCCGCGACCAGGCCGCCGAGCGCCTGGAGGCCGCGGACCGGCACCTGGAGAAGCTCCAGGAGCTGCTGGACGGGCTGCAGGAGCGCGAGCGGGTCCTGGCTGCCGAAGCCGAGGGCGCGCGCCGCCACGCCGAGCTGACGGTCGAGGCGCTGAGGCTCCGCTACACCGCCGCCGTGCTGCGGCGGGAGGCGCTCCTCGGCGAGCTCGCGGCCCTCGACAGGAGGCGCGGCGAGGACGAGCAGCGCCTGGCCGAGGGGCGGGCCGCGCTCGCCCAGCTCCGCAGCGCGCTCGACGCCGCGAAGAGCGACCACGACCGGGCGCAGGAGCGGCTGCGAGCCGCCGCCGCGGCGCTCGAGGCCAGGCGCGGCGACGTGCGCGTCGCCGAGGAGCGAGCGGCCGGCCTCAGGGCGCGCCTGTCCGGCCTGGAGCGGCGCGCCGACGACCTGCGCGCCGAGGCGAAGCACCTGGGGACCGTGACCGCGCCGGAGGCCCCCGACGACACCGTCGAGGCCGCCGACGCCCGCTTGGCCAGGCTCGTGGAGGCGGCGCGCGCGGCCGAAGTCCGTTTCGCCCGCGCCCGGGAGGCCGAGGCGGCGGCCGCCGCGGCGCTGGAGGCGGCCAGGCAGCGCGCCTCGGCACGCGAGCGCGACGCCGCCGCGCTGGAGGCGCGCACCGCCTCGCTGGCCGAGCAGGAGGCCGAGCTGGCGTCGCGCCTCCAGGGCGCCGAGGCGGCCGTGAGCGGCGACGACCTGGCCGGCCTGGAGGCCGCCGCCGAGGCGGCCCGGGCGGCGCGGGACGCGGCGGCCGCGGCCCTGGAGCGCGCCCGCCAGGAGCTGGCCGAGGTGCACGAGCGCCAGGCCCTGGCCGCCGCCGAGGCCATGTCGACCAAGCGCGCCGCCGAGCGCCTGCGCGCCGCCTTCGAGGCGCGCCGTGGCTACGCTCAGGGCCCCCGCGCCGCGCTCTCCTCGGGGATACCCGGCGTGATCGGGTCGGTGGCCGACCTGCTGCGCGTGGCGCCCGAGCACCAGGCCGCCATCGGCGCCGCGCTGGGCCGGCGCGCCGAGTACGTCGTCGTGGACACGGCCGCCACGGGCGAGCGGGTCATCGAGCACGTGAAGCGCGCGGGCGGGTACGTCACGGTGCTGCCTCTCGACCTCGTCAGGGTCGGCGGCGCCAGCGTGTCGCCGGCGGTGCTGGCGCGCGACGGCGTGGTGGGCTTGGCGACCGACCTCGTCGAGGTCGACCCGGCCTACCGCACGCTGCGCGACATGCTCCTCGCCGGCACGGTGGTCACGCGCGACCTGCGCACCGCCACGGCCATCGCCCGCGCCGAGCGGCACCGCCCGCGCTGCGTGACCCTGGAAGGCGACGTGCTCGAGCCCTCCGGTGCCATGAGCGGCGGCAAGCGCTCGCAGCAGGGCACGGTGCTGGGACTGGCCGCCGACCTGGAGGACGCCGAGGCGGCGTCGGAAGCCGCCCAGGAGGCCGCGGAAGCGGCCCTGCGCGACCTCGAGGCCGCCAGACAGACCGTTCGGTCTAAGCAGGACGAGGCGCGGCTCGCCGCCGAGCAGGCCGAGCGCGCCGAGGCCGCTAGCGCCCGCGCCCGGGAGGAGCGCGCGGCCGCCGCGCGCCTGGTGGAGGAGCTCACGGAGCGCCTGGCCGCCACCCGCGCCGCGCTGGCCCAGGCGCGGTCCGAGGCCGAGTCACGCGCCGCCGTCGGAGAAGAGGCCGACGCGACCGACCTTGGCGCCGTGCGCGGCGCCTTCGAGGCCGCCCGCGCCGAGCTCGAGGCCGCGCGGCAGGCGAAGGAGGCCGCCGACGCGGCCGTGGCGAGCGGCCGCCACGAGCGCGAGCTGCTGGCCGAGCGCTGGGCGGCGCACGCCGCGGCGCTGCAGCGGCTCGAGCGGGCGCGGCTGCGCCTGGACGAGATCGGCGCCGAGCTGGAGCTGGTGGCGCGCGAGCGCGAGGCGACGAGCGAGGAGCTCGCCAGCGCCGCCAGGCGCCTGGAGGCGGCGAGGGCCGAGCTCCCGGCCGGCGTGGACGACGAGGAGAAGGAGGTCGTGCGCACCCGCGGCGTGGTCATCGAGCTCGAGGAGGAGCTCGCGCGGCGCAACGAGGAGCAGGCCCTCGTGGCCCAGGCGATCGAGGAGGCGAAGGTGCAGTCGGCGCGGCGCGAGACCGCGCTCGAGCTGGTGAACGAGGAGCTGAAGGACTTCCCGCCCGGCGTGGCGCAGCTCGACGTCTCGGAGCGCGTCGCCAGGCAGCGGCTGCGCGAGGTGACGGACGCGCTCGAGGCCCTGGGCGCCGTGAACCACCGCGCCGCCGGCGAGCTGGAGGAGGTCAGGTCGCGGCGCGAGACGCTCGAGGTCGAGGCCGTGCAGGCCACGCTGGCCGTCGCCGAGCTGCGGTCGGCGCTGGAGCGCATCGACCGCGAGACGAGCGAGCTCCTCGACGCCGCCCTGGACCGGCTCAAGTCGTCGTTCGGCCGCCACGTGCAGCACCTCTTCGGCCCCGACGCCCGCGGCGCCATCGAGGTCGAGACCGACGGCCGCCGGCCGACCGGCGTGAGGATCCGGCTGACGCCGCCCGGCAAGCAGACGCAGTCGCTGCACCTCCTCTCGGTGGGCGAGCGCACGATGGGGGCACTCGCCTTCCTCTTCGCCCTGATGGGCGACGACGGCACGGGCCTGCCCGTCGCCGTGCTCGACGAGGTGGACGCGCCGCTGGACGAGGCGAACATCCGCCGCTTCGGCACGTTCCTCTCGCGGTTGGCGCGGCACGGCACGCAGTTCGTCCTCATCACGCACCAGAAGTCGACGTTCGAGGTCGCCGACGCGCTCTGGGGCGTCACGACCGAGCGCGGCGTGAGCCGCGTGTTCAGCGTCAGGCGCGCGGACGACCAGCAGCTGGGGCACGGCGGCGCCGGGCGGGCGGCGGCGGCCGCTGACTGAGCGGTGCAGGACCTGGCGTTCCGCGTACTGAGGTACGAGACCGTGGCGTCCACGCAGGACGTGCTCACCGAGCGCGCCCGGGCGGGGGAGGACGTGACCGGCCTGTGCGCGCGCGCCCTGGAGCAGACCAAGGGACGCGGCCGGCGAGGTACGGCCTGGGCCTCGCCGCTGGGCGGCAGCTACCAGTCCGTCGGCCTGGGCCGCGGGGCCTGGCCGTGGCTGACGCTGGCGCTGGGGGTGAGCGTGGCCGAGGCGCTGAACGCCGCGTACGACGCGGGCGTGACGGTGAAGTGGCCCAACGACCTCCTGCTGCGGGGCGGCAAGCTCGGGGGGATCATCGTCGAGGTCGTGGCCGGGCAGGTGGTCGCCGGCGTGGGCGTGAACGTGGCCGACGCTCCACCGGGGGGCGCCGCGCTGGGCGCGCGCGACCCGGAGGAGGTGTCCGACCTCGTCCTCCTCGCGCTCGCCGGCGGCGTCGCGCTGGCCGACGCGGGCGGCGAGGCCGTGCGCGAGCGCTTCGCCCCGCTGGACGCCCTGCGCGGACTGGAGGTGACGGTGGCGACCGAGGGGGAGAGGCCGTCCCTGACGGGGGTCGCCGTGGGGGTCGACGCGACGGGCGCGCTGCTGCTGGAGACGGGGGGCGCCGGCGGCGACCCGGTGCGGGTGACGGCCGGACACGTGGCGCGGTTCGGCCGGCCCGGCCGGTAGGCCCTGGAGAGCTCAACGCGGCGGGGCGAGGCCGCGCCCGCGGGACGTCCGAGCGCTCGGGCCCGACAGCCGCGTCGGCCCGAGGTCGCGCCCGTGTGGCTTTGTCCTCGTCGTGGACGCGAGCCGCTGGCCTAGAGTGCTGCTCATGCACAATCCGGTCGCAGGACCCACGCGGGGTGCGTGCGGGGTGGGGGATAGCGACGACGGTGTCGCGGCCGCTGAGGGCGCCGCCGGCACCCTCTGGGTGGTGGACGACAGCGAGGCGGTCCTCGTGCTCACCAGGAGCGCCTTCGAGCGCGCGGGCTGGCGCGTGGAGACCTACGAGGACCTCGACAGCGCGCGGCGGGCGCTGGCCCTCGGGCCGGTACCCGACGCCGTGCTGCTGGACATACACCTGCCCGACGGCAACGGGCTCGACCACGTGGGCGCCTTCGCCGCCGCGGGCGCGGCCGTGGTGGTCGTGAGCAACGTCGCCGGCCCCGACCAGGTGGAGGCGGCGTTCGCCGCCGGCGCCGGCGACGTGGTGCCGAAGCCGTTCGACCTGAGGTCCCTGTTGGCCCGCGTGGCGCGCGCGAAGCGTGCCGCCCCTCCGCGGGCGCACGCGCCACCGTCCTCGGTCTCCGTGGCGAAGCCCCTGCTCATCGACGGGGCCGAGATCGCCTGATGCTCGGCGCCGGCCTGGCGCCGCTGTTCGTCGCCATCCTGGCCGTGGCGGCTGCCGTGAGCGCGTCGATGTTCGCCATGCTCGCGTGGTTCGTCAGCGGGCAGGGTTCGGCCGGCGCCTGGCGCGCGCTGGTCGCCGCCCTGACCGTCGCCGGGGTGGCTCTCGCTGCCGTGGCCCTCGCGCACCTGGCCGTGGTCGCGGTCAGGCACGAGGCCGCGCGGCGACGCGAGCGCCGCGTCGCGACCTGGACCCGGGTCTGGGCCGAGGTCGCCGCCGGCGAGCGGGCGCCGTTCGTGCCGCCCGGCGTGCGCGACGTCGCCTCCGAGGCGGCGGCCCGGATCCTCCAGCACCTCACCGGCGAGGGCGCGGAGCGCGTCAGGACCGCCCTCGTGGGCACCGGCGTCCTGGCCGCGGAGCTGGCGGCCGGCTCTAGGGGCGTCGGGGCTCCCCGGAGCCGCGCCACGGCGGCGCTGGAACGCCTGGCGTGGATCGCCATGCCCGAGGCCCTGCCGCTCTTCGCGCGCGCGGCCAGGGGAGCCGACGTCAGGAGCGCCCGGGCCGCCCTGCTCGGCATGGCCAGGGTGCTGGCCGCGCAGGAGCACCCCGAGCCCATCGGCTCCGACGTCGCCGCGGCCATAGAGGACCACCTGCGCCGAGCCAAGGACCCGGCCGGCGCGCGGACGTTCCTCTCCACGGTGCTCGTCGAGTCCGGCGACCACCTGGCCTGGCTGTGCGGACACCTGCTCAGGCGCCGGCAGCCGGAGGTAGCGCACGTAGCCGCCCTCGAGGCGATCGGGCTCTCGCGCCGGCCCGAGGCGCTGGAGCTCGCCACCGGGGCCCTGCTGGGCGCCGAGGAGGACGAGACCGTGGCGGCCGCCCTGCGCGCGCTGGCGCGCGTGGGTCACGTACCCGAGGAGGCGCATGGGGAGGTCCTGGGAGCCGCCGACTCCGCGCACATGGGCACCCGCGTGCAGGCCGCACACGCGTTGGCGTGGATGCCGCCAGACGTCGCCATGGACGCGCTCTGGGGCCTGCTGGGCGACCGCCAGTGGGAGGTGCGCCGCGCCGCCGCGCAGGCGCTCGCCCGCAGCGGCGCGCCCGGCGAGGCCACGCTCAGGCGGGCTGCCGCCTCGCACCCGGACAGGTTCGGCAGGGACGTCGCCGCCCTGGCGTTGGCCAGTCTGCACGGCCCCGAGGAGGACCCCGTGGCGCTCGGGCACACCCTGGCCCCGCCCCTGGCGGCCGAGCCCGCCCTATGACGCTCGTCGACACCCTCCAGCTCGTGGTGCTGCTGGCCTTCGCGGTCATCAACGGCACTCAGCTGGGCGGGCTCGTGCTGGCGGCTCGGGCGCTCCTCATGCGCGACCGCAGGGTGTCACGCCTCGAGGAGACGGCGCTCACTAGGGCCTCCACCTACCTGCCCGTGAGCTTCCTGGTGGCGGCCTACAACGAGGAAGCGACGATCGTGGGCAGCGTGCGCAGCCTGCTGGGGATGCACTACCCGGAGTACGAGCTGATCATCGTCAACGACGGCTCGAAGGACGGCACGATGCGGGTGCTTCACGAGGCCTTCGAGCTGGTCCCGACGCTCGCCAGCCCGCGCCGCATCACCCCGCACGCCACGGTGCGCGGCACGTGGCGCAGCGCCACGCACCCCAGCCTCACCGTCATCGACAAGGAGAACGGTGGCCGCTCCGACGCGCTGAACACGGCCCTCGAGCAGGCGCGCTACCCGATCGCCGTGGTCATCGACGCCGACAGCCTCGTCGACCCCGAGGCGTTGCTGCTGGCCGGCAAGCGCTTCCTCGACGACCCTACGCTCGTGGCCCTGGGCGGCGCCATCCGGCCAGTGAACGAGGCCGTCGTCAACGGCGGCAGCGTGCGCCTGGCACGCACGCCGCGCAACTTCCTGGCGCGCATGCAGCAGCTCGAGTACGCCAGGGCGTTCACCGCCGCCCGGGTCGCCATGAGCCAGCTCGGCTGCCTGGTCCTGATCTCGGGCGCGTTCGGGCTCTTCCGGCGCAGCGCGCTCATCGCCATCGGCGGCTGGCGCACCGACACGGTGGGCGAGGACTTCGAGCTCACGGTGCGGCTGCACCGCTACTTCCGGGACAGGGGAGAGCCCTACCGCATCGAGTACCTGGTGGACCCCGTGTGCTGGACGCAGGTGCCCGAGGAACCCCGGGTGCTGCGCAACCAGCGCGACCGCTGGCACCGCGGGCTGTGGGAGACCTTGTGGACGCACCGCGACATGCTCTTCAACCCCCGCTACGGGCGCATCGGCTTCCTCGCCCTGCCGTACATGTGGTTCGTGGAGGGCATGTCGCCCGTGTTCGAGGTGGCCGGCTACGTGCTGGTGGCGGCGCTGGCGATCACGGGCCACCTCGACCTGGGGTTCGCCGCGGCGTTCTTCGCGCTGGCGCTGCTATACGGGCTCCTGGTGAGCCTCGGCACGACCGCCCTCGACGTGCTGCTACCGCACGCCCCGCACCGCGCCGAGGACCGCCTGCGGCTCCTGAACGCCGTCGTCACCGAGAGCCTGTGGTACCGGCCTTGGCTGGCGGTCGTGAGGCTGGTGGCGACCTTCGGCATCCGGAGCAAGCGCGGCAAGTGGGGCACCATGACCCGCCGCAGCTTCGGCTGAGGCGGGGGAGGGCCGGCTTCACCCCATGGCGCGCGCGCGTGAGCGTGGTCCGGGAGGCGGGGCCGAGGGCCAGACGCTCACCAGTCCTCGATGTCGTCGCCGATCGTCGCGGCGTCGATCT